>DATCWB010000202.1:0-4776 GCA_036566625.1 Pyrinomonadaceae bacterium
TTGTTGCAAGTATGAAACAAAAAAAGATGCGATAAAAACGGAGCGTGGAGGCTGAAAAAGCGGCAGCGCGGGTTGAGATCAAATATCTCGAACTCGCGCTGCCGCCGGTCTGTAAATTTGAACCCGGAAGGTTAGTTTCCCGAATTGTGATCGAGAATTTTAAGGCGCGAGAGGGAGCGTTCCAATTGGGTGCGGGCGCGTGATAACTCGTCTTCCGAGCCGGTGGCGGAGGCGAGCAGTTTTTCGGCCTGATCGCGCTCGGCGCGGGCGCGCGCGACGTCAATCTCTTCGGGTCGCTCGGCGAGGTCGGCGAGCACGGCGACGCGGTCGTCGCTCACTTCGACGAAGCCGCCGGAGACGTGCAGGCGGCGCGTCTCCGCGCCCTGCGTGTAGGAGAGGACGCCGGATTGCAGTTGCGAGATGAGCGGCGTGTGGCCGGGCAGGATGCCGAGTTCACCGCCGAGTCCCGGCAGCGTGACGGCGTCAACCGCTTCCGACAGGACGCCGCGCTCCGGGGTGGTGATGTCGAGTTGTAATCTGTCAGCCATATCTTTAAGTAACGAGTGACAAGTGACGAGTGACGAGCCAGAATCAAGACAAGTTTAAAGATGGAATTTCTTCTGTTTTAACTTGTCACTCATCACTTGTCACCGCATTTTACGCTTCGGCGATCTGGCGAGCCTTCGCGCGTACGTCTTCGATTGTACCCTGTAGGAAGAACGCCTGTTCGGGCAGGTCGTCGCACTTGCCGTCGATGATCTCGCGGAAGCCTCTGATGGTCTCTTCGAGTTTGACGTACTTGCCTTCGAGGCCGGTGAACTGCGCGGCGACGAAGAAGGGCTGCGAGAAGAAACGCTGCACCTTGCGCGCGCGCGCGACGGCCAGCCTGTCCTCTTCCGAGAGTTCGTCGAGGCCGAGGATGGCGATGATGTCTTGCAGTTCCTTGTAACGCTGCAAAATCCGTTTCACGTCCTGCGCCGTTTGATAATGTTCCTCGCCGATGATGCGCGGGTCGAGCAGGCGCGAAGAGGACGAGAGCGGATCGACGGCCGGGTAGATGCCGAGTTCGGCGATCTGGCGCGAGAGCGCGGTGACGGCGTCGAGGTGCGCGAAGGTCGTGGCGGGCGCGGGGTCCGTGTAGTCGTCCGCCGGGACGTAGACGGCCTGAATGGACGTGACCGCGCCGGTCTTCGTAGAGGTGATGCGCTCCTGCATCTCGCCCATCTCGGTGGCGAGGTTCGGCTGGTAGCCGACCGCCGAAGGCATGCGCCCGAGCAGCGCGGACACTTCCGAGCCGGCCTGCGTGAAGCGGAAAATGTTGTCGATGAAGAGCAGCACGTCCAGGCCCTGATCGCGGAAGTATTCGGCGACCGTGAGGCCGGACAGAGCGACGCGCAGGCGCGCTCCCGGCGGCTCGGTCATCTGCCCGTAGACGAGCGCGACCTTCGATTCTTCGACGGCCTTGAGATCGACCTTCGTCATGTCGAACTCGCCGGTCTCCTTGAAGTGGTCATTGAACGCCTTGCCGTACTGGATAACTTCCGACTCGACCATCTCGCGCAAAAGGTCGTTGCCCTCGCGCGTGCGCTCGCCGACGCCCGCGAACACCGAGAAGCCGGAGTGTGCCTTCGCGATGTTGTTGATGAGTTCCATGATCAGAACCGTCTTGCCGACGCCCGCGCCGCCGAACAGGCCGATCTTGCCGCCGCGCAGGAAGGGCTGGATGAGGTCGATGACCTTGATGCCCGTCTCGAACATCTCCAACTCGGTCGATTGCTCGTCGAGCGTGGGCGCGTGGCGGTGGATGGTGTAACGCTCCTCGGAACTGACCGCGCCGAGATTGTCCACCGGCTCGCCGATGACGTTCATGATGCGCCCCAGAGTCATGTTGCCGACGGGCACGGTGATCGGGCCGCCCGTGTCGATGGCGCGCATCCCGCGCACGACGCCCTCGGTCGGCTTCATCGAGACGGTGCGCACGCGGCCTTCGCCGAGGTGCTGTTCGACCTCGCAGATGATGTCTATGGGTTCGGGCACGTCGAAGCCTTCGGACGTGACGCGCAGCGCCGTGTAGATCGGCGGCAGGTGATTCTCTTCAAATTCCACGTCGAGCACGGGGCCGATGATCTGCACCACCTTGCCTACATTATGGCCGTTCCCGGCGTTTCCATTAGGCGTAGACATAACTTTAGAGCAACTCCTCTTTCGTGTGTCGGTTAAGGGCGAAAATTAGCGGATTACTTAAGACCGTGAAGATAGCATAACCGCGCAAATTAAGGCAAAGCACGATTGTCGCGACCAATTCCGGGCACGTTCCGGGCGCGTAATTTGAGGCGCGCTTATTCGCTTTCGTCGAAGCGGATTTTCATGCTGCGCAGCGTGCGCCGGTCTTCGTCGGTGAGTTCGAGCCGCGCGCCCTGTTCGACAGCCTCGGCCGTCGCCGAGCCTTCTTCGTCGCCCGTTTCGGTCTCGCGCAGGCCGATCTCCAGTTTCAGCGTCAACTCCATCTCGTAGCCCGCCGCGCGCAGGCGCGAGATCGCATCGGCCACGTCGGGCGAACGCTCCACCGCGGCGTTGATCGCCTCGCCGATCTCCTGTACCAACTCTTTTGCGTCGTCGTTGATCTCCAACCCGTTCCCCCGTGCTTCGGCCGCCCGTTCGCTCTGCTGATGGATGCCCGCGATGCTACGCTTGTCGCCCGCGTTTGGTCAACCGGAAGATAGGCAGAGGGCGCGGAGTTTGTAACTCCGCGCCCTCTGATTTTGCCGGATCGCCGACGCGCCGCAGGCGTGCGCCCTATGGCGGCGACGTTTGGAGGTGAAATGTTTCAGGAGCGTTTCTTGAAGTCCACGAGGCCATCGACCGAGGCGTAGATGCGCAGGTACATCTGTGTCTCGACGGGGATCAGCGCGCGCCAGTTCGCGCCGCCGCGTTCGAGATAGAGGTGCAGGCGCATGGGATTCGAGTTGTAGCCGGCGGCCAGCAGTTCTGTCTGCGTGGCGATATTTTGGCGAAGCGCGTCTCTCACCGCTTCCTGCTCCAGCAGGTCGTCCCATGTCCCCTGCATGTAGAGCAACATGGCTTCGAGGGCGTTCGAGTGGTCGCGCATCCCGGCGACGAAGTCGGGGTTGAGTTTGACCGACGGGTGCATCTCGCGGATCGCCTTGTAAGTCGGCGGAATCATCTGCACCATGCCGCCCGCGCCCGCCGAACTGACGGAGAAGCGATAGGTGTCGCTCCCGTTCAGCGCGTAGAGCGTGAAAATTTCGTTGTAGAGCGAGGCGTGGTCTTCGGTCTTGAAACGCTTGTGATCCGTGTGTTCGACGACGCAGAGCCGTTCGGCGGCGTCAATGATTTCGGGCGAGATCACTTTGCCGTGACCGGCCAGACGCGCGGCGGCCTCGTTCAGCATGCGGTGGACGTAAGCCCTGCCGCCGCTGACGAGCGCGGGCGAATTGAGCGCGGGGTGCGCCGACGAGTAGTAGCCGACTTCGCGGAGCGAGCCACCCTTCTCAACAGGATACTGCACGACGAGCGGCTGAAACTCGCGCCCCGCCGCGTCCGTCACGCGCAGGGCGGTGTTGACGTAATTGGAGCGGACGGCGCGCAGCTTGAAAGTCTTGCCCGCCGGGGAAGTGGCGATTGTCTCGACGTTTCTATCGAGAAAAGCGACTTTAGGTAGTTTTATGAGGTGTACGTCCGGGGTAGACGCGTCCGCGACGGCGACTGTCACAAAATCCGTGCTTTGCGGAGTTTCGCGCTGGAGCAGTTGCCTGGCCGCCTTGATCCGCGCCCGCATTTCGTTTAATCCCGCTTCCCCATTGGCGGAGCGTTCGGCAGCGTTTTTCGGGGCTATGAGCGAGAACAGGCCGAGTCCGCTCAAGAAGGAGGACTGCGGGAGGAAGGGGGCAAGGAACACAACTAGAGGGAGAACAGACACAAAGAGCATTCTTCTCATCGGGTATTGGGTCTTTCTTTTGTCAGTTGATTGTTATCAGGGAAGCGTTGGGGGCGGACGTTCTTCAGACGCTTTTGGCGGGGGTTCGGTTGCCAGTCGAGGTGCATTCAAAATGCACGACGCGGCGGCGCAAAACCATGCATTGCGAGGGGTGCGCGCCGTGTGCTAGCGTGCTTGTCGTAGAGGCGACCTCGAAGCTGACTTCAACTTGCGAAACGAAACCGATATGAGCACCAAAACCGACGCCGCCGCGATGCCGCCCACGGAACGCCGCGCGCGTTTCGAGACCTCTTCCGGCATCGAACTCGCTAACGACTTCAACCCACAGAACACCGACGCGCCCGACTATGAACGCGACCTCGGCTCGCCCGGCTCTTACCCCTACACGCGCGGCGTCCGACGCAACATGTATCGCGGCCGTTTCTGGACGATGCGCCAGTACGCGGGCTACGCCTCGGCCGAAGAGTCGAACGCGCGCTACAAGTACCTGCTCGCGCACGGCACGACGGGTCTCTCCGTCGCCTTCGACCTTCCCACGCAGATCGGCCTCGATTCGGATGACCCGCTCTCGGCGGGCGAAGTCGGCAAGGTCGGCGTCGCCATTGACTCGCTCGAAGACATGGAGCGACTTTTCGACGGCATCCCGCTCGGAGAAGTCTCCACTTCGATGACGATCAACGCCACGGCCTCGACGCTCCTCTGTCTCTACATCGCCGTGGCGCGTAAGCAGAATGTTGCGCCCGACAAATTGCAGGGCACGATCCAGAACGACATCCTCAAGGAGTACATCGCGCGCGGCACGTACATCTACCCGCCCG
>DATCWB010000203.1:0-13701 GCA_036566625.1 Pyrinomonadaceae bacterium
CGCGGCCCGTGTCCGAGACGCTGACGCGCGCCCGGCCGTCGGCGGCCGCGAGCCTGACGGTCAGGCGCCCGCCCCCCATGCCCTCCATCGAATGCATGCCGTTAATGATAAGGTTTGTGAAGACGGAACGTAAAGACTCGCGGTCGCCGGCCACCGGCGGCACCCGCCCGTCCTCCTCCAGACGCGTCTCGACGCCGATCTCGCCGGCCTGCACCTCGACCATCGAGAGCGCGTCGCGCAGCGTCTCGCGCAGGTCCATCGGCCGCAGGTCGAGGCTCGCCGGGCGCGTGTACTTCAGAAACTCCGTGATGCGCGTGTTGATGCGCGCCACCTCGGCCTTGAGCTGGAGCGTCAGCTTCTCGACCAGCGCGCGCTTCTGCGGGTCGTTGGGCGCGAGCGAGGTGCGCAGGTGGTCGAGCGTGAGGTTGATGTAGTTGAGCGGGTTGCGTATCTCGTGCGCGATGGCCGAGGCCAGGCGGCCGACGACCGCCGAGCGTTCGGCGAGATTAAGGCGACTTTCGAGATCGCGCATGCCGCCGAGCCGCGTGATCATCTCGTTGAAGACCGTGGCGAGCGCGCCCATCTCGTCGCGGCGCATGGCCGAAGGGACGTGAAAATTGAAATCGCCGACGGCCACACGACGCGCCGCGTCCGACAACTCCTGAATCGGCCGCGTGAAACGCCAGACGAGAATTCCCGCGGCCAGCGTGGCGATGAGAAGGACGGCGAGCGTCGGCAGCAGCGGGCGTGCGTCCTGCCAGAGCGAATGCGACTCGTGCGTCTGCGCCGAACCGAGCACGACGATGATGTAGTTAAGCCCACGCGAGGTGGCGGCGGAGATGGTGAAGGCGCGCGGCTCGCCCGCGACGGGCTGCGGGCTTGCCAGTTGGTCGGCATAGACGAGACGCGGCAGTTGCGCCTCGTTCACGGTGAAGTACTTGACGCTGCCGTCGTCGAGCGTCTTCGGGATGAACTTGGGGTCGAGGCTGTCGTCTATGAGGTCTTCATCGTCGAGACGATTGGGGCTGCGCCCTTCGTCCTTGACGACGAGGACGTTGGTGATGCGCCCCGTGTGTTTCTCACGCAGGAGGAAGCCGCGCTCCTTGTCGAGTTCTTCAAGCCGTTGCGTCGTATTGAAACTTTGCGCGGCAAGCGAAATTCCGGCAGCGAGCGCCTGCTCCTGTTCTGCGACGGTGCGGGCAACCTGTTGCTCCGATAAGCGATTCAAATAGAACTGCACGCCGAGCGTGGCGACGAGCAGACCGGCCAGCACGAGCAGCAGACGCACACGGAAACTGTTTAAGAGTCTGAAAATTCCCATTCGAGACGTGACGTTTTAATACATCGTTCCTTCAAGTTGAACGATAGCAGCCTTCTGCTAAACAAAATTAACTAAAGGTGTTGCCCGTCACTAATTCGTGATGTTATAGTCGCAAGCGTCTCCAACGCAAACCCCCCGGAGACTCTAGGGGGATTGTCTCCCCACCACGCCAGTTACGAAGATCGTAAATTTGAACGAAGGAACTGTTTAAAGAACAGGTTCTAGGGAGCGCATTTTCAGCCCGACGAACTGTTTCGTCCGAAGCCGTAACGGACACGCCGCGACCGCGCACACCCTCGCGCAAGTAAGGTCGCCCGGACGTGTTCACCAAACCAAGTGCCGACAAACCGCGCGGACTTCCACCCCGGAAGAGCCGTGTGCTCTCAAATAGCTTTAACCGGAGAGGATTTTTTGATGACCCGTATACATCCCCCGTCCCCCTTGTTCGTCTCCCTGCTCTTAACTTTCTGTATCGCCGCCCCGGCCTTTGCCGCCGCCAAAAAAGCCAAGCCCGCCGCCGCGCCGGCCAAATCCGCCAAGACCGCGAAGGCCGATAAAAAGTCGAAAACAGAGAAAGGTCGCGACAAGACGGCCGCGAAAAAGCCTTCCGCGAAAGAGACGCGCGCCGAGCGTGCCGCCGCGAACAAGAAGGAACGCGCCGCGCAGAGGGAGGAACGCGGGAGGGGCGGAAAACTTTCCAAGCGGGAGCGTCTCGCGCAGGAGCGACGTGAGGAAGCCGCGCGCCGCGCCGAGGCGGCAAGGCGTGCCGAGGCCGCACGGCGCGCGGAAATAGCGCGTCAGGCCGCGATTGCCCGCCAGCGCGCCTTCGATAAAGCGATCCGCGACGAGGTGCAGGCGAACATCCTGCGCGACGACGCGACGGGCGAAGACCCGGAAGTGCGCCGCGTGGCCGTTCAGGCGCTCGGTTATCACGCCGCGTCCGTGGTCGTGATGAATCCGCGGACGGGACAGGTTTATACCATCGTCAATCAGGAGTGGGGCGTGCGTCGCGGCTTCAAGCCGTGTTCGACGATCAAACTCATTTCGGGATTGGCCGGAGTGGTCGAGGGTGTCATCGACCCGATGATCGAGAACGCCTCTTACAGCAGCAACCGCATGAATTTGACGGACGCGCTGGCCTACTCGCACAACGGTTATTTCCAGCAGGTCGGCCGCCGCGTCGGCTTCGAGCGTCTGTCGAGCTACGCGCGCCAATTCGGTTACGGAGAGCGCACGGGCATCAACCACGTCAACGAGTACGCCGGGCGCGTGCCGCTCTTTAAAAACGACGTGGGGATGCTGCGCATGAGTTCGCACGGCGACGACTTCGAGGTCACGCCGCTGCAACTCGCCACGCTCGCCTCCGTCTTCGGCAACGGCGGGACGCTCGTCACCCCGCACCTGCCGCGCACGCCGCAGGAGAATGTCAGGTTCAAGACCATCGTGCGCCGCCAGCTCAACATCCCGCAGGAAGCTTTGCGACGGATGCTGCCGGGCATGATCGGCGCGGTCAACTACGGCACCGGCCGCAAGGCTCAAGACCCGCAGCAGACCATCGCCGGGAAGACCGGCACGTGCATCGGCGCGCACGGCATCTGGGACGGCTCGTTCACCTCCTACGCGCCGGTCGAAGACCCGCAACTCGCCATCGCCGTCATCGGTCGCGGGCCGGACGCACGCAGGGGCTTCCCCGCGTCGGTCGCCGGTCAAATCTACCGCGCGCTCGCTCACCGCTTCGGCAAGACCAACGGCAAGCCGTCGATCCGGCTCACGCCCGAGATGCTCGCGCCGCGCCCGAAGGTTGACCCGACGAACCTCGCCGACACGGAATCCGAGGAAGACTCCGACGCCGCCAACCAGACGACCGGCGACGCGAACGGAAATTCGGGCACGGCCGACGGTCTCAGGCGCGTGTTGATGCCCGTCGAGACGCGCCCGACCGATGTCACGACGCGCCCGGCCGCCCGGCCGTCGAATACGCCCGCCGCGCCGTCGCAGGGCACGCAAACGCCCCAGACCGATGTGCGCCCGCGCCGCGTGCTGACAAATACGCCGTAACGAAGTTATAACCGGAATAGAAGGAACAATGCGCCGCATTTTGGTGTCTAATTGAGGACCCAAAACGCGGCGTATTATTTTTGCGGGCTAACGGTGTCGCAACGCTTGACACGTTTCCGTCAGTTATTGCAGTATCACGGCGCAACGCGTTAATCGTTGCCCGCTCCCACAACTCGTTAGAACTTCGGTGTCGCTCCTCCCCAAAGGTCAGCACACCCGACCCGTGCCGCGCGAGTAACGGCAACTAGCCGCGCGGCCTGCGCATCTGATTGACGCGCGAAGCTTGAAGCCGTTCGCGGCCCCCACTACTTGAAGGCTCCGAATCACGCAGACGATTTTTGTTTGGAGGACAAGCGACATCATGAGAAACCTGATCAGACCGTTGACCCTGGCCGCGCTCGCCACCTTCTTCGCGCTGCCGTCGTTCGCGCAGACAACAGCAGCGCCCGCCGCCGCGCCCGCTGCCGCCGCCAATCCCTGTGAGGAGGCCGCCCGCGGTGAAATGTACACCAGATATTACGAGTTGAAAGGTAAGAAGGACGCGAAGGGTCAACCCGACCCGGCCGCGCAGAAGGAAGCCTACGGGATCGGGCAGGAGTACTTGACGAAGTACGCCAGTTGCAACGACACCTACTCGAAGGCGGTGCAGAAGTTCGTCACCCAGTATGGCGAGGCCGTGCGCAAGGTGAGCGGCGCCGCCGAACTCAGTGAGGCTCTGTATGTAAAAAAGGATTACGCGAAAGCCTTTCAGGTCGCCCAGCCGATGATCGCGGCCGACCCCGAAAATCTGAGCCTGCTGATCCAACTCGGCTATGCCGGTTACAATGCGCAGAGCCTGAATCCGCCTAACACCACCTTTAGCCCGACCGCGCTCGGTTACGCGAAGAAGGCCATCCAGTTGCTCGAAGCCGGTAAGACTCCGGCCGAATGGGTGCTGTTCAAGTCGAAAGACGAAGCCCTCGGTTATCTCAACTTCGCGGTCGGGGAATACATGATTAAGAGCGACCCGGCCGGCGCAATTCCGTTCTACCTGAAGTCGTTCGCGCTCGAATCGCCCGTCAAGACCACGGCGGCGGCGTATGCCCGTTTGGCCGCAGCCTATCAGGTCGGTCAGTATGATCCGTTGCAGAAGGAGTTCACGGCCAAGTACGGCGGCAAGCCGGAGACGGAAGAGAGCAAGTTCGCTTTGAACAATCTGAATCAGGTTATGGATCGCGTCATCGACGCTTATGCCCGCGCCGTTAATCTGGCCGCCAATGATACGAATCCAAAAGTGGTGGCGGAGAGAAAAGTGTGGTTGGAAACCCTGACGGGCTTCTACAAGTTCCGCAACAACGATTCGGTCACCGGCCTCGACGCCTTCATCGCGAGCGCGACTTCGAAGCCGCTGCCCGCGCCCTTCACGCCGCAGCCCTACGTGCCTGCGGCGACACCCGCGCCTTCGACCGGCGGCACCGCTTCCGATAGCGGCGACGCCGGAGCGGGCAACGGGAACGGCGCAACGACCGCGACCACTCCGGCCGCAACGACCGCGCCCGCGCAAAGCACCACGGCGGCCAAGCCCAAGACCACCGTCAAAAAACCCTAAACGGCACTCCCAGACCGTAATCGTCTTCGACCACAGAAGCCGGGCGCGTCGTGTAGAGCACGATGCGCCCGGCTTTTGGGTCAACGAGTGTAGTTTCCCGGTGCGCCCACAACTCGTCGCCGTGCTCAAGGCTTGACGAGAACGGAAAAGCCTTGGCAAGCTATTTCCGAATCGGCAGCATCAGAGAAGTGGAAGTATCCGACCCGCAATGAAGCCTAAACAAAAAGCACAGGCCGCCGCGTCGCACGCGTCGCGGCGCGCGCTCACTTTCGCCCTCGCCCCGTCTCTTCTGCTCTGTCTCATCGCGTTGCCCTCGGCGGCGCAACAGCAGCCTGCGGCGCAGCGTGGGACGGCGGCGCGCAGGCAGCAGCAGGCGCAAATCACAGAAGCGCAGGCGGAACTCTACGAACGCTGGCGCGCAAACGTTAATCTCAACCAGTCGGCGGCCTTCGAGGCCGGGCGCGAGTACGTCGGCAAATACCCGGACGACGAGTACGGTCAGCGCGTGCGCGTGTGGGTGGAGACTTACGAGCGTGCCGCGCGCAAATTGCAGTTCGAGGGGCTACTGTTCAGGGAGAAGAAGTACGCGGCGGCTTACGCGCTCGGCAAGCAGGTACTCGCAACCGAGCCGGACAACTTGCGGACGATCATCAACCTCGCTTCCGCAGGCTATCAGGCGTCGAACGCGGGCGACGCTTCGTTCAATGCCGAAACGCTCGATTTCGCGCGGCGCGCGACCGCGCTGATCGAAGGGGGCGCGCAGCCTTCCGACTGGAAGCCTTTCAACGGCCGACCCGACGCGCTCGCGTATCTCAATTTCATCACCGGCGAACTCATCCTGAAAGAGACGCCCGCCGAGTCGGTCAACTATTTTCGCAAGGCCATCGCGTCCGAGGGCGCAATCAAAGATACGCCGGTCATCTACTCGCGCCTTGCCGCCGCCTACGTCGCCGGTCGCTACGAGCCGCAGTCGAAAGAGTTCGAGGCGCGCTTCGGCGGCAAAGAGCCGACGGCCGAGAGCAAGGCCGCGCTCGAAGAGATCAACAGCACCGTTGACCTCATCATGGACGCCTACGCGCGCGCCGTCTCACTGAGCGGCGCGGAGGCGCAATACAGGGAAGCGCGCGCTCGCTGGATGCAGGAACTCACGCGCTTCTACAAATTCCGCAACAACGATTCCACCGCAGGACTCGAAGCCTATATCGCGGGCGTGACCGCGAAACCTCTGCCATGAAAGAAGGTGACGAGGGGAAGGGGTCAAGGGTAAAGGAAAGAAAAGCGACTCGCGACGAGCGCAACTCTTCACCTTTTCCTTGACCCCTTCCGCTTTTCCTTTAGCAGCCGTTTCCCGTTTCCGATTCAGCTTTCCCTCCACCGTTTGCTACAATCGCGCCCACTGTGGAAGATTCCCAAACGATAGAAGCCGATCTCGGCACGTTGGAAGAAAAGCTCGGTTACACCTTCAACGACCGCACGCTGCTGGAGCGCGCTCTGACGCACCGTTCGTGGGCGCACGAGCACGTCGCGCCGGGCGATGAGATCGAAGCGCGCCGCCTGCACAACGAGGCGCTCGAATTCGTCGGCGACTCGGTGCTCGGCCTCGCCGTCGCCGACTATCTTTATCAATCCACCCTCGACGCGACCGAAGGCGATCTCTCGCGCATGAAGCACCGGCTCGTGAGCACCGTGATGCTCGCGCGCGTCGCGCGCCGCCTCGGACTCGGCGACTATTTGCGTATCGGGCGTGGCGAGGAGAAGACCGGCGGGCGGCGCAAGCGCGCTCTGCTGGCCGATGTGGTCGAGGCCGTCATCGCCGCCGTCTATCTGGACGGCGGTTACGAAAGCGCGAGCGAGTTCGTACGGCAACTGCTCAGTTCCGAGTTGACGGAGGCGAATCCGGAGCAGGCCGCGGCCGATGATTACAAAACGATGTTGCAGGAGCGCGTGCAGGCGACTTTTCACGTCACGCCGACCTATAACGTGATCAATACGGAAGGGCCGCCGCACCGCCGCATGTTTCACGTCGAGGTGGTCTTCGCCGACAACAACGTGCCCGGCGCGGGTTCTACGATCAAGGCCGCCGAAATGGACGCCGCGCGCCGCGCGCTCGAACAGGTTGACTTCGCGCCGCAGACGGAAGTGCGGCAGGCCGAAGCGGCGGATTGAAAGGTAAGGCAGAGCTTAAACATAGCGCAGCGGGGCGTGCGGCTTGACCGCCCCGCGCGTGTTTATCTACGATAATTTTATGAGCAATGATTCCCGTTCGACGATCATGGAAGACCCGCCGGTAGAGACTCCGGCGGATAAGGCTGCGCGCAAGAGCGCTTCGCGCGCGGCCGGAGACGTAGGCGCGCCCGAGACGAAACCGGCTCAACCGGGGCCGCCGCGCAGCGTGTGGCGCGAATATTTCGAGTCGCTCGTGGTGACGGCGATCATGGCGCTGTTCGGCATGACGTTCGTCGTGCAGGCGGTGAAAGTCCCGACCGGCTCGATGCAGAACACGATCACCATCGGCGATCACCTGCTCGTCAATAAATTCATCTTCGCGCCCGGCTCCGAGCCGCTGCCGTTCCTTCCGCAGCGCGAGATCAGGCGCGGCGACATCGTGGTCTTCAAATATCCCGGCAACCCCATCGAGCCGTGGATGGACAAGCCGAACGATCCGGGCAACAAGCAATACGTCACCAACTACGTCAAGCGTGTCATCGGCCTGCCCGGCGACCGCATCGAACTGCGCGGCACGCGCGTCATCGTCAACGGCCAGCCCTTGCCCGAGCGCGTCATCACGGCCATCAATCACCCGAACGATCCGACCACCGAGGGCAACGAGGAACTCGCGCCGCTCACGACGGAGGCCAACCCGCCGCCGCAGGGCGAAGGCTCCTACACCGTCGCCTACAGCCCCGCGTCGCGCCTCGATGAAGACGACGATCACAGCAACCTGCCCATTTACAAACTCTTCAACGGGCAGAAGACCATCGTCGTGCCGCCCGACTCGTATTTCATGATGGGCGACAACCGCGACAACAGCCTCGACAGTCGTTACTGGGGTTTCGTTCCGCGCGACCTGATCATCGGCCGCGCTCTCTTCGTCTACTGGTCTTACGATGAGAGCGCGCCCACCAGCGGCTTCCCCTACATCCAGAGCTTTTTCAGCAACACGCGCTGGAGCCGTACCGGAACCATGGTCAAATAGCGTCGCACACGACGGTCGCACCATTCAACGCAACAAGGGGGCAAAAGGAATGTTCGGGTCTTTGTGGCAACTCGGGGGGTTGAGCTGGAAGGAACTGGCGACGCGCGTCTGGTCGGAAATTAGCGAAGACGACATCTTCGGACGCTCCGCCCAACTCTCTTATTACTTTCTGCTCGCGCTCTTTCCGCTCCTGTTGTTCATCACGGCCGTGCTCGGCCAGTTTGCCGACGCGGGCAGCGAACTGCGTGAAAACCTTCTGAGCCTGCTCGGCTCGGTCGTCCCGCAGGAGGCGGGCGACCTCATCCATGAGACCATCGAAAAGGTGGAAGAGGGTTCGGGCGGCGGCAAAATCTCCTTCGGCATCCTCGCCACGCTCTGGGCAGCCTCGAACGGCATGACCGCCATCTGCCAGACGCTCAACATCGCCTACGAGGTGGAAGAGACACGCCCGTGGTGGAAGGTGCGACTCATCTCGCTCGGCCTGACGGTCGCGCTCGCCGTCCTGATCCTCTCCGCGCTCACGCTCATGCTCTTCGGCGGTCACATCGCCGAATACATCGCCGCGAGTTTCAGCTTCGGGCGGGTGTTCACGTTGGGCTGGAAGATTTTGCAGTGGCCGGTGGTGCTCATCTTCGTGCTCGCCGCCTTCGGCCTCATCTACTATCTCGCGCCCGACGTGAAGAAACGCAGTTGGCACTGGGTCAGCCCCGGCGCGACCGTCGCCGTTGCGCTCTGGCTCGTCGTCTCGTTCGGCTTCCGCGCCTATCTCAGTTACTTCAACTCCTACAACGCCACCTACGGCTCGCTCGGCGCGGTCATCATCCTGATGCTCTGGTTCTACCTGACCGGCGCGGCCATCCTCATCGGCGGCGAAGTCAACTCCGAGATCGAACTGGCGACCACCGGAAAGACCGAGAAGCAGGTTGACCCGAGCGCGGCCAAACCTTCTTCGCCGGCAGTTCCCAAGCCGCAACCGGCAGGGGCGAAAACTCCCGGCGAACTCGCCGCTGCCGCTCGCCGCCGCGAACGAGAAAAGGGGCGCAAAAAGTAGGTGGATGATTTAACGCGAACCGTCGGGCGCGCGCCGTGCCGTCTCACCGCCTCCAAGAATTTTCTTGACATAGTGCGCACAATGCATATCATCCGCGCACTATGTCACAACCCGCAATCAATTTCGGCCCCAAAGCGAATCAGGCCGTGGTCAGCGTCCACACGCTCGGAGTGCTGACGGAAATTCTCAGCGCCGCTAATCTCGATTCGTGTCTGATCACGAGCACCAGCCGCACCCCTGTAGATCAGGCGCGCATCATGTTCAACAACATCGTCAGTAAAGGTGTGACGGCGCAAAAGGCGCTCTACAGAGCACCCGGTAAAGCGGTGATTGACGAATACGTGAAGGCCAAGAACGCGGGCAAGAGCAGCGATCAGATCAAGGCGGCGATGGAGGCCAAGATCAGGGCGCTCGGCCCCGCGAACGTAAGCCACCACTGCGCCGACCCGGCCATCCTGAACGTGATCGACATCTCGCCGTCGTCTCTCTCGAACAAAGCGACGTTCGAGAAAGCGACCAGGGCGGCGCAGACGAAGGGCGCGGTCAGCAAGTTTCTCACGCCCGGCAACAACGACCCCGCCTACCACCTGGAAATCCCGCAACCGAAGTCCGTCGCCTGACGCGGCCGCGCCCCGGCCGTGCTATTCGCTGATCCCTGTCAGCGCGAGGCCGAGCAGCATGATCTTCTTGATGCCTTTGTAGAGCGGTTCGATCTCGCAGTATTCGGTGAGGGCGTGCGAATCGCCGCAGGGGCCTGCGCCGGTCGAGATGGAGGAGATGCCCGCGAGCAGGGCTGCGCTCGAATTGTTCGACCCCGTGATGGTGATCGGCGGGTTCTCGAAGCCGAGCGCGAGGTGGACGGATTCGGCCGTGCGCACGAGCGGCGAGTTGCGGTGGTTGGGAATCTGCGCGGACGGCGAAGTGGAAATCACTTCGGTCTTGACGGTCATCCCTGCGCGCTTCGCCTCCTCCTGAATGATCGCGTTAATCTTCTTCTCCAGATCGGCGATCACTTCGTTGTCGGTCGAACGCAGGTCAACGGTGAACCACGCGTCGGCCGCCTTCGCGTTGACCACCTCCGAGCCGCCGAGCATTCCTATGTTCAAATTCGAAGAGGGAGTGCGCGGCACTTCGAGTTCGTAGATGCGCGCGATGGCGCGTGCGAGGGGCAGCGTAGCGGAATGGGGCGGCGTGCGCGAGCGGGTGTGACCGCCGGGGCCGATGAAGTGGTGCTTGTACCAGTTGATGCCGATGCCGCCGTAGGTGAAGCCCTCGTAGCCGCCGTCGAGCGCGATGTAGTGATCGATCCGGCCCTTGTTCTCTTTGACGTACTCCTCCGCGCCGCGCAAGGCCGTCTCCTCCTCCACCGTGAAGACGAAGACGAGGTCGCCGCGCGTCTTGATCCGCGCCGCGTCGAGCGCGCGGATCATGGCGAGCATGGCTTCGATGTTGCGCGTGTCGTCGCCGACGCCGGGGGCGTAAACACGGCCGTCGCGGATCGTGGCCTTGATCTGCAAGCCTTCCTGAAAGACCGTGTCGAGGTGCGCGTCGAAGACGACGCGGGGGCCGCCGCCCGTGCCCTTGCGCTCCGCGATCAGGTTGCCCGTCGCGTCGTAATGGACGTTCGACAGTTTGTAGCTGCGCAGTATTTTTTCGATGTACTCGGCGCGCCGCCTCTCCTTGCCCGACGGCGCGTTGATCTCGGTGATGGCAACCCATTCGCGCAGAGTCTCGGCGCGGTCTTTGTCCACGAAGGCGAAGGCCGCCTGGACGGCGGGACGGTTCAACAGTGCTCTGGTCTGTTCCACGCTCAACTGTGCCCCGCTTTCGGCGGGCAGGGCGGCGAGGCAGAGCAACAGCGCGGCGAGACGCAACAGGATGCGGGGCGTGCGGGTCATCAATATCACTCCTTCAAGTGTCTTGAGACGGGGGGAAGTTAATCAACGTTGCCAGTAGTGCTTGATCTTCTGCGGGAGCAGTTGGAAGGGGACGTATTCGGCGCGTCGGCCGGCGCGGCGCATCTCCTCGACCATGCGCACGGCGCCGTCGGCGTTGCGCGTGTGGACGAGGATCGTAGCCCCCTGCTGGATGCGCGGGTTGGCGGCGAGCCATGCGGCGACGGCGTAGCCGGTGCGCTCGTCGTCGTGCGCGGAAGACTTATAGTGTTCGGGCAGCAGATCGTGGTCGAGGAAGACGGCATCGTAGAAATTCTGCGAGAGCAGTTCGATGGCGCGGCGCGGTTCGACGGCGATGTCGAGATGGTCGCCGGCAAAGCGTGCGTCAAACCAGTCGTGGCGCTTTTCGTCGTCGTCGAGAAGAAAGACGCGGATCGCGTCGCGCTGCGGCGCAGTGTCGCCCAGACCGAGTTTGCCGAGAAGTCCCTGCCAGATGCTCATAAATGCGTGGAGCAGATTTATACGCGCCCGGCGCGAGCGCGTGTTGCATTATCTCCGTGATAAAATTAGTATACCGGCAGGAAATATAACATAGACGCTTAAGCCGGGACGACAGAGCAGTATCCTACCCCCGTCTGAAAAGTTTAATTCATCTGGCGGCATTTCCGAGGCCGCGCCAGGCTGCTTCGAGAAACCAAACTGCTTTTATAAACGATGGCAAAATGCCCGTACTGTAAAAGACCGCTGCCCGGCCTCGGCCTCAGATGCCGCGCTTGCCGCCGCTACGTGCTCGGCTGGCCGCACGTCCTGGTGCTCTCCATCTTCGTTCTCATCTCGCTCGCCGTCATACTCGAATTACTTCTCAGGCTGCTCTGAGCGCGCGCTTTGATATCGTGTTCGCGCACGCGCATCGCTTTGTTGCGACAGGGCAAAAATCGGGAGGTTAAATGATAAAGTTCGGGCAAAATTATTATGTTTTGTCGCGCCGGTAAGTTCATCTTGCAATCTCGGTTTCGGATGCTATAATCCGCCCCGTTCCCTCAGGGATAAACATTTTTGAGGAGTACGAAAATCAGGCCGCACACCAGAGTCATACCCCGCGCGGCTTTGTTCCAAAGTTCAATCAAGCATTAACCGCCGAGCAGGATGTCGTCCGACAACGCCAAAAAGATACCGCCTCTACGCGCCGTGCCCGAGAAGGACACGGGGACGCCCGCGCTGCCCTTCGACGGCGCGCCGCCCGCTTACGAGGACGCGGCGCAGTCAGACGCATCTCTCGCGGCGTGCCCCTACTGCTTCGGCGCGGGCATGGAAGTGGTTGCGGGCAAGGGCGCGCGCCGTTGCCGCTGCCGCGAGCAGGGCGGCCGGACGAAGATGCTCGAAGGCGCGCGCATCCCTCGCCGCTACGACGCCTGCTCGCTCCACAACTATTTCCCCGCGCCCAACAACGGCACGCAACTCAAAGCCTTCAACTACGCCTTCCGCCTCGTGCGCGAATACCCGGCCGTGGATCGCGGCCTGTTGTTCATGGGCACGGTCGGCGTAGGCAAGACGCATCTATCGGTCGCAATACTTCGCGGCCTGATGGAGAAGGGCGTGCCGTGTCTCTTCTACGAATTCGGCTCGCTCCTGAAAGAGATTCAAGACTCCTACAACAAGATTTCGCACACGTCCGAACTGCGCCTGCTCGCCCCCGTCTATCAGGCCGAGGTGCTCGTGCTCGACGAACTCGGCGCGTCGAAACCGACCGACTGGGTGCGCGACACCATGATGCAGATCATCGGCACGCGCTACAACGACAAAAAACTGACCATCTTCACCACCAACTACCTCGACGCGCGCCGCATCCCGACCGACGAGACGCTCGAAGACCGCGTCGGCGTGCGCTTGCGCTCACGCCTCTTCGAGATGTGCAAGACCGTCCACATCGAAGGCGAAGACTATCGCCGCCGCTTCGACGCGCAGCAAGTCTAGATGACACGAGCCACGTTCATACGCACGAGCCAACTCCCACAACGGAGTTGGTTTTTTTGTTATACACGGCGGCGATTCGCGCTCCGCACGCGCGCCGTATATAATGCCCGTCATTCATTAATCAACAGACACACTTGGTTATAATTTCGATAAGAGATGCCCAAACGCACGGACATACATAAAATTCTGGTCATCGGCTCAGGCCCCATCGTCATCGGGCAGGCCGCCGAGTTTGATTATTCGGGCACGCAGGCTTGCCGTGTCCTTCGACAGGAAGGCTACGAAGTCGTCCTCGTCAACTCAAATCCGGCGACCATCATGACCGACCCCGAAACCGCCGACCACACCTACATCGAACCGCTCACACTCGCCTCCGTCACAGAGATCATTCGCAAAGAGAGACCGGACGCGCTCCTGCCGACCGTTGGCGGGCAGACCGCCTTGAACCTCGCCGTCGCGCTCGCGGACGCGGGCGTGCTGGACGAATTCGGCGTCGAGATGATCGGGGCGAAGCGCGAGGCCGTGAAGATCGCGGAAGACCGTCAACTGTTCAAAGCGGCGATGGACGAGGCTGGCCTGCCGATGCCGCGCGGCGGATTCTCGCGTACGTGGGCGGAG
>DATCWB010000204.1:0-12789 GCA_036566625.1 Pyrinomonadaceae bacterium
CCCGGTTTGAATGCGTGCCTTACTCTGCAACGCGCGACGCGCAAACAACTGGCGACTTGACACGCAAACAACTGACAACCGTTAGCGGGTAGCGGACGAAATGACTATGAGCAACGAACGGCCATCCTGGCTTTTGCCGACGCCCTCGCGGAGGGACGAACCCGTTGCGGGCGCGGGGTTGCGCGCGCTGCTGCTGCGTCTGATGCGCGGCGAGAACCTGAGCCGCGCGGAAGCCGCCTCGCTGCTCGACGCCCTGCTCGACGAGAGCGCAACTGACGCGCAGATCGCGGGCGCGCTCGTTGCGCTGGCGTTGAAGGGTGAGACGGTCGAAGAGTTGACGGGAATGGCCGGGGCGATGCGTGCGCGCGCCGTGCGCATCACGACCGCCCACGAATGTTTCATAGACACGGCCGGGACGGGATCGAGCGCGGCGAAAACTTTCAACGTCTCAACCGCCGCCGCCTTCGTCATTGCAGGCGCGGGGTTGCCGGTGGCAAAGCACGGCAGTCGAGCCGCGACGAGTCGTTCGGGCAGCGCGGACGTGCTCGGCGCGCTCGGCGTGGGCGTCTCCGCTTCCCCCGCCGTCTCGCAGAGATGCCTCGACGTGCTCGGCATGTGCTTCATGTTCGCGCCCCTCTACCACGGCGCGACGGCGCGCGTCGCGGGCGTGCGCCGCGAACTCGGCGTCCACACGACTTTCAACCTGCTCGGCCCTCTGACGAACCCGGCGGGCGCGCCGCGACAGATCATCGGTGTCTGGCACGCCTCGCTCGTCGAACCGCTCGCGCGCACGCTCGCCGCCCTCGGCACGGAGTGCGCGTGGGTCGTCCACGGCCGCGACGGGCTGGACGAAATCACCATCAGCGACAAGACCTTCGTGGCCGAAGCGAAGCACGGCGAGATAAGCACTTTCGAGATCACGCCGGATGATTTCGGGATCGCTCGCGCGACTTTGGAAGAGTTGCGCGGCGGCGACGCGGAGATGAATGCGAGCATCATCCGCAGCGTGCTCGGCGGCGAGCGGCGCGACGCGGCCCGCGCGCTCGTCATCGTCAACGCGGCGGGCGCGCTCTATGTCGGCGGCAAGGCGCGTTCATTAATCGAGGCCGCCTCGCTCGCCGCCGACAGCATTGACAGCGGGGCCGCACTCGACAAACTCAGGCAACTCGCGGAAGCGACCAACGCATGACGGGCACGCCGGATTTTCTCACCCGCATCATCGAGCGGAAGCGCGTGCGACTGGCGCAGGCCATGAGCCTGCGGACGCTCGCGGAGGTGCGCGAGGAAGCCATCAGCGTGCGCGGCGCGGCGCGCGGGCACGCGCTGCGAACCGCGCTCGAAGGCGAGACGGGCTTCAACGTCATCGCCGAAATCAAGCGCGCCTCGCCCTCGCTCGGCGACATCCGGCGCGACGCGACGCCTGCCGCCGTCGCGCGCGAATACGAAGCCGGGGGCGCGGCGGCGATCTCCGTCCTGACCGAAGAGGATTATTTCAGGGGATCGCTTGAAGATTTGCGCGAGGTGCGCGCCGCCACATCGCTCCCGCTGCTGCGCAAGGATTTCATCGTTGACGAGTGGCAACTGTACGAAGCAGCGGCGGCGCGCGCCGACGCGCTGCTGCTCATCGTCGCCGCGCTCGACGATACGACGCTCGGGCGTCTCCGTCGCATCACCGAAGATGAACTCGGGATGGATGCGCTGGTCGAAGTTCACACGGGCGAGGAGTTGCGGCGCGCAGCCCTCTGTGGAGCGACGACGATTGGCATCAACAATCGCAACCTGCACAATTTTGAAGTGTCGCTCGAAACTTCCGTCGAGTTGATCGAGCATGCGCCGCCGGGCGCGCTTCTCGTCAGCGAAAGCGGCCTGCGCACGCACGCCGACCTGCGCCGCCTCAAGTCGCTCGGCTATCGCGGCTTTCTCATCGGCGAGACCCTGATGCGCGCGGGCGACCCGGCCGGAGCATTGCGCTCATTGTTGGCCGAAGAGAGCGTTGACGAGTGAGCGCGGAAGGTTGACGAATGAGCGCGAAACTTTAATGAGGATGAGCAGGCGTGGATTTGAAATCACGTATTCCCGAACCGCCGTTTTGGATGCGCGAATTTCAAATTCAGTAATTGAAATTTCAAATTTGAGAGTGTGTGGTCGGGAAGCGGTATGGTGAAAATCAAAGTCTGCGGCATTACGAGTCCGGCGGATGCGCTGGAGGCGGTGGAGGCGGGGGCGGACGCGCTCGGCTTTAACTTTTACGCGGGCAGCCCGCGTTACATCGCGCCGGAAGAGGCGCGGCGGATCATCGTGCGTTTGCCGCCTTCGGTGCTGTGCGTCGGCGTGTTCGTCAACGAGGATAATGCGGCTGCCGTGTCGCGCACGGCGGAGCGGTCGGGCGTGTCGGCGGTTCAGTTGCACGGCGACGAGTCGCCCGAGTATTGCGCCGCGCTCGGCGGCCATGAAGTTATCAAAGCCTTGCACGTCGGGAAAGATTTCGCGCCGGAAGAGGCGGCGCGCTATCCCGCGCGGTCGATTTTGCTCGACGCTTACAACGCCCGCGCGCGCGGTGGAACGGGCGAGACGTTTGACTGGTCGCTGGCGCGGCGTACGCGCGAAGTGGTCGCGCAGTTGTATCTCGCCGGGGGACTCACGCCGGAAAACGTCGTGGGCGCGCTCGCCGCCGTCGCACCATACGCGGTTGACGTGTGCAGCGGCGTGGAACTCGCGCCCGGACGGAAAGATGCCGCGCGCGTGCGCGCTTTCGTCGCCGCGGTGCGCGCGTGCGAGAAAAAGCCTTGACGCACAGCCGTCCGTTTAAGGTATGCTGTCCGCGTATCGTTTGTGAGACGCGCGCCGCTGCAAAGCATGATGCGCGACCTTGGTGACAGCCCCAAAACCTCCTGCTTGGTTGTTCAATAAAGAACTTGCCCTACAACGAAACTCATGAGCGCCGGAATTGCGCGAGAGACTAGCGAACAGGCCAACTCACGCGAGCAGGGACGCGTCCTCGTCGTGACGGACGAGCCGCGCTGCGCCGCTTCGCTCGACGCGTTGGCACGCGCGGGTCTGTTGGTCGTCGGCGTCGCGAGCGGGGCGGCGGCAATCGTTGCTTTGCGTAAGTCGCGCCCGCACGTCGTCATCGCAGACACGAATCTCAAAGGCATCAGCGCAGACGAACTGACGCGCCACATCGTGCGCGAGCAGGTGGACGTGCCGCTCATCCTCTTCGGCGACACGGAAGCCACCGCCGAACGCAGGCACACAACCATCACGGCGGGCGCTTTCGACTATTTCCAACTGCCCGCCGAACTCTCGCTGCTCCTCGCGCGCACCGAACAACTCGTCAAACTCAAGCGCGAGATGGATCGCCTGCGCGCCGAAGCCGACCGCGACTACCTGACCGGACTCGCCAACCGACGCCGCTTCCGCACCGCGCTCGGGCAGGAACTCGAACGCTGGCGGCGATACCGCGTCGCCTGCTCGCTCCTTTTGGTGGACATTGATTTCCTCAAGCGCGTCAACGACACGCACGGGCATTCGGCGGGCGACGCAGTCATCCGCCACGTAGCCGCCGCGCTCGCGGAACTCTCGCGCGACAACGACACGGCGGCGCGCCTGGGCGGCGAAGAGTTCGCGCTGCTATTGGCGGGCGCGACCGAGCCGAGCGCGTTCGCCGCCGCCGAACGCCTGCGCGAAGCCGTGTCGGCGCACGAGGTAGAGAACATCGGCATCAGTACCGTCAGCATCGGCGTCGCATCCTGCCCCGCGCACGCCACCTCCGAGCGCACGCTCTACGCCGCATGCGATGCAGCCCTCTACCACGCCAAAGGCGAAGGGCGCAACCGTTCCACCCTCGCGCCCGCCCTCAACCCCGCCGCCGTCCCGGTGCTATAATCCCGCGACACGTTCAAATTTATGGATGATTCGGCGTCGAAGATAGCTGTCGAGGCGTGTCCCTGAAATTTTATGCCCGAAAATTTTCTCACTCAGCCCGACGAGCAAGGTCATTGGGGCGTGTACGGCGGACGCTACGTGCCGGAGACGTTGATGGCTCCGCTCGAAGAGTTGAGCGCGGCCTATCTGGCGGTGCGCGACGACGAGACGTTTCAGGCCGAGTATGCCGCGTTGCTGCGCGATTTCTCCGGCCGCCCGACGCCGCTTCATTACGCCGCACGCCTGACCGCGCTCGCGAATGGTGCGCGCATCTTTCTCAAACGCGAAGACCTCTCGCACACAGGCTCGCACAAGATCAATAACGCCCTCGGGCAAGTCCTGCTCGCGCGGCGCATGGGCAAGCGGCGCATCATCGCCGAGACCGGCGCGGGGCAGCACGGCGTGGCGACGGCCACCGTCTGCGCGCTGTTCGGTTTGCAATGCGTCGTCTACATGGGCGCGGAGGACGTGCGGCGGCAACGCCTGAACGTCTTTCGCATGGAGTTGCTCGGCGCGGAGGTGCGCGAGGTGCTGGCGGGTGCGCGCACTTTGAAGGACGCCATCAACGAAGCCCTGCGCGATTGGGTGACGAACGTGGGCGACACTTACTACCTGCTCGGCAGCGCGCTCGGTCCCCACCCGTACCCGCTCATGGTGCGCGATTTTCAGAGCGTCATCGGGCGTGAGGCGCGCGCCGAGTTTATGGAACGCGAAGGCGGGCGTTTGCCCGACGCGCTCGTGGCGTGCGTCGGTGGCGGGTCGAACTCAATCGGGTTGTTTCACCCGTTCCTCGGAGATGCGGGCGTGCGCATGATCGGCGTGGAGGCCGGCGGCAGCGGCGACAAACTCGGCGAGCACGCAGCGCGGTTCAAAGAGCGGGGCGGCGGCCGTCCCGGCGTGTTGCAGGGCACGATGAGTTACGTCTTGCAGGACGAGCGCGGGCAGATCGCCCTGACGCATTCGATCTCCGCCGGACTCGATTATCCATCCATCGGGCCAGAGCACGCGTTTTTGCACGACGCCGGGCGCGTCGAGTACGTCGCCGCTTCGGACGCGGACGCGCTCGCGGCGTTCCGCACGCTGTCGGAGCAGGAAGGGATCATTCCGGCTTTGGAATCGGCGCACGCCGTCGCCTACGCGCTGCGGCTGGCGCGCGAGTTGAAGCCGGAGCAGACCATCCTCGTCAACCTCTCGGGGCGGGGCGACAAAGACGTGCAGAGCGTGGCCGATGCGGCTCGACCGGAAGACGCGACCGGGCGCGCGCACGGTGAAACGGTGGGAGGCGTCGAACTGCCTTGAGTCGCATCGCGGAGACGTTCGCCCGTCTGAGAGAAGAGAAGCGGCGCGGGTTTATCCCTTTCATCACGGCCGGCGACCCGACGCTGGACGCCACGCGCGCTCTCATCCCGGAACTCGCGCGCGCCGGGGCGTCTGTCATCGAACTCGGCGTTCCTTTCAGCGATCCGATGGCCGACGGCCCCGTCATCCAGCGCGCGTCCGAGCGTGCCCTGCGTAACCGCGTGGGCGTCGCGGAGGTGTTGGAGGTGATCCGAGACGCGCGACGCGAGACGGACGTGCCCGTCGTGCTTTTCAGTTATTACAACCCGCTGCTGCAATTCGGCGCGGAGCGTCTATGCGCCGAGGCACAGCGCGCGGGGGTGGACGGAATGCTCGTGACGGACCTCGCGCCGGAAGAGGCGGTGGATTTCGCCGCGACGCTCCGCGCGCACGAACTCGATCTCATCTTTCTCGTCGCACCGACCTCGACCGACGCGCGCCTGCGTCGCATCGCCGAACGAGCGAGCGGTTTCATCTACGCCGTCTCACGCGCGGGCGTGACCGGCGTGCAGAGCGAGTCGAGCGCGGAGGCCGGGCGTCTCGTCGCACGCGTGCGCGCCGTTACGGATTTGCCCGTCGCCGTTGGCTTCGGCATCTCCACGCAGCAGCAGGTGGCAGAAGTGTGGCGCTACGCCGACGCCGCCGTAGTCGGCTCGGCCATCGTCGCGGAGATCGAAAAAGGGGGCGACGCGCCCGATCTCGTGGCGCGCATCGGCCGATTCGCGCACGGCCTGTTGCCATCCTGAACGGCGTTAGGATATTTCTTTGGGGAACGAAATGTCCGGTGCTAACATGTTCGTATGAAAAGTACGACTTCCTCACTGCTCAACCTCGTCGCCCTCATCACCATCCTCTGTTGCGGTGCGGCGGCTCAGAAGAGAATCCCGCGAATCAACTTAATCGAGACGGGCGAGTTTCACGGCGACGAGATTACAGCCAAATCCGGCGAACGTTGGTTGGGGCTTTTCCCGACCTCCAGCGGGTTCGCGCTGCTGCCCGCGATGTTGAAAGTCGAGAAGGTGCTCGACCCCATCGTTGATCAAAATCCGAAGATCAAGACCGGAAAGAAGGTGAGCGTAAATCGTGCCCGCAAGCCTCTCTTTTTGCTGAAAGGAGCTGACTTCCTCCGCGCTACCGCCGTGAGGACAATCTTCGCGGGCGATGAGAACAACCTAGTGAACGGCGAGAGCCTTGACCTGTTTCTGGACGACAAAAGTTACAATCTCAAAGTTGTCAGCAACGACCCAACCCCTGTGGGCTATGTGGTAGAGAACTCCAGGTTGATTCTTTCAACAGGAGCAAAATCACAGGTCATCTTTTCCGTCGAACAGCCTGACGATGCCGGATGGTCTCTGTTGTGGGCTGGTGATTTGGATGGCGACGGGAAACTGGATTTGTATATGGATTTGCACAATAAATATAATTCCTCTCAGCGTCGGCTCTTCCTTTCCTCGCAGGCTTCTCGCGGAAATCTGGTTAAGGAAGTGGCGGAGTTCAGCGCGGTTGGTTGTTAGAGTTTGAGATACCTGCGCGCGCTCGACTTGGGCGCGCTCGTTGGCGTATCCTAACGCCGCATTGAGACCCGGAGACGCCGCCCGTGGCGAAAAACCATCTGGCGGTCGGGTTTCAAAAATCCCACTTACAGTGAAAATAAATTTGTTGCATACATGAAACAACGTTCCATTCTTGCGTTGTTTGTGCTATACTGCCTTCCGGTTCGCTGGTCGGACGCACAAATCAAATGTGAGAAGAGGGGACAGAAAGAGTGATTACCACAATGGCTGATAGCAAACAGAGCGAGCGTGGCAAGGCCGTCGAGGCGGCGCTGCTCAATATCGAAAAGAAATTCGGCAAGGGATCGATCATGCGTCTGGGCGAGCGGGAAGTCGCGGACATACTGGCGATCTCGACGACCGCGCTCAGTATTGACGCGGCCATCGGCATCGGCGGCGTCCCGCGCGGGCGCGTCGTGGAAATTTACGGGCCGGAGTCTTCGGGGAAGACCACTCTCGCGCTGCACATCGTCTCGGAAGCGCAGCGCGTCGGCGGCGTCGCCGCTTACATTGACGCCGAGCACGCCATGGACGCCGAGTACGCGGGGAAACTCGGCGTGAACGTTGACGACCTGTTGATTTCGCAGCCGGATTCGGGCGAGCAGGCGTTGGAAATTTGCGAGGCGCTTGTGCGCTCGAACGGCGTGGACGTGATCGTCATCGACTCTGTGGCGGCGCTCGTGCCGCGCGCGGAGTTGGACGGCGAGATGGGCGACAGCCTCCCCGGCTTGCAGGCGCGCCTGATGTCGCAGGCTTTGCGCAAACTGACGGCCATCGTCTCTTCGTCGAACACGACCCTGATCTTCATCAACCAGATTCGCGAGAAGATCGGCGTCATGTTCGGCAGCCCGGAGACGACCACGGGCGGACGCGCTCTGAAGTTCTATTCCAGCTTGCGTCTCGACATCCGCCGCATCGGCGCGATCAAGGACGGCGACCGCGTGGTGGGCAACCGCACGAAGGTCAAGGTGGTGAAGAACAAGGTCGCACCGCCGTTTCGCGAGTGCGAGTTCGACATCATGTACGGCGAGGGCATCTCGCGCGAGGGCGACCTGATCGATCTCGGCGTACTCCACAAGATCGTAGACAAGTCGGGCGCGTGGTTCTCTTACAAGGGCGAGCGGCTCGGGCAGGGGCGCGACAACTCAAAACAGACCCTGAAGGACAACGTCGAACTGCGCCAGCGGATCGAGAACGAGGTGCGCGCCGCGCTCGGCATCCCCGTCAGCGAAACGGCTGACGAGAAGGCCGAGAAAGCGGAGAAAGCCGAATCCGCCGCGAAGTCTAAAAAGGCCGAATCGGCCGCGAGCAACTAAAAGCAGCCCGCGTACAAACAGGCCATCGAGCCGCCGACGGGTCGTCTAACGTGTAGTTAAAGACGACCCGCCGGCGGCTCGCCTTTTATCTCTTTACAGCGCGGGAGCCTCAAAGCATAATCGTTGCCGCCCGGTGCGGCCGGCGGCACATTCATGACCAATTCCATTCTCATCAAAGGCGGCGCGATCATCACGATGGACGCGGCCGACCGCATCGTGAAGGGCGATGTGTTGATTCGCGACGGCCGGATCGTGTCCATCGGCGAGACGACGGAAGGCGCGGACGAAGTGATCGACGCGCGCGGCGCGGCCGTCCTCCCCGGCTTTGTGCAGACGCACATACATCTCTGCCAGACGCTCTTTCGCGGCGCGGCCGACGACCTGCCTTTGATCGATTGGCTGAAACGGCGTGTGTGGCCTATGGAGGCCGCACACACACCCGCCTCCGTCCGCGCTTCGGCTCGGCTTGGCATCGCCGAGATGATCAAGGGCGGCACGACCTCTGCCCTGACGATGGAGACGGTGAACCACACGTCGGAAGTTTTCCGCGTGGTGGAAAAGAGCGGATTTCGCGCCACCGTCGGCAAGTGCATGATGGACGCGGGCGACGATGTGCCCGCGGAGCTTTTCGAGCGGACGGACGACTCCATACGCGAATCGCTGGCGCTCTTGGAAGAGTGGCACGGGCGCGCGGGGGGACGCATACGCGCCTGTTTCGCGCCGCGCTTCGCTGTCAGTTGCACGCGCGCTTTGCTCGCGGAGGTCGCGCGCCTGTCGCGCGAACGCGGCGTGCTGGTCCACACGCACGCATCCGAGAATCGCACGGAGATCGAGATGGTCGAGCGAGCCACGGGCATGCGCAACATCGAATATCTCTCCACGCTCGGACTCGCCGCGCCGCACATTGCGCTCGCGCACTGCGTCCATCTGAACGCCGCCGAACTCGACATCCTCGCGCGCACCGGCACGCACGTTTTGCATTGTCCCTCGTCGAATCTCAAACTCGGTTCGGGCGTCGCCCCCATTACGGACATGCTCGCGCGCGGCATCTCCGTCTCGCTCGGCGCTGACGGCGCGCCCTGCAACAATCGCCTCGACATGTTTACGGAGATGCGCACCGCCGCGCTGCTGCAAAAGGTCGCGCACGGCGCGGACGCGCTGCCTGCGCGGCGCGTGCTGCAAATGGCGACGATTGACGGCGCGCGTGCGCTCGGACTCGACTCTGAGACGGGAACTCTTGAGGTGGGGAAGCGCGCCGATTGTATCGTCGTCGCGCTCGACCGGTTGCACCTGACGCCGTGCCCCGACATAGTCTCGGCCGTCGTCTACGCAGCGCAGTCAACCGATGTGCGAACGGTCGTCATAGACGGTCGAATCGTCATGCGCGAGAGAGAACTCACAACCCTCGACGAGTCGGAAGTGATAGCCGAAGCAAGCGAGCAAGCGAAACATCTATTTCAACGCGCCGGATTGGGCGAAGAAATTTGACGTTAAAAGCCTGCGCCGTCCCAAGCGGAAAGGACGGTTCTTTACCTGCGCCGCAAATAAGAGTGTTGGGAAAAAAGCTGTGCCAGCTCGAATGGAGCGAAAACCGGGGGGCGGTTCGGCGTCCGAGCTGGCACGGGCGGGCGTTTAAGTATCCGTTTCGGATGTTGTCTTGCGACTAACCGGCTTGTGGTGGCCGACTCATCCTAAACACGTGGGATTATACACGTCTTCACAAAACTGTCAACGCTTTTTTGTGACTAATTCGACAAAACTCGGAAATAGCGACGCAAAGTTGACAGCAGACTCTGAGACTTCCTATACTTGCGCGCTTCATTGCGGAAAAACAGGTCGAGGCCAGGTAGCTCAGTTGGTAGAGCACCTGACTGAAAATCAGGGTGTCGGCGGTTCGATTCCGTCCCTGGCCATCAATCAATGCAATGAGTTACGGGCAGCCGAGGGGCTGCCCGTTTCTACTTTGTGTGGCTAGTTGCCTTCGACATTATGTTCGGGTAGGTGCGAAGAGCCAGGAGCCGAAAGGGAATTCATGACCGAACACACCGGAGCAAGTTACGAAGCGATAGCCGGCAAGTATGCCGAAACGGTGGACGCCCGACCGTGGAACGCTTTTTATGAACGGCCGGCCGTCCTTTCGCTGCTGCCCCCGTTGGCGCATGCCAAAGTATTGGATGTGGGCTGCGGTTCCGGCTGGTATGCCGAGTACCTGCTCGGTCGTGGAGCCGTGGTTACGGCGTTTGATCTCAACGCGGAATTCGTAGCTCTCACACGGGCACGCGTGGGGGAGCGCGCCCGTGTGCTGCAAGCTGACCTGGCAGACCCGTTGGACTTTGCAAAGGAAGGAGAGTTTGACGTGGTTGTCTGCTCGCTGGTCATGCATTATCTCAAAGACTGGCAGCCGGCGCTGCGCGAATTCCACCGCGTTTTGCACCCGGATGGCGTTCTGGTGTTTTCCACCCACCATCCGTTTATGGATTGGAAACTCTTCAACAGGGAAGATTACTTCGCCGTCGAGTTGTTGGAGGATGACTGGGAGATTGGGAAGGTGCAATTCTATCGACGCCCGCTGAGTGCCATTAGTCACGCCCTGGAGGTCGCAGGTTTCCACATCGAGCGGTTGTTGGAACCGCAGCCGACCGAGGAGTTTCGGCGAGTGCATCCGGAGGGCTACGAGCGTCTCATGAAGAACCCGTGGTTTCTCGTCGTGCGTGCCCGAAAGAAAGATGGAAAGCGATTGGACTAAGCGTGTACACCTGGCATGTCGAATCTGAGAGAAAAAAGGAGGCGTTGACTCAAGTCAACGCCTCCGGGCAATTTCAGCTTAAGCTGAACAGTGTCAACTCCGCAGTGAGGCATTTACGGTTGGCCGAAACGGTTGCGGTATTCGAAGGAGTGTAGAAAGCCGTAGATGAGGGTGCGATAGTCGCCCGTCGGGACATTCGGCGCACCGTTGGTTAACACGTTCACCCACGCCTCGAAGCCCGCCTGTTCGGGGTCGCGGCGTAGGTAGCCGAAGTATTGCATGGCGACGAATCCGCGATAGAAGAAACTCGTCTGCACTTCCTGGCTCTCGATAAAGGCGCGGAGCGTCTGCGCCGCTGTCTTCGCGCCGCTGCCCATCCCGGCGACGAGTTGCGCCCGGCCGGCGAGCCTGACGCCCGCGGTTCTCTCCAACTTGCCGACGAAAGCCTCCGCGTTGGCCGCGCCCGTCAACCCGTTGTAGAGAGCGTTGAACTCGGGACGCGCCATGAACTCCGCGACAAACGTGTTCTTGCCGGCTTCCAACTCGGCGGCGTTTTGCGGCGTTCCGATGCGCGCCATGTCGGGCATGAACTCCGCATAGCGCGGCATCCTGCCGAGCACGGCATCGTAGAGGCGATAGACGAAGAAGCCGCGCCCGCTGAACTCAGGCGAACGATAGAAGCCAGAAGAGATTTGCACGCGGTCGCAGTCCGGGTTGTCGGAACCGTAACCGTTGTTCGGACACCTGCCGAGCACGCCGAGCCACGCGTCGAGTCCGCCCTGTTCAGGCGCGCGGTTGAGGAAGTCGAGATATTGCTGGCGCACGAAGAAACTGCCGTCTTCGAGCGGGTTGGCCGCCGGCGTAATCGCGCCGAATACTCCGGCGAGGATGGTCGCGCCCGTCGCGTTGTTCACGACGGCGACGGGCGTGCCGTTCGTGACGACCGGGACGCTGTGACCATCGTTCGTGTTCAATTCGAGTTCGCCACGGAAGAAAGAGTTGAGCACGATCTGGCCGATGCTGACGTTGTTGACGAGAACTCTGTAGGTCGTTCCCGCGCGCAGGTTCACGTCCTGAATTTCGACGTTCAAGCGGCGGCCGTCGGGGCGTTGGCGAAAATCCGCGTGGCCTTGCGGCATCATGCCGCCGATGCCTGCGCCCGCGAGCGGGATGCGAACGCGAACCTCGCCGCCGGGGCCGGGCGTCGGCACTGGCAATGGGCTCGGCGTCGGGCCGGGGTTCGGCAACGAACGCGAGAACGTGCCTGCGATGATGGTCGTGCCCGAGCGGTCGGAGATGACGATGCTCGTGCCGTTGACGACGGGCGGCGTTGTCTGCCCGTGATCGGTTCTGAGTTCGATCTCGCCCTTGAGCGAGTTGATGATGATCTCGCCGACACGCACGTTATCAACCAACACGTTCAGCACCGTGCCGTTCGGCAAGTTTACGTTCTCGATCCTGATTCTCAGGTGACGACTGCCCTCGGCCTCGCGTCGAAACTCCGCCTCGCCCTTCGGCGTCGCGCCGTTCAGGCTCGCGCCCACCAGCCGAATTTCCATTCTCGCTTCCGTGCCCTGACCGGGCGATGGACTCGGCGAAGGGCTTGCAGACGGGCTCGGTGAAGGACTTGCCGACGGGCTGGGCGACGGACTTGGACTCGGACTCGGCGTTGCCGACGGGCCGGGTGAGGGCGTCGCTGTGGCTGACGGCGATGGACCCGGCGTAGCCGTCGGGCTCGGCGTAGCGGTCGGACTCTGCATCGGCTCCGCGCCGCTATAATCTCTACCGGCGTTGACCGGGGAACCGTTCAGCACGAACAGGGTGAGAAGAAGTATGATCCCCGCCGCGCCCCTCCGCAAATTAAATGATTGCATCTTGCTTTTCAGAAAACTCATGTTATTTCCTCTCAACT
>DATCWB010000205.1:0-2461 GCA_036566625.1 Pyrinomonadaceae bacterium
AGGCGCGACGAAGGCGGGCGCACCCGCGTCGCCAGCGACGCTGCAAGCCGCATCCGCCGACTCGACCCCGGCGGCGAGCGGAGCGCGCAAGACTGTGGCCGGGGCAAACGAGCGCGGCTACGACGTGCGGGTGCTGCTGGAGGTGCGCGACGGGCGGGTGACAGATGCGCGCGTGTTGAACCCTCGACCCGGCGCGAAAACTTATGAAGCTCTCGCGCTCAAGACGGCGCGGCAGCGACGCTACCCGAAGAATTTCACCGGCGGCGACACGTGGAAGGTGAGAGTTAAACCCTGATGGCGAACGCGGCCGCGCTGCTTCGGCCGGGAGATGCGCTGTCGCTTCGAGTCGGTCAGGCGCGGGCGGGAAAAAGATGCTGTTCATCCAAAGCAACACTCTGGCGCTCTCACTCGACGAAGGGGAACGCCTGCGCCTGCTCGACGCGCTTGAGGCGAGGGAACTCGCCCCGCTCATACGCGCGGCGCGGCGTCGCTGTTTCGAGTTGCTGGCGGCGGGCGTCGGGGATGCGCCTACGGTCAAAGCGGCGGTCGCGGAGCTTGAGCGGGAGGAGGCGGCGCGGCTCGGGGCATTGCCCGGGACAGCGAGCGGCGCGGCCTATACGCCGGGCGAGATTTTCTGCGCGGGCGACTGCGTGTTGTTCGTCGTCTTCGGCGCGGACGCGGATGAAGGTTTGACGACGGGCATCGTTTACGGCATCGAGACCAAAGAGCCTTTGACGAAACTCGACCGCTTCTGCCGCGACGTGCGCGAGGCGTTGATTAAGACAAGGGAAAAGGGAAGCGCGGGCACGGGCGATGACGAGTTGTTCGAGCTGCCGTGCTGGAAGACGCGCGCGACGCGTGCGCCGCAGGGGCTGGCGCGGTTCATGGCGATTCAGCCCACGGATTTCGCGGTCGCGGCGATGCTGAAGGGGCGTGCGCGCGAGTTCGTGCGCGCCTCGGAGTTGATGGAAGAACAGACGGTGCGCCAGTTTTTGCGGCGTGTGCAGGAGATGCGCCGCGAGGGCTATACGCCGCGTCGCCTGTTCGCCGAGGCGGCGACGCTCAGGGGCGGCGTCTCCGTCGAGCGGATGCTGGACGCGGGGCTGCTCGAACGCGAGGTGCGCGTGAGTTGCCGCAAGTCAGGGCACGCCCTGTTCGACCTGCCCACGCCCGATTCGCTCGCGGCCATCACGATCAGCAAGGCGAAGTGCAGCCTGTGCGCCGCGCCCGTCGCGGACGAAGTGATCGAAGAGACGATCAACCCGACGTGGCTCGCCGTGTCGCTCCTCGAAGACGGCGGTTGGTTGAACAATCGCGTCTACAAGATCATCCGCTCGCTCGGCGTGCCGGAGAGCGAGATCGCCACCGGCCCGCCTTCCACGCACGGCGAGTCGTATCTCGCCGCAGATGTGTGCGGCAACTCTTACCTCTTCGTGACGAAGGACGGGGATTTGACGCCCGCCTGCGCTCGCCGCATCATCGAGACCACCGCCGAAACGGAGGCCACGCACCTCGTCCTCGTCACGAACGGCGTGGTGGAGGACGAGGGTCGCCTGCGGCTCTACGAGTTCGCGTGGCGACGCGCGCGCGGCGGTCAGGATTTGGATACGACACTCATCGAAGGTCTGGAGAGCGCGCGCCGCGAGATCGAACGCTCCTTCGAGCGCGCCCTCCACCGCCAACTCTCGCGACACCTCTTCTCCCTCGACGCCGCGCTCGGTTTCAGCGCGAGCAATTTTGTGCTCGACTGGTTCAAGTTGACGAATGCCGACGGCGCGGGCACACGCGCGTCGAACGTTCTCGTCCCACTCTTCCCGGACATGGATCAGCGCGTCGCCTCTTAAGTCCCAAGTCTCAAGTTCCAAGTCAGAGTGGTTTTCAGACTTGAGACCTGGGACTTTGGACTTGGGACTTATGACGCGCGGCGCGCGGGCGGCGTCTCGCGTTCGAGCTTCCAGCGGAAGCCGGTCTTCGTCGGCGCGGTGAACATCTCCTTGAAATGTTCCTCGAAATAATGACCCATGTGCGGACGGTTGCCGTCAACGTCCGCGAAGCCGTATTCGTCGGAGAGCGTCCACGAGCCGTAGACGCCGCCCGATTTGCTCATCACGCGCGGGTCGGCGGCCAGCGCGGCCACTGCGCGCCCGACGAAGCAGGGCGTCTCAGAGGCGATGAAGCCGTAACGCTTCGCCTCCGGGTTCGTCTCGGCCACCTCGCGCCAGTTCTCCTCGGTCGCGCCGAAGTGTTCCAGCACGAACTCCGTGCGCATGAAGCCGGGCGTGACGGCGAGCGACGCCACGCCGTGCGGGCGCAGTTCTTCGGCCCACGCGTAGGCGAGCCGGCACACGCTGACCTTGACGAGGTCGTAGAAGAGGTTGCCGCGGTAGTAGAGCGAGTCGCCGTCCCCGACCTCGACGACGAGCCCGGACTTCCGCCCGACCATCAGCGGCGCGGCGTGGCG
>DATCWB010000206.1:0-9557 GCA_036566625.1 Pyrinomonadaceae bacterium
TGCGCCGCGAGGTTCCGCGCCCCGTGCGCAGCGCGCTCCCGGGTCAGGGCGGCAGCGCGGAGCGCGTCGCGGAGCTACACCTGAGCGACAACGAAGAGGCGCGCCAGCTTTATGCCGCCGGACATTACTTCTCCACGCGCCGCACCGCCGACGGCCTGCGCCAGGCCATCCAACGCTTCGAGCGCGCCGTCGAACTCGACCCCGGCTTCGCCATCGCCTATGCCGAACTCGCAGATTGCTACGCGCTCCTCAACTGGTATGTCGAGCCGCCGCCCGCCGACGCCTTCGAGCGGGCGCGCGCGGCAGCCATCAGGGCTGTGGGGGCCGACCCGAATCTGGCCGAGGCGCACGCCTCGCTCGGCTACATCAAGCTGCATTACGACCGCGACTGGACGGGCGCGGAGGCTGAGTTTCGTCGCGCTATCGAACTGCGCCCCGGCAACGCCCTCGCGCATCGCTGGTACGCCTTCAACCTGTCGGCCATCGGGCGGCACGACGACTCGATCTCCGAGATCAAGCGCGCGCTGCAAATCGCGCCTGAGTCGCCCGTCAACAACACGGCGCTCGCCAACGTCCTCTTCCTCGCGCGCCGCTTCGACGAGGCCATCGCGCAGTGCCGCCGCGCGCTCCAACTCGATCCCGGCTCGGTCGCCGCGCACGTCATCCTGCGCTGGGCTTACGAGCACAAAGGCATGCGCGCCGAGGCGCTCACGACCTACGAGCAGGAGAGCGTCTTCGCGGGCGACACGCCGACCACACGCCTCAAAGAGGCTCACGTCCTCGCGGCCTGCGGACGCGGCGCGGAGGCCGCCGACATCCTCCGCGACTTGCTCGCGCGCCGCGACGAGCAGTGGGTCACGGCTTACGAGATCGCCGTCATCTATTCGCTCCTGAATGATCGCGACAGCGCGTTTCACTGGCTGGCCGAGGCCGAGAGCGAGCACGCCGTCGGGTTCACCTTCGCCGCCGTCGATCCGCACCTCGACAATTTGCGCGCCGATGCTCGCTTCGTCGAGATGCTTCGCCGCACGAAGAACCCGCTCGCCGCGCGCTACGAAAGCGAGGCCGCCACCAGGATCGTGCGCGACTTCGACCCGCACCTGTCATCCCTGCCCACGCTGGAATTGCCGACCGGCGGCAACAACGGGAAGCCTTCTGCATCGCACGCGGCGGCAACGGCACTGCCGCAGCGTCGCCCGTCTTGGCGCGCGGCTGCCGCCGTGCTGTTCGTCTTGCTCGCGGTAATCGGCGTGGGCGCGTTCTTCTACGCCAGGGATTGGAGCAAAACGGGCAAGGTCGCCGCCGCCACGAACCCCCTGCGCCTGACCACCGAGATCGCTCACGACTGGCATCCCGATTATTCGCCCGACGGCGCGCGCATCGCCTTCGCCAGCAACCGCGACGGCGCGACCGAAATTTACGTGATGAACGCCGACGGCTCGGGCGTGCGTCGCCTGACTTTCAACACGACCGAAGACGACTGTCCCGCCTGGTCGCCCGACGGCCAGAAGATCGCCTTCCAGAGCCGACGCGACGGGCAGATGGAAGTCTATGTGATGGACGCCGACGGCTCGAACCAGCGCAACCTCTCGAACGCTCCCGGCGAGGACACGCGCCCCGCCTGGTCGCCCGACGGCGCGCGCATCGCCTACGGCAGCAACACGCTCGACGCGCCCACGAACTATGAAATCTTCACGATGCGCGCCGATGGTTCGGACAAAATTAAACTGACCGAGAACTCCAGCTTCGACAGCGACGCCGCGTGGTCGCCCGACGGCCGGAAGATCGCCTTCACCAGCGCCCGCGACGGCAAGTCTTACGAGATTTTCGTGATGAACGCCGACGGCTCGGACGTGCGCAACCTGACGAACCATCCCGGCGACGACGCGAAGCCCGTGTGGTCGCCCGACGGCAAGCACATCGCCTTTGCGGGCAACCGCCCGAACAAGACCGACTTCCCCGCCGTCTACGTGATGGAGGCCGACGGCCGCGACCAGCGGCTCATCACCGCCGCGCGCACCTTCGACGACGAACCGGCGTGGTCTGCCGACGGCCGCCGTATCGCCTTTCAGACGCAGCGCGACGGTAACTTTGACATCTACCTCGCCGACGCCTTCCCCGAATCTGCAGCGCCCGCTTTGCCCGACAGGAAGATGCGCTCGCTCGCCGTGCTCCCATTCTCCACTGTCGGCGCGCAGGGCGACGAGCAATATCTCGGCGTCGGCATCGCCGACGAGTTGACGAACAAGCTCGGAGAGTTGGACGAGATCACGCTGCGCACGTCGGGCGCGGTGCGCCGCTACTTAGGGACGAACAAGAGTGCGGTTGACGCCGGGCGCGAACTGAAAGTTGACTACGTGCTCGGCGGGTGGGTCGAGCGCGTCGGCGACCGCGTGCAGACCGCGCTCGAACTGACGGAAGTGGCGGGCGGGCGCGTGCTGTGGGCGGAGCGGTTCAACGAGCGTTTCACCGACATCTCCACTTTGCAAACTTCGATCTCGGAACGCGTCGTGCGCGCCCTCAGCCTCGAACTGACGGGCGACGAACGGCAGCGTCTCGCCAAGCATTACACGGAGAACAGCGAGGCGCAGCAACTCTATCTCGCCGGTCGCTACCACTGGGGCAAACGCACGCCCGAAGGTTTGCGCCAGGCCATCATCAACTTCGAGCAGGCCATCGCCAAAGACTCGGGTTTCGCACTCGCCTACGCCGGTCTCGCCGATTGCTACGCGCTGCAAAACTGGTATCTCGAACCGCCGCCGCCCGACGCCTTCCAGCGCGCCAAACAGGCGGCCGAGCGCGCCGTCGCGCTCGACGATTCGCTGGCCGAGGCTCACGTCTCGCTCGCCAACGCGAAGTTCCACTACGACCGCGACTGGCAGGGAGCGGCCGCCGAGTTTCGCCGCGCCATCAACCTGAACCCGAACTACCCGACCGCGCACCACTGGTACGCCTTCAACCTCTCGGCCATGGAACGGCACGACGACGCGCTCGCCGAGATCAAACGCGCCGAGGAACTCGACCCCCGCTCGGCCGTCATCGCCACGGCGGTCGCCAATGTCCTCTGGCACGCGCGCCGCTTCGACGAGGCCATCGAACAGTGTCGCAAGGCTCTCGCCATGGACCCCGGCTCGCTTCCCGCACACATCGTTCTACGTTGGAATTATGAGAAGAAAGGAATGACCGAAGAGGCTTTCCGCATCTACGAAAAAGAGCGCGCCTTCGCCGGTGATACGCCGACGACGCGCGCTAAACTGGCACATGTCTTAGCCGTATCGGGTCGCGCCGACGAGTCGCGCCGGATACTGGAAGAACTCGTCGCGCGTCGCAGCAAGCAGTGGGTGACGGCCTACGAGATCGCCGTCGTCTATTCGCTCCTCGGCGACCGCGACAACGCCTTCCAGTGGCTCGAACGGGCTGAAAAAGAACACGCCGTCGGCTACACCTACCTGCGCGTCGATCCGCGCCTCGACAACCTACGCAGCGACCCGCGCTATATCAAGTTGCTGCGTTGAACGCTTGTTCACGGGCAACACCACCTCGCCCCCGCGAAACGGCGTGACCACGTTCGCCATTCGCGCGTCCTGCCGCATCTGCCGACGCTCGCGCGCCCTCAAGGCCAGACGATACTCGACGGCCTCGAACCCGGCCTCCAACATGCGCGACATCGCATACGCGAAGCCGTTCGACACGAAAGTCAACACGCATCCGGCCGCCGCTACAATCCCGAAACAGATTAAATAAGTCATCGCCTCACTCTCCTTCGCCATTAACCTTTTCAAATAAACTTGTTTGACCGCCCGCCCCTGACAGCATCGTCTGCGACTGTTCGCCGCCTTTCAGCCCACGGCTTCCGAACTGATTAAAACGTCCGCCAGCGACTTGATCCCCCGCAGCCATTTCTCGCGCCGCACCCGGCGTCGCTCCATCTTAATCTCTTCGAGACGGCGACTGCTCTCTGCCCGGCTCGCGCCTCTCGTCACCAACTCCCGGTAATAAGTGCGGTAATAATCGCCCGCCGTTTCCGTGTTCCAGGCGCGCATGGCCGCAAGCGTCCGCGTATTCGTTATGTTCGTCGTCTCGTACATCGCCGTTCATCTCCTCTGCGCCGGAATCCTGCCGCTTTCAACCGCGCCGCGAGTCCGCTGATTTTTTCTGTCTCCATTTACTAACGCGCAACCGGCGCGCGAACGGGATCACTTTTTGCGACATTCGCGCGAGATTTTCCCGCCTGGCGATGTACATAATTCGCGGGTGTTCGCGGGGCGCAGGCAAAAACGGACGGGCTTCGGTGATCAACCGAAGCCCGTCCGTTCTCTGGCTCGCCCTGCCCATTCAGGCGAGCCTTGGGGGAGATTGAGAGTTGCCCTACCGCGTTTTTGTTTTCACCCCTTCGATCACGCTCATCGGCGAGGCGGTCGGGATAATGCGCGTCAACTCGAACCCGGCGGCGGCGAACAGTTCTCGAAACTCGTGCTCGGTGCGCTCCAATCCGCCCGGCGAGAGCATCATTTCGAGGTCTTGAATCTTCGCGAAGTGCGGCTCGTTCCCCTCGGGCACGACCATTTCGACGAGCAGCAGTTTACCGTCCTCGGGCATCGCCCGGTGGCAGTTGCGTAAGATCGAGAGGGCGCGCTCGTCGTCCCAGTCGTGAATGATGTGTTTCATCATGTAAGCGTCCGCGCCCGCCGGCACACTCTCGAAGAAGTTGCCCGACGCGAGTTCGACCGCGTGCCCCACGCCTTCCGCTTCGACGAAGGACTGCGCCCCGGCGATCACCTGCGGCACGTCGAAGAGCAAGCCCTTGAGTTGCGGGTTGGCGCGCAAAATGGCGGCGAGAAGACTGCCGTGCCCGCCAGCGATGTCGGCCAGTTTCCTGACGGACGAAAAATCGTAGGCTTCGACGACGGCCTTCGAGACCATTTTCGAGAGGCTCGTCATCGCATTGTCGAACACGCGCGCCGCTCCCGCGTTCTCCGCGAAATACGGAAATACCTCTTTGCCGTGGACGTGTTCCCACGCCGCCTGCCCCGTCCGCGCGCTGTAGGGCGCGTCGCCCCACACCTGCCAGTGCCAGTCCGCGCCCATGAAGATGGCGAGGTCGCGCATCGAGCCTTCGACACCCGTGCGCAAAAGTTCCGCCATCGGCGTCAACTCGAAAACCCGCCCTTCCGTCTCCGCGAAGACGCCGCAACCGGCGAGCGCGCGCATGAAGCGGTAAAGCGAAGGCGCATGCGTGCCCGTCTCCGCCGCCAGTTCGCCGACGCTCCGCCCCCCGGAAGCCAGCAAATCGGCGACGCCCAGTTCGGCCACCACGCGCAACGCCTGCGTCACGAGCGGCGCGGCGAGCATCTGCGACAGCACGGCCTCCGGCGGCGCCGCGTCCGCCTGCGCGTATGCGCGCCTCTCGTTGTCGGCCGCGACCATATCCAACACTGCGCTCATTCTTTCAATTCCTCCCGGCTGTTGCCTGATACATTAAAATTCGCTTCTACACACTAACGCGCAACCGGCGCGCGAGAGGGATCACCCCGCGCGAGATTTTTTTTACACTCCGCGTTCGTCAACTGTTTCCGCGCCCCCGCTTGATCCCTTTTTCGTTCATTCTACGCGTTAAAGAGTGAGAGGGCATTCAGCCGAGGTTCCAACCGGGAACGAGCATCATCCCGCGGCGGGCGTCAATTCATCATTCATACATCATTCATCCCAACGCCCGCCGCGCGGCCGCGCGCCACCAGCGCCCGCGCGGCTTCGCGTCAATCTTCCGCCATCAAAATCAATCACGCGCCATGCGAAGGGCGGCGCGGTCGAGTACGAATTAACGTTCTCAACCGCGCCGCCCTTCGCCGTGTCGGGGTTGTGTTGCGTCCCCTAGCCGCGCGCATGCATCCGGCGACTTGCATTTACTTTCGCGGCAGGCATCTAATAAACAGACTCGGATAAACATGCGAAAGGCTGGAGGAGACTACCAGATGAAATACCGGATCATGATCGCGTGCGCGCTGCTGTCAGCCGTTTGGTTCGAGGCGTCGGGCGTCGCCGCCGTCGCCGCGCAGAGAAGACGCGCGCCGAAGGCCGCCGTCCGCGCGTCGCTCGATGCTAAAATTCGCCGCTTCGCCCCGACGACGCTCACGGCCGACACCTCTCACCTCTCCGCGGGCGACCGCCGCGCGCTCGCTAAGATCATAGAAGCCGCGAAGCTGATGGACCCGCTCTATCTCGAACAGGTGTGGAGCGGTAACCCCGCGCTCAAGCGCCGGCTCGAAGCCGATGGGAGCGCGGCAGGACGGGCGCGCCTCCACTACTTTCGCATCAACGTCGGCCCGTGGTCGCGGCTCGACGGCAACGAGCCGTTCATCGAAGGCGTCCCGCGCCAGAAGCCGCACCACGCCAACTACTACCCGGACGACATGACGAAGGAAGAGTTCAACGCGTGGGTCGCCACCCTTCCCCCCGAAGAAAAGGCGCGCGCCACGGGTTTCTTCCACCTCATCCGGCGCGGCGCGGACGGCAAACTCAAGACCGTCCCCTATAGCGTCGAGTATCGCCGCTTTCTCGAACCCGCCGCGCGACTCCTGCGTGAAGCGGCCGCGCTCACGACGAACGCGACGCTTAAAACTTTTCTCAGCAAACGCGCCGACGCTTTTCTCTCCGACGATTATTACGAGAGCGACGTGGCGTGGATGGATTTGGACTCGCCGATTGACGTGACCATCGGCCCTTACGAAACCTACGAGGACGAACTGTTCAACTACAAGGCGGCCTTCGAGTCGTACGTCACGCTGCGCGACGAGGCGGAGTCTCAGAAGCTGGCGAGGTTCAGCGGCTACTTGCAGGAGTTGGAAGACAACCTGCCGCTGGAGGCGCGCTATCGCAACCCGAAACTCGGCGCGGCCTCGCCCATCCGCGTCGTCAACGAAGTCTTCTCTTCGGGCGAGGGCAATCGCGGCGTGCAGACGGCGGCCTTCAACCTGCCGAACGACGAGCGCGTCGTCAAAGAAAAGGGGTCGAAGCGCGTCATGCTCAAGAACGTGCAGGAGGCGAAGTTCCAGAAGACGCTCGTGCCCATCTCGCGCGTCGTGCTCGCGCCGGCCGAACGCGGCGTGCTCTCCTTCGAGTCGTTCTTCACGCACATCCTCGCGCACGAGTTGATGCACGGACTGGGGCCGCACAACATCAACGTCGGCGGGCAGCCGACGACCGTGCGCATGCAGCTCAAAGAACTCTACTCGGCCATCGAAGAGGCGAAGGCCGACATTACGGGTCTGTGGGCGTTGCAGTATTTGATGGACAAGGGGTTGGTGGAAAAAAGCATGGAACGTTCCATGTACACGACCTTCCTCGCCAGTTGCTTCCGCTCCGTGCGCTTCGGCATCACCGAGGCGCACGGCAAAGGCATCGCCGTGCAGTTCAACTACCTGACGGACGAGGGCGCGATCAAGTTTGACGAGCGCACAGGCACTTTCCGCATCGACGAGTCGCGGATCAAACGGGCGGTCGCCAAGTTGACGCGCGAGATTCTCACCCTCCAGGCCGAAGGCTCATACGCGAAAGCCAAAGCGTTGCTCGACCGCTACGGCGTGATTCGCCCGCCGATGCAGCGCGCCCTCGCCAGCCTCGGCGACGTGCCCGTTGACATCGAACCGCACTTCCCGCTCGCCCAACGTTGAGGGTTTGACTCGGCGGTTAAGACTTGAGGCGCAGGTATTAGTTGTTTGCACACTCAAGCGCGCGACAGCCCGGCGGTGACGAGATGCCTGAGTTCGTCCAGCGTCCGGCATGAGTTGATCGCGGCGGCGTCAACGAACGCTTCGAGCGTCGCGCCGCGCCTGCGCAGAATCGCGGGTAGAGCCAGTTCCGTCGCGCCGTAGCGGCCACGCAATTCGTCGGCGTGCAGAAATTCGAGGCGCGCGTCGAGGCTCTCAAGAAACTCTTTCCACTCGCGGCGCATCCCGAACGCCGTATGCGTAAGCGCACACAGGTTGCACGCGTAAGTTTCGGGCGAGAGGATTTTATGCGCGACATCGCTCAGGGTGTTGAAGAGGCCGCTCTCCGCGTTGTAAACGAAGACGAGAACCGGCTTCGCATCGCTGTCTTCATGCGCCATATTCTTCACCGTATAACGCAGGCGCGCGGCGCTCAGACCATCGCGCGGCTCGTTCGCTCCGCCCCGAAAATTTATCCCGGTTGAAACATAATCGAAACGTGTTGCAAAAAATTGCCGTCTAAATTCGGAAGCTGAATTGAGACTCTCGAAGATGCGAAAACTTCCCACATGGATCAGCGCGTCGCTCGGCGCGGGGGCGTTCGGCGCGCTGGTGTGGTTGGAGCAGCGTCGGCCTCTGCGCCGCCCGGTCGAATCGAAGTTGGAGCGCGACGCGCGCAACCTCGCCGTGGCGGGCGTGGCAGCCCTTGCGCTCCAGGTCGCCGAACGCCCCGTCGTCGAACGGCTCACCGCGCTCGTCGAACGGCGCAAAGTCGGGTTGCTCAAACAGGTCGCGCTGCCGCGCACGTTGGAGGTCGCGCTCGCCATCGTCCTGCTCGATTACACGCTCTACGTGTGGCACGTCCTCACGCATCGCGTGGACGCGCTGTGGCGTTTTCATCTCGTGCATCATGCCGACCTCGATCTGGACGCTTCTACCGCTTTGCGTTTTCACTTCGGCGAACTCGTCCTCTCGGTGGCGTGGCGCGCGGCGCAGGTGCTCCTGATCGGCGTCTCGCCGCAGTCCCTCTCGGCGTGGCAGAGCTTGCTGTTCGTCTCGATCCTGTTTCACCACTCGAACGCGCGCCTGCCGGTCGAAGTGGAAAGGCGGCTGAACAAGCTCGTCGTGACGCCGCGCATGCACGGCATACATCATTCGACGCTGCGCGGGGAGCGCGACGCGAACTGGTCGAGCGGGCTGACGCTCTGGGACAGGTTGCACGGGACGCTCCGGCTGAACGTGCCGCAAGGACAGATCGAGATCGGCCTCCCCGCCTATCGCGCGCCGGAAGAACTCGGCCTCGTTGAAATTCTCAAGATGCCGTTCGGCGCAGAGCGCGAGGCGGCGAGGATGCCGGAGGGTGTGCGAACCCGAAGCGCCGCGCTTCCCGTCCCGCCGGAACATCTGCTGGCTTGAATTGGCGGCGCAACCCGCTTGCGCGCGCAGTCGGCGTCGAACCGCACCCGGAGGCACGGGGAGCAAACGCAGGATGTCTTCATTATCAACGGCAGAGCGTCCGGCCATCTCCGTCGTCATCCCGACGCTCGATGAGGCGCATTCGCTCGGCGCGACGCTTCAAGCCCTGACGCGACTGCACTACGGCAGTCGCGTCGAGATCATCGTCGCCGACGGCGGGAGCGCGGACGCGACTCGCGAGATTGCGCGGGAGCACGGCGCGCACGTCATCAGTTCGGCGCGCGGGCGCGGCGCACAGATGCACGCCGGGGCGACCGCGGCGCGCGGCGAAGTGCTCTGGTTCCTCCACGCCGACACGCTCCCGCCGCCCGGCGCGCCCGTGCAGATACTCGATGCGCTCAGGCGCGACCCGAAGATCGTCGGCGGCAACTTCGC
>DATCWB010000207.1:0-5237 GCA_036566625.1 Pyrinomonadaceae bacterium
GCGGGTTGAACCGCACGCGGTCTTCGGCGATACTCTCGATTCGTCGCCGTCAAGAAGCACGACGACGTTTGAGAGTTATGAGCATCAAACTTATTCTCGCCTTCGTCCTCGTCGGCCTTGTTTGCTACGTGCTCGGCAGGCTGTCGGGCAGGCGCGGCGGCGGTGGCGGCGAACCGATGCTCCAAACGTCTGCGCCGCGCACGTTCGACCCGTCGCGCCCCGCCGCCGCCACGGCACACGCCGGCACGCTCGACGCGGCCTCTCTGGAGGAGATCAAGCGACTCGCACGGGAGCGGCAGTTGATCGCGGCGATCAGGATTTATCGCGAGCGGACGAATTGCGGTCTGCGCGAGGCGAAGGAAGCCGTGGAGGCGATTGCGGAGAGTTTATAGCCGGTGAGAGATATTCAAGAGCGCGCACATGGTCTTCGCGCTCTGCCTGTCAATATGTTTATCGAAAGCAAAATCAAGACGAAGCTGCTCAAGGGTATGGGCGAAGCGATCAAGGACTTCGGGATGATCGCGGACGGCGACCGCGTGATGGTCTGCCTCTCCGGCGGCAAAGACAGCTACACGCTGCTCGACCTTCTGCTCGACGTGCGCGAGCGCGCGCCCGTCCGCTTCGACCTGCTCGCCCTGAACCTCGATCAGAAGCAGCCGAACTTCCCGGCCGAAGTGCTGCCCGCTTACCTGTCAGAGCGCGGCGTGCCGTTCCGCATCGTCGAACGCGACACCTATTCAATCGTCAAGCGGCTCGTGCCCGAAGGCAAAACTTACTGCTCGGTCTGCTCGCGTCTGCGGCGCGGCATCATCTACTCAATCGCGCAGGAAGAAGGCTGCACCAAGATCGCGCTCGGCCACCACGCAGACGACATCATCTCCACCTTTCTCCTCAACGTCTTCTTCGTCGGCCAACTCAAAGCGATGCCGCCGGTCTTGCGCTCGAACGACGGCCTGAACACCGTCATCCGCCCGCTCGCCTACTGCCGCGAGACGGATATTGCAGAGTATGCCGCGCTGAAAGAGTTTCCGATCATCCCGTGCGATCTGTGCGGCTCGCAGTCGAATCTGAAACGCGCGCGCATCAAACGGCTCATGACGGAGTTGGAGCGCGAGATACCGAACATACGCAGTTCGATGCTGACCGCGCTCGGCAACGCCGTGCCCTCGCACCTGCTCGACCCCAAACTCTTCGACTTCCGCAAACTCGCGCCCGTCTCCGCCGGAGAGATCGAGGCGGAACTCGACTCGGCCGTCGGCCACGCCGACCCCGAAGGCGAGATGATGTCGCCCGCGCTCGTTTCGATCTCATAAACAACCTGCGGCATAACGAAAGAAAGAAAGCCCCGCGCGATGCGTCTATCGCGCGGGGCTTTTAACGTAACCGTGTGGCCGTGCATGCCTATGGCTTCCCGGCGGACTCCGCCGCGCGCTCCACCGCCTTCAACACCTGTCGGCGATAACGGTGCGTCACGGGGCGGCGGCGGCCGATGCCGATGGCATGGCGCGAGATGATGAGGGTCGGCGGGAGTTGCCGCCGCTTGAATTCGTTGGCGGGCGCTTCGACGCGGTTCAGCACGTCGAAGACGAGTTGCTGGTCGTGACCGGCAGAGATGATCTCTTCGGGCGTGGCTTTGCGCTCGAAGTAGAGTTTGAGAATGGGGTCGAGTTTGTCGTAAGGCGGGAGCGATTGATCGTCGAACTGGCCGGGGGCGAGTTCGGCCGACGGGCGTTTTTCGATGATCTCTACGGGAATGATCTCGCGCTCGCGGTTGACGTAGCGCGAGAGCGCCCACACCTCCGTCTTGAGCACGTCGCCGAGGACGGCGAGGCCGCCGTTCGTGTCGCCGTAGAGCGTGCAGTAGCCGAGGGCGAGTTCCGACTTGTTGCCGGTCGAAAGGAGCAGGCGGCTCTCGGCGTTCGAGATCGCCATCAAAATATTTCCGCGCAGGCGCGACTGCGTGTTCTGCCGCGCGATCTCTTCCAGCCCCGTCGCGGGGTTCTCTAACCCCAGTTCTTTGACGAGCACTTCGTAGGCCGCGCTGATCGGATGTTCGATGGTCGGCATCCCCAGCCGTTCGCCGAGCGCGACGGAATCGTCCACACTGCCGCGCGACGAAAAGGGTGAGGGCATCATCACGGACAAAACGTTCTCCGCGCCTAACGCCTCGCACGCGAGCGCGGCGACGAGCGACGAGTCGATGCCGCCGGAGAGGCCGAGCACGGCGCGCTCGAAACGGTTCTTACGCGCGTAGTCGCGGATGCCGAGGACGAGCGCGTCGTGGATGGTCTGGATGTCGTCGCCGGGCAGGCAGTAGGTGTCGCACGCGTCGCAGTCCAGATCAACCGAGCCGTAAAACTCCTCGAAGGGCGGCGCCTGCATGATGATCTGCCCCTTGCCGTCCGTGACGATTGACGCGCCGTCGAAGATGACGCCGTCGTTCGCGCCGACGAGGTTGATGAAGATGATGGGCAGCCCGGCCGCCTGCGCGCGGTGCGAGACCATCTTGCAACGCTCGCCCATCTTGCTCTTGTTGAAGGGCGAGGCGTTGATCGAGACGATCACCTGCGCGCCCATCGCAATCAACTCGTCGGTCGGGTCGTTCGCGTAGAGCCGCTCGCGCCAGTAGGTCTTGTCGTTCCACATGTCCTCGCAGACGGCGATGCCGACGCGCACGCCCTTGATGTCGAACAGCCTGCGCTCGCGCGCCGGCTCGAAGTAGCGCGGGTCGTCGAACACGTCGTATTCGGGCAGCAGGGTCTTGTCGGCGTAGCCGATGAGTTTACCGTCGGAGATGACGGCCGCGGAGTTGTAGAGTTTGCGCCCGTGCTCCAGCCCCGTCGGCCGCACCGTGCCGACGATGACGGTCAGCCCCGCGCTGGCCGCGACGATCCGGTCGAGCGGCTCAAGGGCGTGCGCGATCACGTCGCGATCCATGAACCAGTCGAAGGACATGTAGCCCTGCACGGCGACCTCGGGCAGCACCACCATATCGCTGCCGTCGCGGCGCGCCTGCTCGATGGCGCGCAAGCATTGTGCGACGTTGCCCTCGTAGTCGCCGTTCGTCGTGTTGATCTGCCCGATAGTGACGCGCATAAATTTATCCCTTCAGAAATGTATTTGGCTTTAAGCTGCCTCGACGTACTCGGCCATGCTGCTCGGCTCGGGTATCGGCAATCCATCCTCACGCATGCCGCGCAGATGGAGTTCGACAGCTTCGCGCATGCGTCGCTTAACCTCTTCGACGGTTTTGCCGGTGGCGATGCAACCCGGAAGGTCGGGCAGATACGCCGAATAATTTCGCTCGCCGCGCTCGATGATCATGGCATAACGCATCTTCATTTGAAATCCCTGATCAGGATCATGTCCGTGCGCGGGTTGCCGCGAGCGACGGCGAGTTGGCGGCCGTCGGGCGACCACGCGTACCAGTTGATGAAATAGGTTTTGAGATCGGCGAGTTGGCGCGGCTGGCCGCCCGAGAGCGGCAGACGCCAGAGGCTGGACGCGCCCTCGCGCCGGAAGATGTAATCAATCCCCTGCCCGTCGGGCGACCAGCGCAGCATGTCGAGACCCACGGGCGCGTCGAACGTGCGGACGGGGTCGCCGCCATCTACGGGCAGGACGACGATCTGGCGCGGCGCGTTCGGCGTCATCTCGCTGCGCAGGGTGAAGAACAGCTTGCCGTCGGGCGAGAGGCGCGCGTTGCTGATCGGCCTCTCCATGACCCGCGCCGGCTCGCCGCCTTCGACCGCGACGCGCCAGAACGCGTAGTTGCCCGCGCCGTCGCGCGAGGCGTAATAGACCGTGCGGTTGTCGGGCGCGAAGTGCGGGTGGCTGTTTTGCTCGACGTTGCGCACGAGTTCGCGCTGGCCGCTGCCGTCGGCGTTCATCATCCAGATGCTCCAGCCGACCGAGCGGTTCGAGATAAAGACGATCAGGCGGCCGTCGCGCGAGACCTCGGGCGAGGTGTCGTTGTTCGGGTCGAAGGTCAACTGCCGCTGGCCGCTGCCGTCGGCGTTCATCATCCAGATGTCGCCGTTGCCGCTCGCGCCGGATTGATAGAGGATGCGCCCGTCGGGCGTCCAGGTGGGCGTGCCCGCGCTGCCTTCGTTCGTCAACTGGCGCGGCTGGTCGCTGCCGCCCGGCGAGAGCCAGATGTCGGCGCTATAGTTGCTTTGCAGCGCGAGAAGCGTGCGCGAGTCGGCCGTCAGGCTGACGGCCTCGTAGGAGTTGAGATCGTTGGTGATCTTCTGCGCTTCGCCGCCGGGGTAGGCGACGAACCAGATTTGCTCGGGCGTGCTGGGCAGAGAGGCGCGGTCGCGCCCGTTGAAGACGAGGCCGCTGCCGTCGGCCAGCCACGCCAACATCCCGATGGTGCGCCAGCGCGCCGCCGACACCATCTCCGTCGCGCCGTCGGCCACGCGCACGCTCTCCAGATTCATGTAGTAGCCCTGCTCGTCCGTGCCCCTGACGGAGAAGGCGATCTGCTGCCCGTCGGGCGACCAGGCGAGCCAGGGCATCGAGACGGGGGCTTTGCGCAGGACGAGCACGCGCTCGCCGCTCCCGTCCTCGTTCGCCATGACCAGCGTATCCTCGTTCGTCTTGGGGACGTGACGGCGGAAGGCGAACTGCCGGCCGTCGGGCGAGAAGGTGACTGCGCTGTCAACGTCGTCGGTGATCTTCTGCGGCTCGCCGCCGAGGAGCGACGGCACGCGATAGAGTTCGCCGAAGTTACCGCCGAGCGGGACGGTGACGTAGTACAAAAAAGTGCCGTCGGGCGAGAAGGTGATGCCGGTGTAGCCCGACTCGCTCGGCGCGACGATCACCTTCTCGGTCGTCGTCGCCACCTGCCGCACGCGCAGGCTCATCTTGCCGCCCTCGTGTACCGTGCGCGCGACGTACTTGCCGTCGGGCGACACGATGGCATCGGTCGTCTGCCCGGCCGCCTGTAGCTTCGTGAACTTCATGTTCTGCAACGAAGCGACGGGCGCGCCCGCCGTCGCGCGCGTCTTTCCGCGCGTGAAGTGATACACGCCGAACGCGAGACCCGCTATGGTGAGGAGCGCGAGGATGAAAAGCGCGAGCGGGGTGATGGTGAAACTCTTGCGCCCACTGTCCGCGGCGGCGGCTTGCCCCGCGCCGGAGTTCGTCCGGGTGCGGTGTGCCGGAAGGTCGCCCGCCGTCGTGCGCCCCGTAGCAGGGGGCGCGATTGTGTGCCCGGCCGCGCTGCCCTCGTA
>DATCWB010000208.1:0-5106 GCA_036566625.1 Pyrinomonadaceae bacterium
GCCGGCCAACTCGGCGAACTCCCACCCGACCCGGAGACCGCCGCCGCGCTCGCCGCTGCGCTTCCCGCAGCCCTCCAGCGCGACGAGATGAACGATGCCGCGCTCGCCATCCTCGACGCGCTCGCCAAACAGAAATCCGAAGCCGCCCTCGGCGCGATCAGAACCGCGCTCGATTCGCCCGACTACCTGATCCGACGCCGCGCCGCCACCATCCTGCAAGCCGCGCAGCCCGACACGGCGGGCGCGGAAGACGGGCGCATCGAAACGGTCGCCACGCGCAACCGCATCGGCGATTACCGTCGCGCGCTCGCACGCCGCCACGCGCGCGTCGTCGCCACCATCAACACGGACAAGGGCGTCTTCAAGTTGGAACTGCTGCCCGACGCCGCGCCGCTCACGGTTGACAACTTCGTCGAACTCGCACGCCGCGGCTACTTCAACAACATCGCGTTTCACCGCGTCGTGCCGAACTTCGTCATCCAGGGCGGCGACCCGCGCGGCGACGGCAACGGCGGCCCCGGCTACCAGATTCGCTGCGAGATCAACGAAGTGCCGTACACGCGCGGCGCGGTCGGGATGGCGCTCTCGGGCAAAGACACGGGCGGCTCGCAGTGGTTCGTCACGCATTCGCCGCAGCCGCACCTCGACGGCGGTTACACCGTCTTCGCGCGCGTCGTCGAAGGCATGGAGATCGTTGACCGCATCACGCGCGGCGACCGCATCCTCGCCGTCAACGTCGCCGAGGCGAGGCGCAAGTGAACGAAAGGCAGGAAGAGATGCGCCGGCAAACCTGTCTGTTCTTCGTCGTTGTCGTCGTGCTCGGAGGCTGTGTTCGCGTTCACGGCCAGACCGTTGATCGACCCATTCAAAACTGATGCCAACCAGCAGCCAATCCGGTCGGCGGCCGACGGTAAGATTATTCCTTACCGTTCTCCTGCCGTCGCTACTGAATCTTTTTGTCGCTTCCGCGCTCGCTCAAACAGGCGTCGCCTCCCCCTCACCGTCGCAGAAGAACGCAGTTCCAACCCGAACTCTCTATCAAATCAATTTCGCGCTCGACTTCGACGCGCGCGCCTTCGCGGCGACCGAGCGCGTGCGCTGGGTTAACGACGACGACCGCCCCGCCTCGGTCGTCTATTTCCACCTCTACGCCAACCTGCGCAGCAACGCGAACGGCAACAACGACGCCCCGCGCCCCGCGCCCCCGGCGAGCGGCGCGGAGACAGCCGCGGCTTCCGATGAACCGCGCATCGAGATCAAGAGCGTGCGCCACGCCGCGACGCAAACCGCGCTCGCCTACGCGCTCGACGAGCAGGCGACGCTCCTGCGCATCAACCTGCGCGAATCGGTCGCCGCCGGCGCGGCGACCGACATCGAGATCGCGTTTACGGGCGCAGTCCCCGAAATCGACCCGGACGAGACGAGCCTCCCCTCGCACGTCATACAGCAACTCGGTGCGGCACTGCGCGACACGCGCGAGACGCGCCGCGCGCGCGACACCAATTTCCGCGCGCGCGGTGTGATGGTGCTCGGCTCGGCCTACCCCGTGCTCGCCGTGCGCGACGGCGACGAGTGGCAGCGCGAGGTGCGCCCTACCGTCGGCGACTCTTTGCACACGGAGGTGGCTGACTACGAGGTGACGATTGATGCGCCCTCCGATGTCGCGCTCTACACTTCCGGCGAAGCCGTCCGCGCCGGTACGAGCGGCGGCGCGGGCGGCACAAGCACGGGCGCGCGAGCCTTTGCCGGGGAGAATTTGCGCAACTTCGCCATCCTCGCCGGGCGTGGCCTGCAATCGGGCGAGCGCAGCGTGGACGGCACGCGCGTGCGCGCCGTGTGGGCGGCCGAGCACGAGAAGATCGGGCGGCGCGTGCTCGACGCCGCCACGGAGGCCGTGCGCGTCTTCACGGCGCGTTACGGCGCGCTGCCCGCCGCGAGCGTAACGGTCGCGGAAGCCCCGCTCGTCGCCGGACTCGGCAGCGCGGAGTTTGCCAACCTGAGCATCATCGCGAGCGCGTTCTACGTTGACTTCGACTCGCCCGCCGTCCGCAACCTGCCCGAACTGGTGCGCGAGCAGCGCGCCTCCGTCGAAGACAGTCTGGAATTCGCCACCGCGCACATGCTCGCGCACCAGTGGTGGGGCATGCTCGTCGGCAACTCGCCCGAGCGCGCGCCCGTGCTCGACGAGGCGCTCGCCCACTGGTCTGCGCTCGTCTATTACCGCGAGACGCACGGCGCGGTTCGCGCGCAAGCCGCGCGCGACGATCAACTGCGCGGCGTCTATGAAATCTATCGCACCTTCGGCGGCGAAGACATGCCCGCCCTGCGCCCCGCGCGCGACTATCGCAACTCCTTCCAGTATGCAGCCATCGTCTCGGCCAAGGGCGCGCTCATGTACGATGCGCTCGTCAAACTGCTCGGCGAGGAGCGCGTCTTCACCGCGCTCAGACGCTATGCCGAGGCCAACCGCCACGAGATCGCCGAACTCGACGATTTACGCGGCGCGTTCGTCGCCGAAGCGCCCGTCGCCTCGCGTCGCGCCGTCACGCGCACCTTCGACCGCTGGCTCTCCGAGCGTCACGGCGACGAAGACATCGCGCCGCCCAACCCGCAACTCGCCGCCGCGCTCGGAATCGCGCCCGAACCCGCGAAAGCCGGAGAGCGCAACGCCTTCTCGCGCCTCGGCAGATTCTTCTGGCGACAAATGACGCGCATTCGCTAGCCCGCATAAACTCGCCCCGGCGGAAACAGGAACCAGAACCAACAGTGCCCGAAAGAGAAGCGGAGAAAAGCGAATCTGTCCACGGCGTGATCGTGCTGCCGACCTACAACGAGCGCGGGAACATCGAAAAACTGCTGGCCGCCATACTCGACCGGCGCGGCGAACTCGACTGGCTCAGGCTCTCGGTTCTGGTGGTTGACGATTCATCGCCGGACGGCACGGGCGAGGTCGTCGGACGCTACGCGCAAACGTGCGACGCGGTTCACCTGTTGAGCGGGACGAAACGTGGCCTGGGCACGGCCTACAAGCGCGGCATCATGCACGCGCTCGAAACCTTGCGCGCCGACATCGTCTTTCAGATGGACGCGGATTTCTCGCACGACCCGGCCGACCTGCCGCGTCTTGCCCGTGAAGTGCGAAGGGGCGATTTCGTCATCGGGTCAAGATACGTCGAGGGCGGCTCGGTGCCGGAAAACTGGTCGCGCCTGCGCCGGGCGATCAGCAAGTGGGGCAATATCTTCGCGCGCCACATCGCCGGCCTCGACGGCGTGAGAGACTGCACGAGCGGTTATCGCGCCATCCGCGCCGGGGTGCTCCGCGAAATCGACCTCGAACGGATGGACGACACCGGCTACATCTTCATCATGAATCTGCTTTACGAGGCGGTGCGCGGCGGGGCGCGCGTGTCGGAAATCCCCATCCATTTCACCAATCGGCTTTACGGTGAATCGAAACTCGGGGCCGCAGACATTATCGGGTTCATCAGGAAAGTTTTCCTCATCCGCCTGAACTCATTCGGACGGCGTTAACGGTTGGGGGCGAACGGCAAGCCGGAATGGACGAATCAACGAGTCGAGCGCGTGAGACGACCGCCACCGCCGCAGGCGAGGATGGGGCGGCGGCGGGGGCACGGCCACGCGCCCGCGTCTCGATCCGGGGGGCGTTGGCCGGTCGGCTGAACGAGACGCTGTGCGCGCTGCTGCTCGTCGTGATGGCCTTCAACCTCGTCACGGTCATCTCGCGCAAGAGCATCACCACGGACGAGATCGTGCTCATCCCCGCGGCCTACGCTTACGTTACGAGTGGCGACACGCAACTCGTGCACGAACACCCGCCGCTCGTGAAACTGCTGGCCGGGTTGCCGCTGCTCTCCTCCGCGCCCACGCTCAAAATGCTGCCCGCCGAGGGAGGCGCGCCGCCGCGCACCGTCGCGCAGATGGCAAACCGCGTGGGGCGTCTCTGGGAAGACAACCACGACGCGGTCGAACGCGTCTCCTTCGTCGCGCGCCTGCCGTTCGTCGCGCTGACGCTTGCGCTCGGCGTGCTCGTCTTCGTCTTCGCGCGCGATATCTTCGGCGCGCGTGCCGCCCTCTTAGCGGTCGCGCTCTTTTCCATAGAGCCGACGGTGATCGCGCACGGTCGCGTCGTGCAGACGGACATTGCGGCGGCCTTCGGCTACCTGCTGCTCTGCCACGCGGTCTATCGTTATGCCCTGTCCCCTTCGTGGCCGCGTGCCCTGTGGGTGGGGGCGGCGTCGGCCGTGGCGATCCTCGCCAAGTTCTCGATGCTGCTGGCCGCGCCGGTAGTGGCGACGGTCTTCGCCGTCCTGCTGTGGCGCGCACGGCGCGAGGCTCGCGGGCGCGTGTCGAAGGTCGCGGCACACGCCGGACTCGTCGCCTTAACAGTTCTCTTCCTCATCAACGCGGCGTACCTGTTCCACCACAGCCCGCCGCTCGACACGGACGCGCAGTGGATCGTCTCCGCCTTCCCTGCCGGTTCCGGCTCGATGCTGAACGCGGCGCGCGTCCTCTCGCGCGTGCTGCCCATTGACTTCGTGCTCGGCATCTTCTGGCAGTTCGCGCACAACGAGCGCGGGCATCCCGCATCCCTGCTCGGCATGTATAGCAACACGGGCTGGTGGTATTACTACCCGTTCGCGTTCGCGTTGAAGACGACGCTACCCTTCCTGCTTCTTTCGCTCGCCGCACTCGCGTGGGGCGCGTACCGGGCTATCGGGCGGCGCGAGCGACGATTCCTCATCGTCCTCATCCCCTTCGCCGTCTACACGAGTTTCGTGTTGATGAGCCGGATCAACATCGGCATCAGGTATTACCTCCCGGCCTACGCGCTGTTATTCATTCTCGGCGGCGCGCTGCTTGATCACCTGCTTAAGAGACACCGCGCGGGCGTCCTCGCCGTGTTCGCGCTCCTGGCCTGGGCGGGCGTCGAGGCCGTGCGCGCTTACCCGGATCACATGACGTACATGAACCAACTCGCGTCGCGCCAACCGCGCTGGCATTACCTGTCGGACTCGAACGTCGAATGGGGCGACGACGTGCGCGCGCTGGCCGCATACCTGCGCGAGCGCGGCGAGACTCGCGTGC
>DATCWB010000209.1:0-3550 GCA_036566625.1 Pyrinomonadaceae bacterium
AATCCGGTGAGTACTATACCCGCATCCTTATTCCGCATCCGACCTGCTCGATTATTTTTAACAACTCTAGTGATCACAGCAATAATGTCTCGATACGATGGGCGTGAACCATCCCCTCGCATGGCGACCACGCGAAGACCGTGAAGCGGCCGTCTTGTGAGGCCACGAGGGAGACGGATTCGAGCTGATCCTGAACGAACTGCGCCGCCGAAAGATGTCGCGTTCCGCCGAGTTGGAAGGGATGGACAATCGAAGCCGAGCCGCCGACAATCGGTTCAGTCACAATCACCTGTTCAACCTGCGTGCCCCCCTCGCGGCGACCGATCTTCACGCCGAAGGCGAGCAACTCATGTTGGTCGGTGATAACGGTCGCGCCGTCCACCGCGGTCAGTCCTGCGAGTGCTTCGACCGCATCCTGAAATGCCTCCTGCCACAAACGCTTGTTCCTCTCGAGCGCGTCCTGCCGCATCAGATCGGCCAGTTCGGAGAAAGCCGGCATCACCGAATATGAAACGGGTTGCACGATTGATTCCCGCCACGCCTGAGAGCCTTGAGGTACGACGAGCAGCGACCCGCCCCGCCCGTGCCTGCGCATGGAGGCGGCCAGTTGGACGAGCACATTCACCGAATCGGCTTGAGAGCCATATGAGCCGAAGCTGAGCAAGTTCGACAGGGGCGCGGGGCAATCGGGCAGGCTCGTGCCCTGTTCATCAAGCACTTTAATTTGATCGCCCTTGAGCACCACGACGTTGACGAACTTGCCCGCGTCCTGTCCGCGACGGTACTTAACCACCAGCAAACCGGGTTCGACGACCTCCAGCACGAAGCAAAATTTGGGAATCGTACGGGTCGTGCCCCACACGCATAGCTCGTCCCCGTCGCGCCAGATGCCGAGATGGATGCCGGGACGCTCCACGGCAGGCGCGAGCCGCGAGAGCGTGGCAGGTGTGAGCGAGAGGTGTCGCTCGAACATGAGCGGTTGCCCCGCCTCGTCAGGCGAGAGGAAGGCGAGCGAAATCTTCGGGGAGAAACCTTCCTCGCGCCGCAAACTCGACCAGAAGGCGGCGTCAATGATCGCTTCGATGACTTGAGCGCCCGGGTGTCGTGCCAGTTCCTGACGGCTGTGCCGTTGCGTCGTGGCGAGATAGCGCGCGAAGTGCTCCTCGATTGTAACGGCCACACTCCGGGCGGCATGGTATGACGAGCTTGTCATAAGATCAGCGATCCAGACTTATTTGATTTCGGTAGTGTACCGGGTGGTCGTCCTGCAAAGATTACTCAGAGGCGCGAAAGCTCTTCCGGCCAGTTACTTTTGCCGCAACCTGTAAAGCAGCGCAAGACGCGCCTGCGCCGCAAATTGAAATCGAAATATTACACGAAGAATGTTACTTACTATTAGACGAATTTCAACATAGGAGTGAGAGCGCCGGTCATGGAACTACGATGGCGGGAAGTGTTCACAAGCTGGTAAGCGTTCCGGATACAGTTCCGCCTGCTCCGCAGCGGCGGCGGGTATTTCGACGATGCGACGAGCGTCCGCGCGACCCGTCGTTACATCGGCACCGTGAGCCGGACCGACCGCACGCCCGACCTCAGCTTTAGCCTCGCGATGACATTGCCGTGAGCGCCCGCTCGCCATTGGCGCGCCGGCGGGTACACGCTCATGGCGCGGTGACGCTCGTCACTTCCGCGAGGTTGTCGCCGGGTTCCACGTCGATCAGCAGGTTTCGCGGATCGATCCCGGCCCGGTTGGGTTCCCCCTGCACCGTCAGCGTGATGCGCTGCTCGCCGGAGCGGACGCGGTGCATACGCAGGTACGGCGGCACGCCGGTCTCCCCGTCTCCCGCTGCCGCGAACACGCCGATCTCGACGAGGTCATCCATCGGCACCTCCGTCTCGACGCCCGCCTCATCGACCACCACCTTGCGCGCCCGCACGTCGAGCGTCACAAGCCACTCGCCCGTCCCGAGCCGCTCCGCCTCGACGCGCTTCGCTGCGAGTTCCCAGTAGGTGTTCGCCTCGAACAGGTCTGCGAGCAGATACCGAAGCTCGTCGGGCGTGACCGCCTGTAACTCCCTGTAAAGGTCGAGCGGCGTCGGCAGCGGGGGCGTCGCCGAGCCGTGACTTTCGAAAAAGCGTCGCAACGCGGTGTTCACCCGTTCGGCCCCGACGTACTCGCGTAGCGCGTGCAACGCGATCACGCCCTTGCGATACCACTGGAATCGCTCGGTGGCTCGCAGTAGCGGTGCGTCGGCGCGCGCTCGCGGGCTCAGGTAAGACTCACGCATCGCACCGAGGAGGCGTTCGCGGTGCTCGCGGCCATAAGCCGCCTCCACGACCTCCAGCGCGGAGTACCAGGCCAGGCTCTCTGTGAGCAGCGGCGCGCCCACGACCGACGCCGGCACGAGCCGGTTGCCCCACCACTGGTGCGCCACCTCGTGCGCGACCACCGCGAACGGCAGGTCGATGCCACGTGGGTCGTCCACCGGGTTGATAAAGGAGAACCCCTCCTGATACCGGATGTTTATCGGGTGGGCGAACAGCGTGCGCCTGCGGCCGGGGTGCTCCACGAACCGTATCTGCCGGTGCGGGTAGGGGCCGAACTGCCTGGTCAGGTGCTCAAGCGACGCCTGGACGCCGCGAACCATGCGCTCTATGTTCAGGGCGTGTCCGGGGTGGTGGAATATTTGAATCTTCACATCGTTCCAACGCCCCTCGCGCACGGCGTAGGCGGCGGAGAAGAAGGCGTAGTTGTTCAGGATCGGCGCGTCGGTGGCATAGTGGAAGTAGCGGCGACCGTCCTGCGCCCACGTCCGGCGCAGCGCGCCGGGCGCGACGGCCGTCTGCCCCTCGTCCGTGCCGACGACGACCTCGAACATAATCGGCTCCCGCCCGCCGAGGTCCATGAGCGCCACGGGGTCGTCATGGGGCGGGACGTCCGGGCGCGAGGGGAGACCGTGCGCACGTCGTTCCCCGGTGCCTCGCACCTCGCGCCCCCTCTGATAGCCGATGGCGGGGAGCCACTCGGTCCCGAAGAACGTGCCGTTCGAGGCCACGGACGCGTCGATGTCGTGGACGGGAAAGCCGCGCGGATCGAAGCGCACCTCGAACTCAAGCCTCAACGAATCGCCGGGCTGGAGGGGTGTCTCCAGGGAGTAAATCCGGTGGCCGAGTTCCGCGTCCACCATCTCGGGGCTTGCCGGCCGGTCGAAGCCCACCGTACGGGTCTCGACCCCCTGGGCTGTCGCCACATGGATTGAGTCAATCGTCGCCTCGGTCCTGTTCAAGAGGTCATAAGTCCCGCGTATCTCCACCGCACGCCGCCCGGGGTATATCTCGACATGAAGGCTCGTGGCGGTTGGCCGCGGCTGCGGGACGCCCGCGTACCGCCCGTAGCGACGCTCATATTCAGCCCTCCACTCCTGCCCGCTCGGGGCGGCGTGGCTCGCGTACAGCACGCTCGTGTTGTAGAAGATCAGGCCGCCGAAAGTAAGGACGAGCGCCGCAGTCATGGCGGCGGTCACGGCCGTCCGGCGCGTGAGGCGCCGAC
>DATCWB010000210.1:0-10133 GCA_036566625.1 Pyrinomonadaceae bacterium
TTTTTCCGAGGGGCGCAAAATTTTATCGGGCGCAAAATATAGACAGACATTGTTTCGACTCTCGGCGGGGTGAAGAAAATAACGGTAAGGGGAAGAACATTGAACGAGGAACAGAATATGAACACGGACTCCCTCGTCCGCGCGACGGCAGCCGACGGCGGCGTGCGCTGCATGGCGGCGGTGACGACGAACCTCGTGGGAGAAGCGGTAGCACGCCACCAGACCTCGCCCACAGTGGCCGCCGCGCTCGGCCGCACGTTGACGGGCACGCTGCTGCTCGGCGCGGGACTCAAGGAACTGGATCGGCTGACGGTGCAGATAGTTTGCGACGGGCCGGTCGGAGGCATCACGGCGGAGGCGAACGCGCGCGGGCAGGTGCGCGGTTATGCGCGCAACCCGGCGGCGAATCCCGACTTGAACGGGAACGGCAAGTTCGACGTGAGTTCCGTCGTCGGCAACGGGATGTTTTACGTCACACACGAATCGGGCTACGAGATCGGGCTGTACACAGACCCGTACCGCGGCTCCGTTCCCATCGTGTCGGGCGAGATCGGCGAAGACTTCGCTTACTACCTCGCCAAGTCGGAACAGATTCCCTCGGCGGTGACGCTCGGCGTCTACATGCGCGCGCGCGAGACGGGCGAGACGTTCGTCGAGGCGGCGGGCGGCTTGATGATACAGGTGATGCCGGGGGCCGACGAGAGGATCATCGAGGCCGTGGAGGACGCCATCAGGCGCGGCCCGCACACCACGACGTTAATCCGAGAGGGTGCGCGCCCCATTGACATGCTGCGCGCCGCACTCGGCGATCTTCCCTTCGAGGTGCTGGAGGAGAAGGCGGTCAGTTTCGCCTGTACGTGTTCGCACGAGCGCGCCGTCTCGCTGATTTCCTCGATTGATCGCGCCGAGTTGGAGACGATCCTGCGCGAGGACAGAGGCGCGGCGATGACCTGCCACTTCTGTAACGAGACTTACCGGCTGGACGAAGCCGCTTTGGAAGATATTCTGGGAGCGAGACGTTAAAAGCAGGCACTGAGCGGGGAGCGGTAAACAGCCGGGAGAACAAGCGAAAGGCGGTCGAAGAAAAACATCTCCGGCCGCCTTTTCTGATTAGCGCTCGCTGCTCACTGCTTCGAGACGAGCATGTCGTAATTCCCCGCCTGGCGGTTGTGGTCGTCTAGCGTGCCGAGCACGTCGGAGGTCTCTTCGAGCATCTGCTTGGTCATGGCGATTGAGTCGCTGAGTTGCTCGAAATCGAGCGCGGAGACGCGTTCGGGCGTCGGCAGCGTCACGACCTGATCGTTGACGAGACCGAAGAAGTTTTCGATGGACTGCAACTGGCCTTCGACTAATTTCACGGAGCGTTCGAGATCACCGAAGGCGGCGAGGCGCCGTTTCAAAATCTCGACGTTGGCCTGCTGAATGCGCCGTGCGCGTTCGTCGGGCGCGCTCTCGACGGAGCGTTCGGCCTGCGTCAGCTGGTTTTGCACGGCCTGCCGGTTGATCGAGCGCAGGTGATTCTTGCGGCGGCGGTAAACGTCCAGCAGGTCAACGAAATCTTCCCAGCGTTGTTCGAGGCTGCGGATGTTCATCGGCACTTCCTTCGCGCCGGTGAACTTCATGTAGTTGTCGAAAATCTGCTTTTTCAGCCACTTCAAATAGTTCACGGCCTCGCGCTCGCGCGGGTCGAAAGTGTCGATCAACTTCTCGCGCTGGCGTTGACGCTGTGCGTAGAGTTGATTTTTGGTGCGCGTGTCGACGAGGCGCCGGTAGAGCGCGTTGGCCGGCACGGTCGCCAGGTACAGCCCTTCGGCTACGAGCGCCGCGCCGAGCGGAATGATCGAGCCGGTGTAGGCCGCGGCCACGGCGAACCCTGCCATGCCCCAAAAATTGACGGGTTCCTTAACCGCTTCCTTCAAGTATTGGAGGTCTACCTTTTTGATGTCCGCCATAACGAATGACTGCCGTAAAATTTTAACGCCGACCTGTCGCCCTACGTGGGCGAGGCGACTCTGAAGAATTTACCCGACCGCACGATTCAACCATCCGACCGTTACGACGCGCGCCCCTGATCCTCGCTCGCCGCCGGGAGCGCGCCCTGCTGCTTGGTCGTCGAACTCGGCAGCAAACCCATGCTCTGCTTGTAGGCGAGCAGTTTATCCTGCAACTGCATGTCCAACGCCTCGCGTTCGATGTCCTGCATCTGCGAATCCACGGATGCCGCGCCGAGTTGCATCTTGGCTTCGGCGGTGGCCGAGCGGCGATCAATTTTCTCACGCATCTCGCTGAAGGTCGAAGCGTCGTCGCCGAGTTGGAACGTCTCCATGGTCTGCGCGAGTTGCTCCTGCAACTTCGCCTGCTTCGACTGGTTGATCAACTGCATCGCTTCGGCCGTGCGCTGCTGCATTTGCAGCATGTAATTGTCGCGCGCCTTGAGCGCTTGCTTGGATGCCATCTCGGCATGCTGAAGTTGCTGGCCGGTTTTGTTGAGGTCGAGTTGGGCTTGCTGGAGTTGGCCGATGTAAGCGGTGGCGATGTCGTCGCGCCCCAGTTTGATGGATGCTTTAATCTTCGAGTCGAGGTCTAACACCTGCCCTTCGAGCCGCTCTTTGCTCTTGGCGAGCAGACGTTCGGTCGCCATCACCTGCGCGACGGAGTTGTTGAGTTCGGGCACGCGGTCGCGCATCTCGCGGATGGTTTGATTAAGAATCAACTCGGGGTCTTCCGTCTTCTCGATCAGACCGCCGAACAACGCGCGCAAAGAACGCTTGAACCTGCTCCACGATGACATCTCTTCTGCTCCTCCGGCAAATCACCCGGCGCACCGCATTCGACCCTCGCGATGCTGCCAAACTTTCCGCGCCCGAATTTCGCGCGCCCCCAGAATAGTACGTAAGCGCGCCTCAAGCGGTTCATTTTCGGCGACGATACGCTCTTCGAGCCGAGTATAGCAGGAGTCGCGGTTGGCAGACTAGAGCGGGCAGAAAGTAAGCACTGAGCGGTGCGCAGCAAGCGGGAAAGAGGTCGAAGGGCGACAGTCTGCTTCGTTTCGACCGCTCACTGCTTACCGCTCACCGCCTACTAAACTTACCGATGTCGCGGCGGTATTGGATGCCGTCCCAGTGGATATGGCCGGCGGCTTCGTAGCAGTGTGCGAGCGCGAGCTCTAGCGTAGCGGCGCGCGCCGTGACGCCCAGGACGCGCCCGCCCGCCGTATGCCATGAGCCGTCGGCAGCGCGTTTCGTTCCGGCGTGAAAAATTTGGACGGGGGAAGACGGGTGCGCGCCGTCCAAACCTTCGATGCGCGCGCCCGTCTCGGGTCGCTCCGGGTAGCCGCGCGCGGCGAGGACGACACAGGCCGAAGCGTCGTCAGACCACTCGACCCGTGCGCCCCGCAGATTCCTGTGCGCGACGGCCTCGAAGATTTCGCCGAGGTCGCTTTCCAGTCGCACGAGGATGGCCTGCGCTTCCGGGTCGCCGAAACGCACGTTGTACTCAAGTACGCGCGCGCCGTCAGGCGTCAGCATCAGCCCGACGAAGATGACGCCGCGAAACTCCAGACCATCGGCGCGAAGACCGGCGAGCGTCGGCTCGACGATCTCGCGCACGGCACTTTTCAGCGCGTCGGGGTCGAGCACTTCGGGTGAAGTGATCGCGCCCATCCCTCCGGTGTTCGGGCCGGTGTCGCCTTCGCCGATGCGTTTATGATCGCGGGCGGGCGGCATCAGCGCGTAATGCTCGCCGTCCGTCCAAAACAGGAGGGAGGCTTCGGGGCCGCTCAGGGCTTCTTCGATGACGACGCGCCGCGCCGCTTCGCTCCCGACGCGACCGCCCTCCATCAGTTCGGCGACGGCCTGCAAGGCCTCCGCCCGCGTTGCGGCCACGACCACGCCTTTGCCCGCCGCGAGTCCGTCGGCTTTGACGACGACGGGCGAATCAGCCGCGCCGAGTTCGCCGCCGAGCAGAATCTCGCGCGCCTCGCGCGCGCTCGCGGCCACGCGGAAACACGCCGTCGGAATTTTGTGTCGCGCCATAAACTCTTTCGCAAACGCCTTGCTCGATTCCAGTTGTGCGGCTTCGGCGCGCGGGCCTGCGATGGCGAGTTTGCGGCGTTCGAACTCGTCGGCCAGCCCGGCGGCGAGCGGCGCTTCGCCCCCGACAATCGTGAGATCGATTCGCTCCGTCTCGGCGAACGAGGCGAGCGCGGCAACGTCGGTCGCCGATGCAGGGACAGCGCGCGCAATCTCGGCTATGCGGTCGCTGCCGGGCGCACAATAGAGTTCGATGCGGCGTCGGGAGGTTCTTTTGAGCGTGTGGCAGAGCGCGTGTTCGCGCCCGCCCGATCCGATGACGAGAATCTTCATGGCCGGAAAATCAACCTCTGACTTCGAGAATGAATTGACACTTGAGCGCGCGGATGCTGGCACGGCGCGTGAGTGCTGTCAAGACAACCCCCGACAGTTGTGCGCCCAGCGTGCCGAGAAGCCTTGACACAATTTTGTGATAGTTATACTTTGCATAGTAATCAGACCGGCGACGGGCGGCTCTACCGGGGTTATCATGGGCGGCTCGCGCGATCTCAAAAACGCATAGATTAAGTAAGAGTCTTTAACGCGAGACTCCGAACTGAAAAAACTCATCTTCCTTCGAGCGACTTCTCTCACCGAACGTTCGACTCCGGGGAGCACATCCGTGGGGGGTAGTAACATGTCACAAGCACCGGCAACCGGCCAGGCAAATGGCGAATGGGCGCATGCCGAAACCGAATTCCAGGATCGCAATATCCTTTGCGTTGACTGCAACGAAGACTTCATCTGGACCGGCGGCGAGCAGGTTTTCTTTCACGACAAGGGTCTGAAGAACGAACCGAAACGCTGCAAGCCCTGCAAGCAGGCGAAGAACGAGCGTTTGGCCGCCATCGCCGCCGCGCAGGCTTCGGGCGTCCGCCAGCGCATCGAAGTTTCCGTCAACTGCGCACAGTGCGGGCAACAAACGACCGTTCCTTTTTATCCCTCGCAGGGCCGCCCCGTCTTCTGCCGCTCCTGCTTTCTCGCAGGCCGCAGCGCAGAGACGCAAGACGGGTAACACCCCCTCGGCTCCGCCCGGTTCACTTCCCGACAGACTGTCCGCACGCCACACGTTTGCCGCCACGCAGAGAGCGTTAGCGGCCTCTACGAATCGTGTCCGGCGCAAACATCGGAAAGCGGGGGAGGACGAGTCGTTACGGCATCTCGTCCTCCCCCGCTTTCAACTTCCTGCCCGTTCAGTTTATGAGATCGTGCGGTCGCGCCCCCGCGCCGGAGCGAATTCCACACGCCTTGCTCTCACCCGCCCACATGCACGACCGGACGCTTCTCCGGGTCTTCTTCCGCCTGCCGCAAAACTTCGTGGGTGACGGGCGCGGTGTCGCCCTCGCCGAAGGCCACGTACTTGAACAGATAGGCGAGCGGATTCCCCTCGCTCCAACCGAAATAGACGTGCGGCACTTTCCCCGTCGTATCACGCACGTGCAGCAGCAAGGCCGCGATGGCGTTCGGCACGGCCGGGCTTTCCGCGCGCAACACGTGATAGCCTTCCACATCCGCGCCCGTCACCTTCAGCACGCCCGCGAACTCCGAAGCGTCGCCCGGTTTGACCTCGAAGAAGATCACCGGGTCGCGCGTCGGGATGTGGTTATCAGCTCGTTTCTCGCGCTCCTTGAATTCGTACTCGCTCACGTCGCCGCGGTCGCAGCGGTTCGTCACGATGCGTATCTCGCCACGGCGGTCGGCCTCTTCGATGAAGGCGCGCGCCCTGTCGTCCAGTTCCACGCGCTCCACGCGCAACTCGGTCGTGCGCGAGACGCGCGAGATGAGCGAGACGAGGATGATGAAGCCGATAAAGAATGAGGCGATCTTGAGTCCTTCCGGCTGCTCGATGATGTTGATGACCGTGGTGTAGACGAAGACGAGCGCGATCAGCAGGAACGCCCAACGCCACTTGCTCCCTTCGCGCCAGACGGAGAGCGCAACGGCAATCGCCGCCGAACTCATCAAGGCCAGCACGCCCGTCGCGTAAGCGCCGCCCTGCGCCTCTACGTTCGCCTTGAAGAGCACCGTCACGGCGAAGCAGATGAGCGTGAAGACGAGGACGAGCGGGCGCGTCGCCTTCGCCCAGTTCGGAGCCATACCGTAGCGCGGCAGGTAGCGCGGCACGATGTTCAGCAGTCCGGCCAGCGCGGACGAGCCGGCGAACCAGAGTATGAGGATCGTGCTCACGTCGTAGACGGTGCCGAAGATGTCGCCGAGGAACGTGTGCGCGAGATAGGCCAGAGCGCGCCCGCTCGCCTCACCGGCCGGCTGCGTGGGGGTTTCGGGGCGGAACGCCTCGGCGGGAATGAGCATCGTCACGACGACGCTGCTGGCGATGAGCAGCACGCTCATAATGAGCGCGGCGGCCTTCAACAGCTTGCGCGTGTTGTTGATGCGCCCCATCGGTTTCTGCTTGTCATCGCCGGGTTCGCCTTCGACCAGTGGCATCACGACCACGCCCGTCTCGAAGCCGGAGAGTCCGAGCGCGAGTTTCGGGAAGACGAAGAGCGCGGCGGCGATCATCGCCAGAGGGTTGCCGTGGGTGGTAAAGAGCGCGTCTTTCCAGTTGACCAGAAGGTGCGGCTGCGTCGCCAGTTGATAAAATCCGACTCCCAGCACGATCACGTTGAGCAGGATATAGACGACGACGATCACGACGGCGATGCCGATGGCCTCTTTAAACCCTTTGAGGAAGACCGCGCCGAGCGCGGCGATCATGAAGAGCGTGACGGCGATCTGATGGTGGTGAAAAAATTGCGGCGTGAAAGGGTTGTCGATGACGTGGACGGCGGCGTCGGCGGCGGAGAGCGTGATGGTGATGATGAAACTCGTAGCCGCGAAGCCGAGCAGGGCGAGCACGAACAGTTTGCCCTTCCAACGCGAGAGCAAATTCTCCAACATCGAGATCGAGCCGTCGCCGTGCGGGCTTTCGGCGGCGACGCGGTTGTACATCGGCAGCGCGCCGAAGAGCGTCAGCACCACGAGCACGAGCGTCGCGATGGGTGCGAGCGCGCCGGCGGCGAGGAAGGCGATGCCGGGCTGATAACCGAGCGTGGAAAAATAGTCAACGCCCGTCAAACACATCACCTTCCACCACGGGTGCGTGTGATGCTGGCCTTCCCGCTCGTGTGGCCCCTCCATCTCCTCGACGCCTTTGAACAACCAACTTTTGAAAGGGCCTAACTTTCGTTTCGGCGGGGCTGACACAGTAACCATCAGAAACTCCCATGCGGAGGCGCGCGGGCGACTTAATCGCGGCCTCTCGGAATCAATCGAGCGTTCGTCCCTCGCAGGAGGCACGCGCCCGAAGCGTCAACAGACGACAAAGCTTTACGCGCCCTACATCACATGTCAACGCCCCGATGCGCCCATCGCCGGCGTGCTTCAAACTAAATTGCTCAGTGCGTTACTTTAACTTAAACCTCAAAGCCCTCGCCACAAAAAAAGGCGGCCGGTGGATAGGCGGAAAGGCGAACGCCGCTCGGGCGATGATGTCTGGAGAAACATGGCGCTGCCCGTTCACGAATGGCTCGCGCGGCATTCATCTTTTCAGCTTGTCACTTCTCACCTTGTCTGCTAAATTCTGGAATGTACAAGCCTTTAGGACTGTTTTCGAGAGTGTAACTCGAAGGCTGAAACAGATTCCTTTCCGCCCGACCCCGTTATTAACCGACAGCAAAATTTGAGCGGCCGACGTACTTCCTCGCACTTGTTGCGCCCGAACTCATGAATACTCCTCCCCAACACGACGGCAGCGCGTCGGAAAAGCCTGCGAAGACGGCGGGCGTCGTCCAGTTGTCCGACGCGCGTCGGCGCGTGCGCGCGCGAGTTGACGCCGCCCACGCCGCGCTCGCGGCCGAGATTGAAGCGACGCGTGAACTCATCGACCGCGGTCAAGCCTCAGAGGCCGAGACGCGCCTGACGCAGATCATCAAAGCCACGCGCGACGACGAGGAACTGCTCGCGCAGGCGCGCTGCATGCTCTCGGTCTCGCTGGAAACTCAGGGACGCTACAACGATTCGCTCGCGGCCGTGCAAATGTACGAAGACGCGCAGGCGCGCGCCGATCTCGACGCGGAAATTTCCGTCTTCCTGCGCGTCCAACTCGGTCTCGCCTACAACTACACGGGCGATCACCCGAAGGCCATCGCGCTCTTGAACGCGACGTTGCGCGAGGCGACGGAAACCGCGTCGAGCGCGCAACTCGGCGCGATCTACATCGCGCTCGCGCGCGTCTACCGCCACATCAACGAATACCCCATCGCGCGCGACAACTCCCAACTCGCCCTCAGCCATTTCCGCAACACCGGCGACTGGCGCGGGATGGCCGAATCCTATCGCGGCCTCGCGCTCGAATGTATTTTCGAAGGCGCTTACGAGCAGTCGCTGGAATATTACGAGCAGGCTTTGAAACTCGTCGGCGATCGCCCCGCGCCCTTCATGCTGGGAAAGATTTACGCCAACATGGCCGGCGCGTGCTGGTTTCTCAAACGCCCGCACGACGGCATCCGCTATCTCGAAAAGGCCATCGACTACTACGAGCGCACGGAGCATAAGGCCAACGCCGTGCTCGGCTACAACAACCTCGGCATCAACCTCACACTCGTCGGAGACTGGGCGCGCGCCGAGACGGTGTTGGAACGCGCTCTGGCGCGTGCTTCGGAGTTCGACGAGCAGGGCGCGAAAGACAAGGTGGTTCCGATGGTGCTCGACTCGCTCGGCGAGTTACAGATGCTGCGCGGCAACCTCTTGAAAGCGCAGGAGCACCTGCAACGCGCCGTCCGGCTCTCACACGATCACGGCAACAAGTGGTATGCGTGTCAGGCGTTGCGCACGCTGGCGCGCTGTCATCTGGCGATGGAGGAATCCGGGCGCGCGCTCGACGAAAGCACGCAGGCTCTCGCGCTCGCCGAGCGCATCGGGGATCGGCAGGCGGTCTGCGATTCGCGCCTGCTGCTCGCCGAAGTTTACCTGCGCTGCGACGACCCGCGCGAGTGCGTTTCCGAACTGCAAAAAGTCACCGAGCAGACGAGCGACTCGGCCGCCGATATGGCCGTCGCCGGCGAGGCGCAACGCATCCACGGCCTGCTCGCCCTCGCCCAATCCGACTCCACGCTCGCCATACATCACTTCGGCCGCAGCGTCTCGATCTACTCGATTCTCGGCGACCGTTACCGCACCGCGCTCGCGCTCCACGGACTCGGCTCCGCCTACGAGAGTGTGCAGCCCGAACGCTCCGCCGAACACTTCTCCCGCGCGCTGCACACCTTCCGCGAACTCGGCGCGCAACTCGACATCGCGCGCACGGAAGACGCGCTCGCTTCCATCGAAGTCAACTCGACGGAGCAGCGGCTTGAGACATCGGCCTTCGCACAACTGCTGACGCTTCGCCTCGCCGAAGCCGTCGCCTCGCGCGAACTGCTCCTGCGCGAACTCGCCGCCGTGCTCGATCAGGAGACGAAGGCGCGTCGCGTGTTGATCACCGAACTCGACGAAGAGGGCACGATCAAGGTCGTCATCGCGCACGGCGGCGCGACCGAAGAGAACGCCGAGCTGGCTACCTCGCTGTGCATGGCGAAGAACGATGCCGAGCGCGAGAAGCTGGCGCTCGAACACGATTCGACCGTTATCATGCTTCGCCCGACGAATGCCACGCCCGCTCTGCTCTACATCGAGCCGCGCGCCGCGGCCACGCTCTCCGGCGGACTGCCGATTGATTCACTGCTGCGCGTCGTCGAACTCGGCATGAACGTCTGCGCCCTGCGCGCGCGCGTCAGTTCCGGCCGCAACGTGCAGGAACAAAGCACCTACACCGGCACGGGTCTCATGCCGGGCTTCATCCACTCGTCGCCCGCCATGACGCGGCTCGTCGAAGAAGTCCACAAAATCCGCTCCTCCGACGTGACCGTCCTGGTCACGGGTGAGTCGGGCACGGGCAAGGAACTGGTCGCCCGCGCCATCCACGCTCTCTCCTCGCGGCGCGCGAAAGTCTTCGTCCCCTTCAACTGCACGGCCGTCCCCAAAGAGTTGTCGGACGCTTATTTGTTCGGCTACCGGAGGGGA
>DATCWB010000211.1:0-3589 GCA_036566625.1 Pyrinomonadaceae bacterium
CGTGGCGCGCGGTCTTCCCCGAAGACGGCATCGCCGACAGCCCGCGCGAGACCTTCACGCTCGACCTGCCGCTCACGGGCGCGGGCGAGCACACCATCTCCCTGCGCAGTTTCGACGCCAGCGGCAACGCCGGCAGCGCGCGCGTACTCGTCAGGAGATAGGGGAAAGGGGAAGGGGAAAAGGGTAAAGGGAAGCAAGCAGGGCGAGCGTCATCGCCCGCCTTTGCTTTAGCCTTTCCCCCTTCCCCCTTCCTTACACGATACCGTATGAATTGCACCGGAAAGCGTGCGCGCTTGCGTGTAAGGCGGTAAACTATGGACTGTGAAAGCAATAGGATGCCGGAGCGGCGGTTGTGGCATCCATATTGCACAGGAATGAGGCGGGACGAATGCGCGTCTCTCCTCTCCCTCCGATAGCGCGTCTCTGACACAATCAGAAACACGAGGAGGCTGGAAGAGTGGTAATGATGAAAGATTTTAAGAAAATTATAGCGTCCGCCTTGATCTTCTCGGCGCTCTCCGCCAGTTCGCTGGCGGCGCAGCCGCAGAGGGATCAGCGCGACCCTCCGCCGAAAGACCCGAAGGTCTTCGACAAAAAGGAGAAGCCGCCCCGCGAAGAACCGCGCCGGGAGCAACGCGAAAAGCCGAAGGAAGACAAGCGGGGAAAGCAGCCGGACTAAACCCGCTCAGACCCTTTCGCACACAGCGGCAGCGCAACGCGCGAAGGCTCGAACGAGAACGCGCCGCACGCAAATTACTAGACCTGTTTAGACGCAACTGATGCCCCCTCAAAACGCCGGCCACGTTGAAGCCGCCGTTCTTGAGAGGGCATCAGGCTTTTAAGAGTTCATAGGGAACAAGCAAGATGAGGAACTACACGAACAAGAGGCCAGCGGCGCGCGCCGTCGCGGCAATCGCCTTAGCGGTCGCCTGCGCCGTGCTCGCCGGCGGAAATTTGTTGCCGGGCGCAAGCGCGCAACGCATGTACGGACAACGAAGGAACGTTCAACCGGCGAGCGTTGACCGGGGCACCGTCGCCCGCGCCGAGTCTTACACGAGAGACCGTTTCAACTATTTTATCGAGACGCCGCGCGGCGCGCGTGTCGCCGCGGTCAACCGCCCGCGCGCCGAAGCCCTGCGCGCGATTGACGACGGACTATCCGATCTCTTCGCTGCCGCGCGCCGCGCCGGTTATCGCGCGCGTCTCAACTACACGGACTACGTCGTCTTCATCGCGCGCGCCGACCGCACGCGCGACAGCACCGGGGCTTACTCGCCCGACATGGCCTTTGACGCCGGCTACTACGCGGGCAGCGTCTACGACCGCGGCGGCTCGATCTACGCGGCCGGGATGGTTTCGTCCTACAGCCCCGCCGCGCTCGTCGTGGCCGAACACGAACGCGACTTCGGGCGCATGGCGAACGTCGTTCGCTACGAAGGCGAGCACCTCATCCTCTATCACAACGACCGCCGCCGCTTCCAGGAAACCGCCGACCACTCGCGCAGCGGAGCGCACCCCATCCTTCGATAATGCGGAAAGCGGAAGGCGGATTAGAAGATCAACTGTCTTCTAATCCGTCTTCCGCTTTCCGCCTTCCGAAATTACTTGATCAGTTTCGCCGCGAGCACGAGGATCAATGCTTTGTCTCTGAGTCCGGCCGTGCCGACGACGACCCTCTCGCCGTCGCGCACGCCCACGTCGCTGCGCAGCGTGGCCTTGTCGCCTTCCTTGCCGTTGATCCCGAAAGTGAAGTTTCCGAGTTGCACGGTCGTCACTCCTGCCGGACTGGTGCTCAGCGTGAGCGAGTTGGCTTGAAAGGTATAGTGAAAATCGCGCGGCGCGTTCTCGCCCGGCAAAGTCAACTGCGCCACGCCCTCGCCCTGAATGAGGCCGGAGGTCGGCCCCGGGCGATCCTTGGCGCGCTGGATGATCGAAGTCAGCAGGTGATAACTCTTGAAATTAAGCGTCGTCTGCAACTGCCCGACGGCGTCGCGCAGATCGGGCGGGTATTGATTCGCGCCGCCCGCCGCGTTCGACGCGATGAGCACATGCATGCGCAACTCGATTTCGGGGCGCGGCGTCTCGGGCGTGTCCAGACGCTTCAGAGCCTCTTCGATGGTGGCGAGGTTTTCGGGAAAGTCGCGCACGGTGAGCGTCTTAAAGTTGCGGTTGTAAGAGACCTGCGCGCCCTTGTGCCCGCTCGTCAACAACTCGATGACCGAGTACAACGTCTCGGGGTCGCGGTTTTTCACTTCAAAGACGCGGTTCTTGAAACTGCCGTGCGTCACGTGCCTGTCCTGCGTCGCGGCGGGTTGTTGATTATTCGACTGTTGCGCGGCGGCGACGTGAGCGCAACCGAGCACGAGCGCGAAGGCGGCGATGATTCTGAGTTTGAATGAAAACATAATCTCTCCTGTTTACTGTCGGGTGATGCATTTACTTGTTACTTCAACGGCTGCGCCGGGTCTTCCGCGCCGGGCGACAACCAGATGATGCGTATGTTCGGGTCGGACGTTTGAATCTCGATGCGCGAGACTTCGTGCCGCGCATTCGTCCCGCCGCCGTCCCTGACGGCCATCTCTCCGGCGTTTGCCTGCGTTGTCGAGGGCGTTGCCGGCGCGGGCAGGTTTACGCTGTCGCGCAAAGGCGCGTGCCCCGTGAGCGGCGAACCCGGCGACGATTTGTTTCCCGCGCGCTCGATATTCCTGTGCGGTGCGGGAGGCAAGGACTTCGACGCGCGCCGCTCTCTGCCCGTCGTCTCCGGCGCGGGTTCGACGGCCGGGCGCGGCGTCGGCCGGTCGTTGCCGCTCGGCCGGATCGCTGGCGTAGTCTTTACCGTCTCGGGGGTCGTGGGTCGTTCACGATTCGCATTAGCGATCATCTTCTGCGTCGCGCCCTCTTCCGGCGCGTGGCGCGTATAGCTGTGAAGCGAGAGCGCGGCGACGATGAACAGCAAGGCCAGCGAAGCGGCGTAGGCGAGGCGCACGTCGAAGAGTCTTGAGAACCTGCCGGGCGGCACGGGCGTGCGGTCGCTCGCGACCCGTGCGAGCACGGAGTTTCTGAGCTCCTCGTAGAACGCGCCGTCGAAATCGGGCGCAAGCGCGGATGCGCGAAACATCTCCCGGCTCGCGCGGTATTCGTCGGCGGCGCGGCGACACCCTTCACACGCCGCCAGATGATTCTCGACGGCGCGGGTGCGGCGACGACCCGTGAGATCGTCCGCGATGTAGAGCGGCAGAAACTTTTCGACGCGTGTGCATTTCATAGTCTTAAACTCGTCGCCCTTCTTTATGGCGCAGCAGGCGTTGGCAGTGAATCTTGAGTTTCGCTCGCGCCGAACTGATCTGCGAGCGCACGGTGACGGGACGTGAGCGCAGCACGCGCGCCACTTCCTCCGTAGACAAGCCTTCGAGATCGCGCAGGACGAGCGCGGCGCGTTCTTTCTCCGGCAATGTCCCGAGCGCGCTCATCATCAAGGCGCGTTGCTGCGCGCGAATGGCATTCTCTTCCGCGTTCGCGTCGGTCGAGGCGGCTTCCGGCGCGGGGCGTTCGTCTGCGCCGGGGCGCGGGGCGAATTGCGCGCTTTCGG
>DATCWB010000212.1:0-3298 GCA_036566625.1 Pyrinomonadaceae bacterium
CAGGAGACGGCCGAAGAAGTGAAACAGGATTTGCGCGCCGAGTTTCGCGAGATGCCTTTGACGCAAAAACTCGCCACGCTCGTGGAACTCGAATACATCGCCGCCTCGCAGACTTTCAAGTCCATCGCCGACGTGCCCGCCTCGTATTTCGAGAAGGGGCTGGATTACGTCGTCAACTTCGGACGCGAGCGCGCGCGTCGCGAACGGCAAGCGCGCCGCCCCGCCGAGCACGTCGGAGGCGCGAAGAAAAGTCCCGAAGCCGACAAGTCTTCCTCGTAACGGAACTTTTCTCGCGCTCTCTTTCGCGCGCGGCGCGTTCGGCGTCCGTCGCGCCCGTCGCTGCCCACACATGAATCAGATGTCGCCATCTTCCGCCGCGCCGCGCGCCGCACGCGCCCAGAGGTTCGCGCGGTTAAATTACACGCTCGCGCTCCTCCTGCTGCTTTCGTTCGTCCTCACGGCCTGCGGCGGCAACCCGGCAACCAACAGCGCGCAGGGCAATGCCTCGCCCGCCGCTAGCACTGCTCCTCCGGCGACGACGCAGGCTCCGCCCAGATTCGACGGCGAACGCGCCTTCTCGCATGTGCGCAAGATGGTCGAGATAGGGCCGCGACCGGCAGGCTCGGCCGAACTCGCGCGCACGCGCGAATACCTTACGGGCGAACTGCAATCCGCCGGTTTGAAAGTGACGGCGGACGAGTTCACGGCCGAGACTCCCGCCGGCGCGCGCCGGATGGTGAATCTGACGGCGGAACTGGCGGGCGAATCAACGGACGTGATCATCATCGCCAGCCACTACGACACGAAGCCCTTCAAAGAGTTTCGCTTCGTCGGCGCGAACGACGGCGGTTCTTCGACCGGCGCGCTCGTCGAGATAGCGCGGGCGGTCGCCGCGGGCGGGCGCAAGCCGCGTTTCACCTACTGGTTCGTCTTCTTTGACGGCGAAGAGGCCTTCTGCCGGGAGTGGAGCGATTGCACGAACGCGGGCGCGCCGGACAACACCTATGGCAGCCGCCGCTACGTTGCCGGGCTTCGCGAGCGCGGCGAGACGAAACGCGTGCGCGCCATGATCCTGCTCGACATGATCGGCTACACCGACCTCGCCATCCCGCGCGAGACGCTGAGCACGCCCTGGCTCGTGGACATCATCTGGCGGACGGCGCGCGAACTCGGCCACGCCGCCCAATTTACCAACCAGGAACACACCGTGGAAGACGATCATGTGCCGTTCATGCGCGCCGAGATTCCGGTCGTTGATCTGATTCAACTCTCAGGTTATCCCCACTGGCACACGGCCGGAGACACGCTCGATAAAATCTCGCCGCGCAGTTTGCAGATCGTCGGCGAGACGGTCGTCGCCAGCCTGCCGCGCATCGAACAACGCCTCGCTCCCTAAAAACCGGGTCTATGAAAAACAGCCTTCGCATCAACGCCGGGCGACGATACGGGCGCGCGCTCGCCGCGCTGCCCGCGCGCAAGCTCGCGGCGGCGTTGCAGGCGGCCAACCGTTCGCCGCATCCGATCCTGCTGCGGCGCGTCGAGACGAAGGCCGGTCACGGCGCGGGCAAACCACTGGCGAAGCAGGTCGCCGAGGCGACCGACGTGTGGAGTTTTCTGTTCTGGCAACTCGGCATGAGCGCGTGAGCGCGCCGGAGACGACGGAGAAGATGATGACCAGAGACGTGAAGAAAATCGCGGTCGTACCCGGCGACGGCATCGGGGCGGAGGTGACGAACGAGTCGCTCGCCGTGCTGGAACATCTGCGCGAGACGCACGGCGTCTCCGTCGAGTTGCAGCATTTCGACTGGGGCGCGGACAGGTTTTTGCGCGAGGGCGTCAGTTTACCCGAAGGCGCGCTGGAGATGCTCTCCGATGAGTTCGACGCCATCCTCGCGGGCGCGTTCGGCGACCCGCGCGTCGCGTCGAACAAGCACGCCGAAGATATTCTGCTCGGCATGCGTCGCGGCCTGGACCTCTACATCAACCTGCGCCCGGTGCGCCTGCTCGACGCGCGCCTGACGCCCCTCAAGGATCGCAAACCGGAAGATATTAACTTCGTCGTCTTCCGCGAAAACACAGAGGGCGCGTACATTGGCGCGGGCGGCTTTCTCAAACGCGGGACGCCGCAGGAGATCGCGACGCAGGAGGAATTGAACACGCGCTACGGCGTGGAGCGCATCGTCGTCGCGGCCTTCGAGTATGCGCGCGCGCACGGGCGGACGAAAGTGACGATGGCCGACAAGTCGAACGTGCAGCGATACGGGGGCGACCTGTGGCAGCGCGTATTCCGCGAAGCGGCGGCGGGCTACCCGGAGATTGAGGCGAACCACCAGTATGTTGATGCGATGGCGATGTTCATGGTGCTCGACCCCGCGCAATACCAAGTGATCGTGACGAACAACCTGTTCGGCGACATCCTGACAGACCTCGGCGCGGCCTTGCAGGGCGGGTTGGGGATGGCCGCGTCGGGCAACATGCACCCCGGTCGAGTCTCCCTGTTCGAGCCGGTGCACGGCAGCGCGCCGCCGCTGGCGGGCCGGAACATCGCGAATCCGATAGGCTCTATTCTGACTGCGGCGATGATGCTAGAATACTTAGGATTCGCGGCGGCGAGCGAGGCGGCCGAAGCTGCCGTCGGCGCGTGCGTGTTGGCCGGAGAGACAACGCGCGATCTCGGCGGCACGCTCTCCACCACAGGGGCCGGCGCAGCGATTCGCCGTCGCATCGTGTCGGGTTCGTGAACAAAGGGTTTCGGTCAGGCGAGATTTCCGGGCGCGAGAAGAGAGCGACCGGCGCGCGAAAGGTTTTATGGGCAGCAAGGGTAGAGACCTGGGGCAGAAGCTGGTCGCGATCATCGTGATCCTGGCGATGCTCACCTTGATGGGCATCCCGCCCACCGTCATCATCTTTTTCGCCACCGTGGTTTATTTCGTCTGGCGCGCCGTGGATCGCTCCGAGCAGCACGAGACGCGCCGCATCTTCGACTTTTACCTCGCCGCCAGCGATGTCCTGCGCGAAGACGAACGCCGCTGGTTTGGCTTCGAGATCGCGGAAGTGATCGGGCAGGGTGAGTCGGTCGTCCACTCGATGTCCGACTCGCCGCCGCTCGTCCACTTCGCGCTCGGCGCGCTCTACCACCGTGCGGGCGACCACGAGGCCGCGGCCGAACACCTCGCCTACGTCCTCGAAGCGGAAGACGGCGACGAGCGGCAGCGCATCGCGCCTTCGCCCGAACTGCGCCGCTACGTAAGCGTGCTGCGCCGTCTCGAACGCGACCCCGCCGAGGGGCCGCAGACCG
>DATCWB010000213.1:0-9138 GCA_036566625.1 Pyrinomonadaceae bacterium
CCCGCCGCGATGGCCGCGAGCCGCGCGTTGATCTTCGACCCCATCAACTCCATCGCTTCGGCCGGAGGCCCGATGAACGTTATTCCGGCCTCGGCGCACGCGCGCGCGAAATCCGCGTTCTCCGCCAGAAAGCCGTAGCCGGGATGAATCGCCTCCGCGCCGGACGCTTGCGCCGCTTCGATGATGCGCTCGATGCGCAGGTAACTTTCGGCCGAAGGCGCGGGGCCAATCAGGTAGGCTTCGTCGGCCAGACGCACATGGAGAGCGGTCGCGTCGGCCTCCGAATAGACGGCCACCGTCCGTATGTCCAACTCGCGGCACGCGCGCATTACGCGCACGGCGATCTCGCCGCGATTGGCGATCAGAATTTTTCCAAACATGAAAGCAGAATACAGAAGTCAGGAAACAGAATCCAGAAGCCGCAGGATAAAACTCCCCGCCCCCGGTTCATATTCCGACCTCTGACTTCTGTATTCCGACTTCTGTATTCTGCGGTTAGACCACTGCGGAGTTGGCGGGTCGGTGCGGGTCGTAACGGACGGTGATGCGTGCGCCGGGATAGTAGTCGCCCTGATGCTGGCGTTGGAGTTCGTCGAGGGTTTGGGAGGATTCGTACTCGACGCCGTTTACATTGTAGGTGTAGAAGACGTGCGTGATGTCGCCCGAGTCCGTGGCGGTTACGTCGAGGACGACGCCTTCGCCGACACGCCCGGCGCGCAGCAGGGCCGCCCGCCGGGCTGCCTCAGTGTCAACCTTTTTCCGCTTGAAGAGATCGAGTAGTCCCATTCGCTTGAGTGAGGCGCGTCAGGGTTTCTGTGTGCCGCCCGCGCCGTTCGCGCTCGTCGTGCGCGACTGGGTTTGGGGCAGCGGCGGAGCTGGGATGATCATGCCGTCGCGGATCATCAGATCATCCGGCGTCCCGAGCGTGTTGTCTTTGCCCGGCAGACGCAACTTGTAGTTCGTGAAGGAGAGGGCTTCGCCTGCCACGTCGCCGCCGATGGCGGTGCGCAGCGCGACGGGGCGGATCGGCACGTTCGCGGCGCGCGGCGCACTCGTCTTTGCCGTTGCCGGCGGCAGCGCGGCGATGGCCGACTGCGGCTCGTAAGCTTCCGAACGCATCGAGGCCATCAGGCGTGCGACTGATCCGTCGGGGTCGGGCAGCTTTTGTAAATCTTCGGCGGTCGCGGGGAAAGAGTTGAAGCGCGCGCGGTACTCGTAGAGGACTTTGATCGCTTCGTATCCCTCGACGTTCTTCGCCGCGTCGATGCCGCGCTCGCGCTGGCGAAGGCGTTCGGGGATCGTCAGACCGATGAGCACCGTCAACCCGACGGCCAACACGACGGAGAGTTTGAAACCTGCTTCGGCGAGGCGGAAACCCGTGAAGCGCGAAGGCTCGCGGGCGATCCTGGCCGACGCGCGCGTCCCCACCCAGATGATGGCGAAAGAGAGCGGCAGCGCAAGCCACGCCAGACGCCACGCGGCGGTCTCTCCGGCGGCGACGACGTTCCAGAAGTCGAATGCGACGGGCTTCTGCTCCAGCAGCGCGAGGAGCGTTTTGACGAGGAAGACGACGAGGAGCAGCGCGCTGCTCGCGGCGACGGCCAGCGCGCTCAGGTAAGAGGGAAGCTCCTTTTCAGGACGCGCCAGCGGGGGGCCGACGGCATGCGCGCCGCAAGCCTCGCAGGCCGTCTTTAGCAGATCGCCGTCCGTCTTCGCACCGCAGCAGGGACAAATGTTCAATGTGGGAGACCTCAAGTTTATAAGATAACGCGACCGAATGAACGGGAACTGACAGGATAACGCGGGAACGGCACAAACTGTTCCGGCGAGGTTTTAACGCGACGCGGGCGCTTCGTTGGCGATCTTCGCGGCGGGCGAGTTTTCTTTGGCCTGCTCGCCGCCCTCAATCGTGCGCCCAGTCTTAGATGCATCTTTCGCCGCCTGCGCTGTCGCCAGGTCGGCGCGCCACACCTCGCGCCAGGTGTGATACATGCGATGCGCGAACGTCCAGTAAGAGCCGATGGCGAGAATCCAGAGCACGGCGGGCATCCGGTTGGCGAAGTAGTTGGCCGAGCCGGGATGGGTTGACAACCCGCCGATGATCAAGAGTACCACACGTTCCGGCCGCCTGAGGAAGCCCACGTCGCACTTCTCGATCAGGCTCTCGGCGCGCGCGCTCGCGTAAGAGACCAGCACCGAACCCATCATCGCCGCGCCCGCCAGAAAGACGTTGAGGGTCGAATGAAACTCCGTGTCGCGGGCATAGAAAACCATCAGCCCGACGAAGACGACCATGTCGGAGAGACGGTCGAGCGACGAGTCGAGAAAGCCGCCGAAGCGCGTCACGCGGCCTGAAAGCCGCGCCACCTGCCCGTCGAGCATGTCAAACAGGTTGGCGACGATGAGGATCACGCCCGCCCAGAAGAATTGGCCGTAGCCGAACAGCATGCCGGAGAGAACGTTAATGCCGACGCCGATCACGGTCAGCACGTTCGGGTTGATATGCCCATAGGCCAGCCAGCGCACCATCGCGCCGATGATACGCTGCGCCCCGCGCCCGATGCTCGCCCCGAACAACTTCTTACCACAGCCTTTCTTCTAAAACACCAGCGGGCGGCAAGTTACCGCCCCGAAATAAACAGTGCATGATAGGGATGCGGGTTAGGGTCTGTCAAGAAAAGTAGCGGAACGGCGCGGCAGAGGGCGGGGGTTGGGTCGGTCTCACTCGCCCGGCTCGCCCGCGCCGTCCTCTTTCGCTTTCAACTCGTCGTGCAGGGTGGTGAGGCGGCGAATCTCGAAGGTGCGCGCACCGTTGGGCGTGTGTACTTTCACTTCGTCGCCCTCTTCGCGTCCCATCAGACTCCGGCCGACGGGCGAGGTGGTGGAGATGAGTCCGGCCTGCGGGTCGCTCTCTTCGGGCGTGACGAGGCGGTAGGTTACTTCCTCGTCGCGCTCGGCGTCGTAGAGCAGGAGCGTCGAGCCGTAGGCCGCTTTGTCGTGCGGCACTTTGGTGACATCAATGGAAGAGATTTCGCGCAGGCGCTGGCGCAGTTGGCCGATGCGCGCCTGCACGAACTGTTGACGCGCGAGCGCGGCGTGATATTCGGCGTTCTCGCGCAGGTCGCCCCACTCCTTCGCGGTCTTGATCTGCTTCGGCAGATGGACGCGCAATTCGGTGTCGAGTTCGTCGAGTTCGGCTTGCAGGCGGTCTTTTACGTTTTGGGTCACTGTCTGCTCCGCTCCGTTGTTCAGAATATAGACAAAGTAAGGGTAAGGGGAAAAGAGTAATGGGTAAAGGTAAAAAGCAGCGAGCGACGGGCGGCTCGGGCGACCTGTTTTAATCCTTACCTTTTCCCTTTACCCCTTCCCCCGAGTCTTCAACACCTGGCCTTGCCGTGGTGCCGGGCCTCGTCAACCGCGCCGAAGGAGACGCCGATGTCGCGCGCCGTGCGGATCAGTTGACTGTCGAGGTCAACGGTCTTGACGTTGGCGACGGCCTTCGCCAGCGGGACGGTGATGATGTCGGCCGAGTGCAGCGCGACCATCTTGCCCGTCTCGCCGCGCATCAGGGCGCGCACGGCGCACGAGCCGTAGTTGGTGGCGAGCATGCGGTCGAAGGCGTTCGGCGTGCCGCCGCGCTGGAGATGGCCGAGCACGACGCAACGCGTCTCTTTGCCGGTGAGGCGTTCGAGTTCGCGCGCGACGTGGTGGCCGACGCCGCCGAGGCGCGGGGCGTGTTCGCGGTCGCCCGTGTCCTGGTAGATTTCCAGACCGCCCGCCTCGCGCGCGCCTTCCGCAACGACGACGACGCTGAACTGCGAATCGCAACGCTCGCGTTCCTCGATCTTCTCCGCCACCGCTTTGAGCGAAAAGGGAATTTCGGGGATGAGGATCACGTCCGCCCCCCCGGCGATGCCTGAATGGAGCGCGATCCAGCCAGTGTGCCGCCCCATCACTTCGAGGATCATGACGCGGTCGTGCGAGGCGGCGGTCGTGTGCAGGCGGTCGAGCGCTTCGGTCGCAATGTCGAGCGCAGTGACGAAGCCGAAGGTCAACTCGGTGCAGGCCAGATCGTTGTCAATCGTCTTCGGGACGCCGATGACCGGCACGCCCAGGCGGTCGAACTCCGCCGCGATCCCCAGAGTGCCTTCGCCGCCGAGCACGATCAGCGCGTCTATGCCGAGCCGCTTGAGGGTGTCCATCGCCTCGCGGTAAACCTGCTCGGGCTTGATGTCGCCCTCTGCCCCGCCGCGTTCGACGAAGTGCCCGCGGTTGCGCGTGCCGAGGATCGTGCCGCCGCGCGGCAAGAGGCCGCGCACGTCCGCGGTCTTCAACTCGCGCACATGCGGCTCGCCGAGCAGCCCCTCGAAACTGTCCTCGATCCCCATGACGCGCAGGTTGTACTCGGTGATGGCGGTCTTCACCACCGCGCGAATCACGGCGTTCAACCCTGGCGCGTCGCCGCCGCCCGTCACCAGCCCGATTGTTCGTATAGTCATAAGAAAACAGTAACAAGTGATGGGTGACGAGTGACGAGAAAGAATCAAGACAAGTTTAAAGACAGGGTTCCTGTTTTAACTTGTCACTCGTCACTTGTCACTCGTCACTTCGATTTGACCGAAGGTGGGTCGTACTGCTCGCCGTAGTCGGCGTATTCGCGGGTGACGACCTCGCCGGGGCGCGTGTTCTCCGAGAGCAGGGCGAGCGCGTCGGCGAGCACCTGCCGCTGGAGCGCGCGCATGCCCGGTCGCCCGAGGCTGTTGCCGATCTTGAATCCTTTCGGATAGAGCGCGCGCGGCGGGCGCATCTGCGCCGAGACTTCCGGGCTGACCGTGATTAAAACCGTCGGGATGCCGCGCATTTCGATTTCGCGTTGAACCGCCACGACCGTGCGGTGACAGACGTTCGGTCAACCGCCCGTCAGCACGACGGCGTCGGCGCGGCTGCCTTTATCTATCTCGTTGGCGATCTCCGGCGCAGTGCCTTCGTACATCGCCTTGAGTTGCATGGTGTAGCCCATGTATCCGATGTGCTTGCGCGCGAGTCCGCCGATCACTTTGTCGGCTTCGAGTTCGCGCAGCACGTCGAGCGGAAAGACGACATTGATGTCCGAGTCGGCGTCCGTGTGGTCATAGTGATGGTGCGTCACCATCAACTGCGCGGTGTCGGTGTCGGGCGCGATGACGCGAAAGCCGAGGTCGCCCATCTCGTCCGAGATGTTGAAAGGCTCCTGCTCGCGCAGGTGGACGCCCGCCGCCGTCACGATGGCGATGTTACTCTTCGCCAGTTCGCGCTCGAACGGCGTGAAGGGAACGCATTTTCTTGCCAGCGTAGTCATAACGTTTAAGAGGCCGGAGGTCAGAGGTTAGTGGAAACCAGTTTTTGTCTTTCACTGATCTCCGACCTCTAACCTCTGACCTCCGCCTTTCACAGGTTGCGCAGCACGTCGAACAAGTCTTCGTTGTCCGGTTGATCCGCGATGTCGTGAATATCTTTGTAGGCGATCTTGCCTTCCTTATCCACGATGAAGATGGCGCGTTCGGAGATTCCGTCCGCCGCGCGGTATGCGCCGAAGGCGCGCGCCACTTCGCCCTTCGGCTCGAAGTCGCTCAATAGATCGTAGGACAGTCCGCCGAGGGATTTCGCCCAGGCGGTGTTACACGGGACGCTGTCAACTGAAATGCCCAGAACCTGAGCATCATAGCCTTTGAAGCGTTCGAGGTCTGCTTCATAGGCCGGCATCTGCGCCGTTCAGACCGGCGTCCACGCGAGCGGGTAAAACGCGATCACGACATTGTTCTGGCCGCGGAAATCCGAGAGCTTCACCTTCTTGCCTTTTTCGAGGCTCGAACCAAGCTCGAAGTCCGGGGCTAAATCTCCCACTTCAGGCATCTTGAAATAACCCTCCTTTTAGAGTTACCGGAAAACTAAATTGTTGCTGTGCTGTTAAAGCTGCGCACTTAGACTACATGCAAAAGCCTCCCCATTCAAGCACACGCGCCTTCTGATTTTGTCACCTGAATGTGGCGCGGGCGTGCTTTACAAACCGGGGCTGAAAAGGGCAAAGTCATTGCCGATATAACAGCCATGAAAACAACCACCGTCACCGTCTCGCGCAAAGGCGCGGAGCGCGCCCGCGCCGGCCACCTCTGGATTTATCGCAGCGACCTCGTGGGCGCGGGGGAGGGCATCGCGGCGGGCGCGGCCGTCCATGTCCGCGACGAGCGCGGCCGCTTCGTCGGCTGCGCGCTCTACAGCGACCGCTCGCAAATCGCCCTGCGCCTGCTGACGTGGCGTGAGGCGGCCATTGACCGCGACTGGTGGCGTGCGCGCCTCGGCGAATCAATCGCGCGCCGCGCCGGACTCGAACGCGAGGCCGACGCCTTCCGGCTCGTCTACGCCGAAGGCGACGCGCTGCCCTCGCTCATCGTAGACCGCTACGCGGACGTGCTCGTCCTCCAGACGCTCTCGCAGGGCACGGACGCAATTAAGAGCACGCTCATCGAATTATTAGTCGAACTGCTCGCCCCGCGCGCCGTCATCGAACGCAACGATGTGCGCGTCCGCGCGCTCGAAGGCTTGCCTCTCACGTCGGGCGTTGTCTACGGCGACGCGCCCGAAGAGATGGAAGTCGTGCAGCATGGCACGCGTTTTCGCATCGCCCCGCTCGGCGGGCAGAAGACCGGCGCATTCCTCGACCAGCGCGAAAATCACCTCGCCGCCCGCCGCCTCGCGCGCGGGCGCGCGCTCGACTGCTTCACCTTCAACGGCGCGTTCGCGCTCCACATGGCCGAGGCGTGCGAGAGCGTCGTCGGCCTCGACATCTCGGCGGACGCGGTGGCCGCCTCGCGCCGCAACGCCGAGTTGAACAACTTCTCGAACGTCGAGTTTCGCGAGGCCAACGTCTTCGACGCCCTGCGCGAGATGCAGGAAGCGGGCGAGCGTTTCGACACCATCGTCCTCGACCCGCCCGCCTTCGCCAAAAATCGCGCCAGCGTCCGCGCCGCCGCGCGCGGCTACAAAGAGATCAACCTGCGGGCGCTGAAACTCCTCAACCCCGGTGGCACGCTCATCACCTGCACCTGCTCCTACCACATGACCGAGCCGCAATTCCACGAAGTTATCGCGGAGGCCGCCTCGGACGCGCGCCGCCGCTTGCAGATCGTGGAGAAGCGCATCCAGTCGAGCGACCACCCGGTGCTCGTCGGCGTCCCCGAAACGCTCTACCTGAAATGCGTCATCGCGCGCGCGGTTGATTAAATTTCAATCGCGGGCATTTGACGCTTGCCGGCGACCGCCGCCGGAAATATGTTTCAGGTGTCGCAACTAAATCAAAGCGAAAAAAGTTCCCGACCGCGTTTTATGCGGCAAGCAGTGGCGCGCAAACTGCGGCGCGCGGATTGCTTTGTCGTCCCACGGGGTTTCAAAACTCCGTAAGGGGAAAAAGTATGTTCAGGAAATTTCTATCATTAACGCTCATCGCTCTACTGATTAACGTGGCCGGGGCGACGCCCGTCCAGGCCGGTGCGCGAGTGGTCAGGCAGACGCGCAATGTCGAGAAGGTGAAAGAGAATATTCGTAAGGTCGGGGCGGGCGACGCGGCGCGCGTCGAGTTGAAGTTGTGGGACGGGACGAAGCTGAAAGGCTATGTAGCTGAAGCGAGAGAAGACGACTTTAGCGTCGTGGACGCGGAGACCGGCGCCGTCGTGGAGGTGACTTACGCGGATGTCAGACAGGTCAAAGGCGGCAATCATCTGACCGCCACCAGGGTTGGGCTGACGCTCGCCAAAGGCGCGGCGATAGTCGGCGCGGTGGCTCTCGGTGCCATGCTTCTGGTGTTGATTTCCGTCCCGAAGACGTAGCTCTCCCGGCGGGCGTGAAGAATAGTCGCGGCTTTCGTTTGCAGATCGTTGGGAAGCGCATCCGGTCGGGCAACCACCCGGCACTAGTCGGCGTCCCCGCAACGCTCTACCTGAAATTGCGTCATGGCGCGGGCGATTGAAATTTGGATTGGATGAGTTGTCAGAGTCGTGCTGGATTCAATCAGTTCTTTTCGCCACGAGCCTTCTTAAGAATCTTGATGAAATTACGAGTTAAATTCACTTCATTCGGCCTGCTTATCCCCGTGTTATACTCAGTTTTTGACCAAGACACTCTCCGGTATTTGTTCTTCGATATGTAAGCGATCATCTCGGAGTTTGTAATCGGAAATTTCACATCAGTCCATTTATATTTCTGCCTGAGAACTTTATACTCTAAAAAAAAATCTGCTTTGTCAGGCGAGCTTACAACAGTGAGTGCGGGATACTTCTGCAACTCTTTTAGAATTCGATTGCGCGCATCAGTGGAATCAGCAATCAGATAAACCTTTTGCAAAAATTTTAGATCAGTAATGCTGCCATTCTCGGTAAGATTACTGTCCTGTGCGAATGTTGGGATCAGTAAAGATACTATCAAAATGGACGGGACTACAAAATTTAATGTAGTTCTCATTTCAACCTCCTTCGGTATTCTGTCCCCAACGCGTAAAAATCTTATATAAAAGTAGACGCTCTGATAGCCATCATCATACTACGCCCCTAATAACCGTCTAAAACTATCGCTAAAACTACGAATCGCGAGGAATTGTCTCCTGCGTGTTTGAGGTTTCGGGGTTAGCTTTGCGACGCGCCGTTGCGCACCATCTCGGCGAGGCGCTTGGCATCGGGGAAGACTTCGAGGGCGCGCAGCAGTTGCGGGTCGCCGTCGAGCAGGGCGCGGATGGAGGCTTCGTTGCCGTAGGCGGCCGTCACGATCTCTTCGCGGATGCGCAGGCGAACGTAATCGAGGTCGGCGTCGATTTGCGCGTTCGTCAGGTTCGATTCGGCGTCGCGGCGGACGTGGGCGCGGAAGGCTTCCATAACACGCTCGCTCACCGGATAGTCGGCCGGGCGCGGGAATTGGCCGTAGAGAGTTTTCTCGACGCGGTAACTTTCGAGGCCGGGGATTTGTCCGGCGACGAGTTGGCGCGTGAACTGGAAGGCGGCCTCGAAGATGCGCCCGCGCGCGGGACTGCTCACGTCGAGCGGTTTCACTTCGATGTCGGGCGTGATGCCGCCGCCGCCGTAGAAGACGCGACCGGCGGCCGTTCGCACGGCG
>DATCWB010000214.1:0-6200 GCA_036566625.1 Pyrinomonadaceae bacterium
AGCCATGATGGCGATTTTCGTCCAGCCGATGATGTCTGTAGGGGGGAAGCGATGACGGGAGACGATGCGTAGATAGCGTTTGGTGTTTGCGTCCACTTCGCGGGGCGGGTGGGTTTTGAAGCGAAAGAGTAATTCGAGGAACGTGCTGGCGGGCGTGGGTCGGACGGGCAGGTGAAAGAGGTGCCCGCCGGGCTTGAGCACGCGCGCGAGTTCGCCGAGGCCGTCGCGGAGCGAGACGTATTCGAGCGCGCCGCTCGTGGTGATGAAATCGAAGGTTTCATCGGCGAAGGGGAGCGCAAGCAGGTTGGCCTGCAAAAAGCCGACTCGATGCGCGCGCCCGCGCCGTAACTCCTGTTCAATCACCTCTCGCGCCTTTTGCAAAGACGACGCCGAGAGGTCGATGGCGGTAATGTGCGCGGGGCGGGGAAGCGTGCGGAGCAGGGCGAGCGTCAAGAGTCCCGTCCCGCAGCCCGCGTCGAGAATCCGCGCGTCGTCTTCGAGTGGGACGGGATGTTCGCGGAAATAGCGTTCGAGCGAACGCCCGTAGCCGTTGAACTTGAATGTCAGATCGTAGAGCCGCGCGATGCGATCATAGAGCGAGCCGGCGCGGTTGTCGTCAATTGTCGTGATGCTGGTGTTTTGTGTCATGCGCGCTCTGAACAGCGTTCCCGCGCGGCGGCAGATGGCCGCACGCCAATTTAGAGATAACTTCATTCGGCCTGATACCGTCAGACCGGGCGTAACTCGGACTACAAGGGGAATCCATGGGGAAGCAGTTGTACGTAGTTATAAGTCAGGACACTTATACAAATACTCTGGCAATACTTCAAGGAGACCTTTCGTGTTTGAGACGGAACAAGACGTGCTGGACTGGTATGAAGCGCAGCCCCGCGCCATCACTAAAGAATTTGTGGACTCGCTGAATTGGAAAGAGGTGCGGGAGCATCCGCTCAACCCCGCATTTAAAGATGTCATCGTGTACATGCGCGACGTGGAGAGTTTCACGGAGATTTACTACGAGGAATTGTTGCGCACGCCGACGGGCAAGAGTCCTGTCATCCGGCAGTTCATGGGGCGTTGGAGCGTGGAAGAGAACGAGCACGCCGATCTGCTCAACCGCTTTTTGAATGAAGCCGGATACCCGACGAGCGAGCGTTGGCAGGCCGAGGCGAGAGCCGCGATCCCGTTTCGCTACACCTTCGAGAACCGCCTCTACCCCGTTATCACCAACTGCTTCGGCAAGTATTTTAGCGGCGCACACATGGTCTGGGGCGCGATCAACGAGATGACGACGCTGCAAGGCTACCGCCGCCTCTGGAAACTGGCCGGCCATCCCGTGCTCGAACAACTGCTCCGCGCCATCGCGCGAGAAGAGTCGGTGCATTCGCATTTCTACTGGAGCATCGCGCGCCTGAAACTGGAACGCTCCGGCTATTCGCGCGCCCTCGCGCGGTTCATCATCGGGAAATTCTGGTCGCCCGTCGGGCAGGGCACGAAGCCGCAGCAGGAGACCGATTACGTGATCGCGACGCTCTTCAAGGGCGAAGACGGCGTGGACTTTTTCGACCAGAACGTCAACCAACGGCTGCAACTGCTGCCCGGTTTCGTGGGGCTGGAAAATGTCACGCAGCGAATTGCGCGGATCGCGCTTTAGACGTTATCCTCTGCGTCTATGAGACGCAAACTTCCCATCATCATCATCGTCGTCGTGCTCGTCGCCGCGCTCGCGGGCGGCGCGCTCATGTTGCGCTCGTCCGAGACTTCGACCACGCAACCGAACATCGCGCAGTTGCCGCCCACGGTGACGAAGACCGCGCCCACGACGACTCCGCGCCCCGCCGCGCCCGCCGTCAACCTCCAGACCACGCACGTGCGCGGGCGCGCCGACGCGCCCGTGCTGCTTGAGGAGTACGGCGATTTCCAGTGTCCGCCGTGCGGCTTCTTACACCCGATCCTGAAGCGGCTCGAAGGGGAGTATGAGAGGGATCTGCGCGTCGCGTTTCGTCATTACCCGCTCAGGAATATGCACAAGCACGCCGACGAAGCCGCGCGCGCCGCCGAGGCCGCCGCGTTGCAGGGCAAATTCTGGCAGATGCACGATCTGTTGTTCGAGAAGCAGAACGAATGGAAAGATGCTGCGACCGCGCGTTCCAACTTCCTCTCTTACGCGCGCACGCTCGGCCTCGACATCGGCAAATTCACGCAGGACATAGAGAGCGCGGCCATTATCAACCGCGTGAGAAGCGACGAGGCGCAAGGGACGGCGCGCGGCGTGTCGGGAACGCCGACCGTATTCCTCAACGGGCGTGAGATACCGTTCGCGGTGATCATGAATTACGACAGCCTGCGCGCCACCATCGAGCGCGAACTGGCGGCCAGATAGATGGACACGACCGGCAGAGAACGCGCCGGGGCTGCTGCCACCGCGCGGGAAAGCGAAACGTCACGGCCGCCGCGCGTCTCGCGTCTCTATTCGTTGGCCGCCGTGCTGTCTCTGGCGGGTCTGGCCGACGCGATTTACCTCACCGTCGAACACCTGTCGGGCCGGAGTGTGCGTTGCACGGTCACGAGCGGCTGCTCGGAAGTTCTTAGCAGTCCTTATGCTACAGTTGGCGGCTATCCGCTCGCGCTCTTTGGCGCGTTCGCCTACTTCACGGCCTTCAGCCTCGCCACGCTCGCGGCTTTCGGTTCAAGGCGCGCCGGAAATCTTTTCGCCCTAGTCGTTGCGCTCATGTTCGCCGCGTCGCTCTGGCTGCTCTACCTGCAAGCCTTCGTCCTCCACGCCTTCTGTCAATACTGCCTGCTCTCGGCCGCCATCACGACGCTGCTCGCCTGCATCGCCGTCGCGCGGCGCGTGACGAAATAACACGCTTCCGTCTCTTCGCATTCACAACTAAGACGCACCGGCTCTCAACTGTAGTTCTCCACGTTCAGACCGAGGATGATGTCTCTGCGGGCGAGCCAGACGCCGCCCGCGCTCCGCGTCAGACGGACGATCCCTGAGCCGCCCGCCTTTCGCCGCCGCGCGCGTTCCTGCGGTGTGAGGAAGCGGTCGTCTTCAAACTCGAAATCGTCTATGTAGTATTCGTTCTTACCGGCCTCTTTCACGATCAGGTGGATGTGGGAAGGGATGGCGCTGTTCGGGTAGGACGCGGGCTTGATGGTGTGGAATTTATACTCGCCCTCCGCGTTAGTTTTGATCCACGCGCGCAGCCGCCCGTGCCTGCGCCCGTGGCCTGTCGCTCCCGGCACGGGCGGGTAAATGCCGCGTGCGTCCGTGTGGTAGGCGTAAAGAATCACGCCGGGCGCGGGCGTCCGCCCGTCAGGTTGATAGATACGGCCGCTCGCCTCAAACGGTTCGCCCGGCTCGGAGGCGTCCGCGATCCTCGTCTCCCAATTTAGCTGCGAAGGCATACCGTCGTACATGCCCTCGCAAACTTCGCAATAACCTCCGATGCGACCGGCCGTGTCCGTCTGCGATGTGACTTTGGGCGCGGGCTGCGTCCGCGCGGGTCGGGCGCAGTTGATTAACAGACCGGCGGGCAGTGCGACGGCGAAGAGGGAAGCGCGTTTGAGAAAACTCCGGCGGGTCTCGTTGTCTGGTGCTTTATCCATATCAACCTCGCTGCTGAGTAAAGATCGCTCAACTATCAGACGAAGCGAGCGAACCTTTGCTTCCAAAAAATTTCAGCCATAAAGGTTGATGCGGCTTTTCATTCAGGATGGTTTGGTGAGAGCGGTTTGGTTTCGCCCTTCGTCACGCCCTGACGAGGTAGACCGCCCCGGCGATTATCCCCGCGACGAGCAGCAGGAGCAGGATGAGACAACCGGCGAGGGCGAGCTTCACTTTTCGCGCGCGATTCTCGTCGGGCGGGAGCAGGGAATTTTGCGGGAAGTAGGGCGGCGGCGTGGAGGTCGGCATTTAATCGTTCCTTGCGATCCGGGAAAATGGAATGTCGTGGAAAGTTTGCGGCGCGAGTCAGCCGTCGTCTTCAAAATCAAGCGGGCTGTTTCAACTCTTCCAACTCGCAACGCAACAACTCGGCGACGCTCCAGCCTTGCGCGATGCAGCCGCGCGGCGCGTGCGGCGCATCGCCGTCGAAGATTTCGGAGACTTGCCCCACGCCGGCCTCCGTCAGATGCTCGCGGAAGGCGCGCAAAAATCCGCGCGCCTGTTCGACACTCGCGGGCGTGCGCCCGTGCGTGCGCAGGTAAGCGGTAACGAAAGGCCCGATGAGCCAGGCCCAGACCGTGCCTTGATGGTAGGCCGTGTCGCGCGAGTAAGCGTCGCCTTCATAGCGCGGCCGGTAATCGGGGTGGCGCGGCGAGAGCGAACGCAGCCCGTAGGGCGTGAGCAGTTCGCGCGCGACCGTCGTGACGACGGACAGAGAACGCGCACCCGTCATGACGGGGTGGGGCAGACTGAGGGCGAAGATTTGGTTGGGGCGGATCGCCGCGTCCGGTTCGCCGGCCGGGTTGATGTAATCGTAGAGGCAACCGTCGGCCTCGTTCCAGAACAGCCCGTGAAAGCTGGCGCGCGCCAGTTCGGCGAGGGCGCGGCAGTGGTTGCGCATCCAGTCGTCGTCCAGACGCGCCGCGATCTCTTCGATGGTGCGCAGCGCGTTATACCAGAGCGCCTGTATCTCGACCGCCTTCCCGGCGCGCGGCGTCACCACATAGTCGCCGAGCTTGGCGTCCATCCATGTCAATTGCACGTCTTCCTGACCGGCACAGAGCAGTCCGTCCTGACCGGCGCGGATCGAGTAGATCGTGCCGCGCTCGTGCCACTCGATGAACTCCCTGAGGCGTGTGTACAAGTGCTCGCGCACGAATTCCATGTCGCCGGTGCGGCGCGCCAGTTCGCCGACGGCATTGACGAACCAGAGCGTGCCGTCCACGTTGTTGTATTCCGGCTCGTCGTCCCCGTCGGGGAAGCGGTTCGGGATGACGCCATCGCGCATGTGCCCGGCGAAGGCCAGCAGGATTTCGCGTGCCGTGTCGTATTTCTCGCGCGCGAAGGCCAGGCCGGTGAGCGAGATCATCGTGTCGCGCCCCCAATCCGTGAACCAGTGATAACCCGCGATCACCGAACTGAGATTGTCGCCGCGCCTGACGAGAAACTGATCCGCCGCCGCGACGAGCGAACGCACGTAAGCTCCGTCTTGATCGCTCGCAGTTTCGCCGCCAGTTTCGCCGCCAGCGGTCTCACTGATACCGGCCACGACGCTTTGACGCCGCTCGCGCTCGCCCGCTTCCAACGTTGCGGCGTCGTTTGCGGCACGCACTTCCGTCGAAGCGATGATGTCGCAGGTCGTCTCGCCGACGATCTGCCACGCGAGGAGGCAAGGGTTGAAGAGGTCTTCGTGGAAATCGAAACCGCGCTCGCGCTCCTCCGGATACTCGAAGCGCCTGTACCAGTAGCCTTCGACGGAGGCGCGCCCCGCGTCGTGCGCGAGGAACAGGCGTGTGCTGTCGTCCTGCTTTAACAGGCTGACGAGGTTATCGGCGAGTTCGGCTTTCAGAAAAATGTCGAGGGCTTCGTGTTGCAAAGAATGATAATCGCGGAACGCGACGAGCGGGCGAATCTCCAGAGACGCCTCGGCCGCGCCCGGCGCATGTATGCGGTAGCGCACCACGGTCGCGTTCTCGCCGTGCGGCATGAAGACCGTTTTTTCGACCTGCGCGTCGCCGACCTGATAAGTGAAGACGGGGAACGGATCGAGCCGGAAATTCACCTGTAGCCGGAAGCCCTGCGGGTGGACGACCGCCGGTTCATACAGGTTGGTGCAGAGTTCGTAACGCTCGCCGTCGAGGACGAGCGTCTCCTCCAGTTTCGAGAGCAGCACGACGCGGCCGGTCGGCGGCCGGAGCGCGGCGGTGAGCAGGCCGTGGTAGCGTCGCGTGTTCGCGCCGGTCAGGGTGGCGGAGGCGAAGCCGCCGAGATCGTTCGTCTCCAACCATTCGCGTCTGAGGGCAGTGTCGAGATTTTGGCAGGCTTCGGCGTCGAAATTGATCATCTTCTGAAGTCGTTCCTCCGGGTCGGGAAATCTTGTATCACAAAGTGTGGCGGGGGCTGCAAGAAATAATTACGCGTCGCGTTCAAAGGACGGGGAGAGAAACATTCTCGGAGGGGGAAACACTTATGCGTAGAGTATTGACGGCGTTGACGGGGGTCGTGCTCGTCGCGACATTGGCTGTGC
>DATCWB010000215.1:0-24855 GCA_036566625.1 Pyrinomonadaceae bacterium
GATTCACGATTTACGGCTTTTGCCGATTCTGGGCTTTTCAGCGCGAGGCGGTGAGCGTGAATTTTTCCGTCAGCCCTCCCACCAACACTTCGAACTCTCCCGGCTCTACGACCGGCCGGTTGTTATGGCCGATGAACGAGAGGTCGTCGCGTTCAAGCTCGAACGTGAGCGTCCGGCTCTGGCCGGGTTCAAGGCGAACGCGTGCGAACCGCCGCAGGCGCTTGTCGGGCGGCGTGACGGAGGCGACGAGATCGCGCAGGTAAAGCTGCACTACTTCGTCGCCCGCCCTCCGCCCGGTGTTCGTTAAAGTGACGTTCAGAGTCAGCTTATCCTGCTCGCCGAGCGTCTTCCGGCTCAGGCGCAGGCCGTCGTATTTGAAGGTCGTGTAGCTCAGCCCGTGGCCGAACTGGAATTGCGGGTTGAAGGGCGTGAGGCCGAAAGTCGTGTTCTGGTTTTCGTAAGACTTGTGGTCATAATTCAAGAGCGCGTTCGGGTGGCGCGGGTAGGTGAACGGCAGACGCCCCGCGGGGTTATAGTCGCCGTAGAGCACGTCTGCGATGGCCTGCCCGCCCTCGTTGCTCGGATTGTAGGCCATCAGGATCGCGCCCGCCCCGTCGGCAATGCGGTTGATGATGCGCGGGCGACCCTGTACCAGCACGATCACGACGGGCTTGCCAGCCGCAGCGACCTCGGCGGCCAATTTTAGTTGCGGCTCGGGCAGCGTCAGGTCGGTGATGTTGCCGGGAGTCTCCGTGTACGACCCCTCACCCAGACACAGCACGACCACATCGGCAGAGCGCGCGGCGCGCGCGGCGGCGGCGATGTCAACTTCCTCGTCGAAGTCTGTGGGCGTGACGTTCGCAGCGCCGTTGCCGCCGCGCCTGATGCGCGTGCCGGGCACGTAGGAGACGTTCGCCCGCCCGGCCTTCGCCTCGATGGCCTGCCGAATCGTCTGTCGATCTTTCGGGTAGAGCGATTCCTCCGAGCCCTGCCAGACGTAAGTCCAGCCGTTGTTGAGCGAGATGAGCGAGTCGGCCGTCGGGCCGGTGACGAGCACTTTGCGGCCTTTATCGAGGGGCAGCAGATTGTTCGTGTTCTTCAACAGGGTGATCGCCTCGCGCGCGGCATCGAGACTCAGGCGGCGCGATTCGGCCGTGGCGAACTTCGCCTTCAGCGCGGCGTCGGGCATCGGGCGTTCGAACAGGCCGAGTTCGAACTTCAGCGTCAGGATGCGCCGCACCGCCTCGTCAATGCGCGACTGCGGAACCGCGCCCTCCTTCGCCAGCGCGAGCAGGTGGTCGGCAAAACTGAAATCACTCGGAACCATGCTCATGTCAATACCGGCCATCACACTCATGCGCGTCGCCTCTTTTTCGTCGGCGGCCACGCGATGGATGTTGACCAGTTTCTTGATGTCCTCCCAGTCGGAGACGACCACGCCTTTAAAGCCGAGTTCCTTTCGCAGTATGTCGGTCAGAATCCAATGACTGACATGGACGGGCACGCCGTTGATCTCGCCGGAGTTGACCATCACGGTGCGCGCGCCCGCGTCAACCGCCGCCTTGAAGGGCGGCAGGACGTACTCGCGCAGGTAGATTTCGGGAATCCAGGCGGGCGTGCGGTCTCTGCCGCTCAGGGGCAGGCCGTAGCCCAGGTAATGCTTCAGACAGGATGCGACGCGCTCGGACGAAGAAACGTCCGAGCCTTCGTAGCCGCGCACGGCGGCGACGCCCATGACCGTGGCGAGGTAAGGGTCTTCGCCGAACGTCTCCCAGAGTCGCGGCCAGAGCGGCTGGCGTCCGATGTCGAGCACCGGCGAAAACGTCCAGGGAATGCCGGCGGCGCGCGTCTCGATGGCCGCCACTTCCGAGGCGCGCATCATCAACTCGGGGTTCCAGGTGGCGGCCATCGCTATCGGCTGTGGAAAAAGAGTCGCGCCCTGCACGTAGTTCGCGCCGTGGATCGTGTCGATGCCGTAGAGGACGGGAATCTTGTGTCGCGTTCTTTTGGCCGCGTTCTGAATCAGCCCGATGGTCTCGTGCCAGCGGTCGAGCGTGAGCGCTTGATCCGCCACGTTGAGGATAGAACCGACGCCGTACCTGACCACGGCCTTCTCCAGCTTGGCCGGGTCGATTTTAATCTCCTGATTCCGGCCGGTCGAGACCATGCTGATCTCAAGCTGTGTCATCTGCCCGACCTTCTCCTCCAGCGTCAACTTCGCCAGCAACTCTTCGGCCTTGCGCGCCGCGTCCGCATTAGGCGCGGGCGGGCGGAGCATGCGGTGAAAGATCGCCTGACTGTCTGTTATTCCGGGCGGGGCAGCGGCGACGGCTGTTGCGTTCTGTTGCCGTGCGACGGTCGCGAGGGGTGTCAGCGCGTTCAGAGATAGTGCGGCTAAGGTGAAGATCGCGAGCGTTCTTTTCATGGCGGATTTGTCCCTTGTCGTCTCTGGGGATTGATTCGGTGTTGCGCCTGGTAGAGTCTGTTTCGTGCGGATGATTTCTATAATGCGGGCGGGGTGAAACGTAAGTTACAAACCGTTAAGCAGGCCGCTCGACGATTCACAGGTGAGAGATTCTTCTCTATTGAGCCTTCATGAGGCGTCGTCCGGCGCGCGTCGAGGCGAAGCGAGGACGAGAGCGCGGGCACACCCTTTGCCGCAGACCTCGCGGCACGGTCAAAGGCATTGGCGGGGCTTCCTCGCGTCATGCGTGGCCGCATGGAGGGATGCGTTTCCCGCGACGGTCGCGCTGCCGAATAAGAAGTCCGGGCATGAGCCGCCCGCACCGCCTCACTTTCTGGAGGTCTTGTTAAACCTTTCGGCCGCCTTCCTGATGCCCCCGCTGAGTTTGATGATGTCTCGCAGATCACGGCCGGCCTTGTCGGACTGCTTGAGGTCAATTACGTCCGGAACTTTGAAGACCGGGCTTTCGGTGAAGTTGTCGATCCGCTGACACATCGTCACGAGCGCGTCCGAAATCTGACCGTCACCGATCTCGGCGTGCTGCTCTTTTTTCTCCCGCTCCGTGTTTTCATCATCATCCGGGACGGCGCGCAACAGGTGTGTCCTCAACCGCCCGGCGCGTTTGTTAATCTCCCCTGTCTCGTCGGCGATGAACTTATAGTCGAGCGGCTTGTTGGATTGGAGATGACGCACGAGTTTGTTGCGAAGAATCTGAATGTTTCTGAAGTCCTCTCTCAACTGCCCGGCGGCGGCCTCGGAGGCACGCCGATCCGTCGTCTTCGCCGTCCCCACCATTTCGGCGCTCCGCAGTTGCGCCTCACGTTGTCGTCGCTCGCGCGCCTCGCCGAACGGGTCGCGGTTGCCCGGAGCAGGTGGCCCGGCGGGCATACTCTGTTGAGCCTGTGCGGAGTCTGTTGTGAGCGTGGAGACGCAAACGGCCAATACAAAGCCGACCACATATATTGACGACGCCCGGTGTTTTACCATTAACGTTCTCCTTATCCGCTGCATAAAGTGGGGGCAGTATAATGCCGCGCTTCCCCGGCGGACAATACTCAGGCGATACGGGGAGTTGGAGAAGTTAAGAGAAACGTTCGACTTTCAGGTCGCCTGCAAAGGTTTTTAACGCGGCCTCACGAATGAGTTTGAAACATTTCGATTGACATCGTGCGCTACACGCGATAAAAGACACAATCTGCGGTTATCACCTTCGAGGTAAATTATGACCAAGATAAACACCACCCCGCACACCATTAGCATCAGCGAGGCGCAAACTCAGTTGGGTGTCTCGCGCACCGCACTGTGGCGGCTGATTCGCTCCTACAACATCGAAACCTTTCAAGACGTGCTCGACGCGAGGGTTAAAAGGATTAGAGTCAGCGACATTCGCAGAGTGCTCGATGATGCCGACAGAGTAAGAAGAGGTATCGCGGCATGAAGACTATCGCCATCGCAAATCAGAAAGGCGGCGTCGGTAAAACAACGACGGCCACCAATCTCGCCGCGGGTCTGGCTATCAGGGGCTACAAGACGCTTCTGATCGATCTGGATAGCCAGTGTAATGCCACCTTCACCTTTCTCGATCAGAGTCTCATTAAGACGACGCTGGCCGATGTGCTGGTCGGTTATCAGGAACGCCCGAGTTTGATTGATGCAATCTACGAGACGCACATCGAAGGCTTGGACATCGCGCCCTCTCATATCAGGCTGGCACTCTTAGAGCGTTCGGTGCAGATCGAGGAACACTACAGGCTCAAAGATTCTCTGGAATCGCTTGCGGCTTACGACTTCGCCGTCATTGATTGCCCGCCCAGCCTCGGAATGACCCTGACGCAGGCGCTGCTTGCCTCTTCTCACACGATAGTTCCAGTAGCCGCTCAATTTTATCCACTCGAAGGCGTCGTTGACCTGACAGGCACGATGCAGGCCACACGCAGGCTTAATCCTGCCCTTTCTATCCTGGGCTACCTGATGACCTATTTCGACGGCCGCAACCGCATCTGTGGCGAGGCTTTAGCTAAAATGCAGGAGATGTTCGACGGGCAGGTGTTCGAGACAGTCATTAGAACGAACGTTAAACTTCAAACCGCGCCTTCCCTTCGTAAAAGCATCTTTGAACACGCGCCGGATTCGCATGGCAGTAAAGATTATGATTCTTTGACCGATGAAGTGTTGCAAAGACTTAAGATGGATAGCTCCCTCAGACTCGTTCAGGAGGCTGGATGACGGAAACTAAAGGCAAACATAAGGCCGAAATCAAGACTCGCCAACCCCAGAAGAAGACGCAGGACACATTCGCTAACCTGCGTAAACCTCATCCGGTCGAAGAGTTATTGGGATTGACGCAACCGAACACGGTCGCCCCACTCACTCCACCCACACCACTCACCCCACCCACCATAGCACCATCTCGTGATTTCGCTAAGGTCGCAAACTCAATCGTGCGCGAAGCCGTGCCTTCCGGCGCGTTCTCCGGCAAGAGCAAACAGCTTTATGATTACCTCTATGCGAAGACTCGCGGCGCGGTGGTGCCTAGGCGTTCTGTGCGCATGACGAAAACGGCCATCATGAAAGGTTCGGATATCGGCTCAGAGCGTACGATGTATAAAAACCTCAGACGACTGGAAGCGGCCGGATTGGTAGTGGTACGCACGATTGCCGGCGAGCAAGACGGCAGCGAATACACTATTTTGCTACCGGAAGAGGTCGCCCCACTCACCCCACCCACTGACCCCACCCACCCCAGCCACTCCAGTCAGAAAGTGGTGACACCACTCACTGCAGAAAGTGGTGTGAGTGGGGTGAGTCTAAGTGTAGAAGAGTCAACGGTTTCTGGCGATCCTAAGACTTCTTTTAAGACTTATGAGAGAAATCTTGATGATGAGGCTGCGCGCCGGCTGGTCGAAGTGCTGTTACGTGCGGAAAAAGAGTTGACGGGGAAGAACTCTGCGAATGGGTCTCAGTGGGAAGAATTGGCGGAGATGCTGGTCACCGAACTCAAAATTGCTGCGGGGCGCACGACCGTTTCCAATGTGCCGGCCTTTCTCGCCGAACACCTGCGGCGCAGACTTTGGAAGCTGGATAAGAAGCGGGCGACCGAGATTGCCGTGGAGCCGGAGCAGGGAGGCCAGCCAGCTCTAAGCTATGAGGAAAAGCGCTTGTGCCCCGACTGCGCCGGCACAAACTTCTGGTATCCGGAAGGGGTTGACAAGGGCGTCGCCAAATGCAGACACACGAAACTCATCGATACGTTGGTGGAAAAGAGATGATTCGCATCCTGAATGCACAGTCTTGTCCCTGGTAACTACAAAAACCCTGAAATAATAAAAGCAGGTTTCACGAAGTTTCACACCGCTAAATAATTGACTGGAGTGAATAACAGTTGAAGAAGAACAGGATTTCGGTTTTCAGTCACAATAATTAAGGTAATGCTGATTTTATTAATATACTTCTTGACTCCAGATACGTAAGAGAGGCATCATTCCTATCGTTCATCTCGCTCCAGACAGCCCGGAGAGGTTTCCTTTCACGATGCCTATAGAAAATAGCCTGGATAGAGTGCCCGCCGATAGAGCCATAGACCGTGGCTTGTCCCGGCAAATTGACTTGCGTGTGACTTCAGCCTTTTGTGAACGCTCCGTCTCCGAAGAGACCCGACGCGCTTATCGGCGCGTGGTCAAAGAGTTCTTCCGTTTTACCGCGCTGCGTCACCCGGAAGAGATCACTCCGGTAGATGTCCAGAGGTGGCGCGACCAACTGATCGCGCAGAAGAAGAGTTCAAGCACGGTTGCCTTCAAACTCTCCATCGTGCGCTCGCTATTCGATTACCTGCAAGTCGGAGGTTATGTCAGTCGCAACCCGGCGCTCTCCAAACTCGTGCCGCCGCCCGCCGTGCCGGAAGATTTACGGGGGCGGGCACTGACGGCCAGAGAGGTGCGCTACGTGTTGAGCGGGCCTGACCGGGAGAAGGCCGATGGCGCGCGCGACTATGCGCTTCTGTTGTTGATGCTGCGCACTTCTATCCGCGTGTCTGAGGCGTGCGGCCTGCGACTCTCGCAGTTGAAATGGAGTCACGGGCGTTGGGTCATCAAGTTTAAAGTTAAAGGGGGCAGGGAACGCACACAGCCCGTACCGGCAGAGGTCAAGAAGGCGATTGACGAGTATCTGCGGTTAGACCGCACTCGCCGGGGATTGCAACACTCGGACGGAGCCGAGCAATTCATCTTCCAGCCGCATACCAACTACCGGACGCTTGAGTTCAACAAGGCGCTCTCCGCGACCATGGCGTGGTATATCGTGAGGAAGTGGGGCAAGTTCTCGGGCGTAGGCAAACTCTCGCCGCACGATTTGAGGCGCACGGCTATCACCCGCGCGCTCGACCAGGGACTGTCTTACCGTCAGGTACAGATGATGAGCGGGCACAAAGACCCGAAGACCGTCATGCGCTACGACCACGGCCGGGAGAACCTGGAACTCAACGCCGCCAACTTCCTGGATTACTCAGACGGCGAATAGCGCCTTACGACTCCACCAATCTCTTCGCTCCGCGCCCATCACTGTTCGAGACGTGCGTGTAGACAATTTCGTCAACGCGCCTACTTACTAAAACAAAAACATTCACCGCCGAGACGCAAAAGGGGCGCGGAGAAAACTTTTAATCTTCTCCGCGCCCCCTGGATTCCTGCGTTGAGTGCTTACCGCTGCACACGAACTTTCTCAAGGCTGCCCGAATCTCAGGCGGTACTCAACTGAGTTCATGAAGCCGTCAACCATCTTGCGGTAGTCGCCGGGGTGTGTGTTCAGGTAGGTGAGCCAGTTGTTGTAGCCCTCCTCTTCCGGCGTGCGGCGCAGGTAGCCGTAGTATTGCATCGCCACAAACGCGCCGTTGAATTCGGCGGCTTCGACCTCGTTGCTCTGAACCAACGCGCGGAGCACCTTCGCCCGCGTGAGCGAGCCGGAAGCCAGAGCGTCTACGAGTTGCTGGCGGGTAAGTGTCACCTGCGCCGCGCCGTCGGGCGTCGCGGGGTCTTCGGTCGTGATTTGCTGCAACGCATAACGCCCGAGCAAGGTGTCAACGAAAGCCTGATTGCTCGCCGCGCCGTAGAGATTCGCAAACTCCTGCCGCGCGGCGAACGATGCGGCGAAGGCTGCCTTCTTCTGATAGACCTCTTCGGGCGTCTGGCCTGTGACGCTCCGCATGTCCGGGATGATCTCATCGTAACCCGGTCGGCGGTTGAACGCCGCCTTGTAGAAGAGATAGGTGTAGAGTCCTTTGAGTTGAAACTCCGTCGAGCGGAAGAAAGCAGACGAAACCGTGATGCGGTCGCAGTCCGGGTTGTTGTTGACATCCGAGCAGTTATTGAGCACTGCCGTCCACGGCTCGCCCGGTTCCGGCTCGCGCGAGAGGAAGTCGAGATAGTTCATGCGCACGAAGAAGGAACTCGTCAGGATGGGGTTGGCGGACTGCCCCGTGTCGTTATCGAGAATGACGAGCGTGGCGGTCGAGGGCGCGCTCACGCTTGCGCCCTGTGCGCTCACGAGTCGCAGTTGGACGTTCTCCGCGCCTTCGACGTGCGCGTCGTTGATAAGCGGAATGGCGACTTGTCTTGGCTGCGCGTCGCCCGCAGGCCAGGAGACGGTTTCGACGGTCGTCGCGTAGTCGCATCGCGCGTAGGCCGCGCCGCCGTTGTTCACACTGTCGTCGCACCTGACGGCCGCCGGGTCGTCGGTCGTGCGCAATTCGACAGAGGCCGCGCCCGTCGTGTCGCCGCTCCTCGTGATGGTGATGGTCGCACGCTCCGTGCTCTCGTTGAACTCGTAGCTCGCCGCGCTGAATTGCACGGTGGCCGTCGTCGGCGACGGCGAAGGAGTTGGCGTTGCGGTCGGAGTGGGCGTCGCAGTGGCAGTCGGAGTCGGGGTTGCCGTCGGAGTAGGCGTCGGCGTGGGATTTGTAGCGCCGAGTGCGAAGATGTAGCCGGAGCCTTGAGTTTGTTTGTCCCCGACATTGTCGAAGTGTGCGCCCACTATCGCGTTGTCGCCGGAGACGCCGACGCTGATGCCGAAATAGTCGAACGGAGACCCGTCGGCGGCGACAAGCTTTTGCTGCTGCGTCCAGTTGGAACCGGCGCGTTTGAAAATGTAGGCTGCGCCCTGGCTGCCGGTCTCGCCGAAACCGTCGCCGGTCGCGCCGAGGATAACGGTGTCGCCGCTGATGTCTACGGCCTTGCCCAACTGGTCGTTGAAATCCAACTCGTCTGACAGCAGTTGTTGTTGCAACGTCCACGCCGAGTTTGCGCGAACATAGACGTAAGCCGTGCCTTTGGTGCCGACCGCGCTGAAGCCTGCCGCGCCGACAACCATAGTCTCGCCGTGGATGGCGACGCTGACGCCGAACCCGTCGCCATTCTCGCCGCCGGTCGCCTTAAAGAGCCTTTGCTGCTCTGTCCACGTCGTACCCGTGCGGGTGAAGACGTAGGCCGCGCCCTGATTCGGGGTCGCGCCAATGGTCTCCAGCGGCTGGCCGACGACGACGGTGTCGCCGTCAACGGCAACGTCCACGCCGAAACCGCCACCGGGCTTGTCGGCCTGCGCGGTGAACCTCGCCTGCTGCTCCCACGTTGTGCCCGTGCGCTTGAAGACGTAGGCCGAGCCGCGATTGTCGTTCGGCGCGAGGATGTCGTCGCCCACTGCGGAGACGGCCGCCGTGTCGCCCGAGATGGCGACCGAATAGCCGAAGCTGTCGGAAGCCGCGCCGTCGTTGGCCGTGAGTTTCTGCTGGAGCGTCCACGTCGTGCCCGTGCGGGTGAAGATATAGGCCGCGCCCTGACTGGCGTTCGCGCCGACCTTGTGATCATGCGCGCCGACGATGGCGGTGTCGCCTGAAATCGCCACGCTGAAGCTGAAGTCGTCGCCTTCCGCGCCGTCGGGTGGCGTGAGTCGCGCCTGCTCTGTCCACGTCGCGCCCGTGCGCACGAAGATGTAGGCCGCGCCCGTCCTCGTGCCGTTGGCCGTGCCGTCGATGCTGTCGTTGTCCGCGCTGAGGATGGCCGTGTCGCCGTCTATGTCCACAGACCTGCCGGAGAAACTCGACTGCCCGCTCAGCGCGCCGTTGATGCGGTTCGGGTCGACCGGCTCGCGCGCGAAGACGTAGGCTGCCCCGCGCGCGCTGTTCTTGGCGGGCGCGCCCGCGAGGATAGATGCGCCGTCGAAGGCCACCGCTTGGCCGAGGTTGTCGGGGGCGAAGTCGGCGTGGAGAAGTTTCTGCTGCCGCGTCCAGAGGGCGCCGCTGCGACTGAAGACATAGACCGCCCCGTGATTGGCGACGCCCGGTTTGAACTCGTGGGCGGGCGAGCCGATGGCGACGGTGTCGCCCCAGATGGCGACGCTGTTGCCGAAGAAATCGTTGCGCGGCGTGGTTTCGGCGGCGGTGAGCTTCTGCTGTTCAGCCCAGGTCGCGCCCGCCCTCGTGAAGATGTAGGCCGAACCGATCTCGCCCGCCGAGCCGACCACGTCGGCGCGCGCCCCGATGATGGCCGTGTCGCCCGAGACGCCGACCGAGTAGCCGAAGGCGTCGCCCGATGCGCCATCCGAAGCCAAAAGTTTTTGCTGCTGCGTCCACGTCGCGCCCGTGCGCACGTAGACGTAAGCCCGGCCGCGACCGCTCGCGGCGTCTCCGCCCGCGAGGCCGGTCGCGCCAATGATGACCGTGTCGCCCGAGATGGCGACCGAGTAGCCGAAGAAGTTTGCGAAGCCGCCGTCGTCGGCCGTCAGTCTCGCCTGCTGCGCGAAACTGCTGCTCGCGCCGCCACGCGTGAAGACGTAGGCCGCGCCCTGAAAGAAGTTCGAGCCGATGTTTTTCTGTAGCGCGCCGACGATGAGCGTGTCGTTCTCAAACGCGAGACTGTTGCCGAAGAGGTCGCCCTCGACGCCGTCGTCCGCCGTCAAAATTTGCTGCTCCGCCCACGTCGCGCCCGTCCGCTTGAAGATATAGACCGCGCCGCGCGTGCGGTTTACGCCGGTCTGCGTGTTGTGCCTGCCGACGGCGATGGTGTCGCCCACGATGCCGACCGAGTAGCCGAATTCGTCGTTGGCCGTGCCGTCCGAGTGCGTCAGTTTCTGCTGCTGCGTCCAGGTCGTGCCCGCGCGCACGTAGACGTAGACGGAGCCTTGCCGGTTCTTCGAGTCAACCATGTCGGCGGGTGCGCCGACGACCGCCGTATCGCCGCTCACGGCGACGCTGAAGCCCATAAAGTCCTGGCTCGCGCCATCGCTTGCCAGCAAGCGCGCCTGTTCGACGAACGCGCCCGTCGCCGCGGCCAGTGGTTCGTGCATCCCGTTGTCGTTGAGAAAGCGGAGGGCATCGGCTCCGCGCAGTTTCAGCAATTCGCTTTCACCCGCCGGCCGCGCCGAACCCGTGCGATTGACGGCGAACGAGAGGGCGACAAAAGACAAAATGATCGAGACGAGGACAAGGGGCTTCTTAATACGGTTCAAGATTCAGGACTCCTTTTTGACGAAGACTTTTTCAAGTGGATTGGGCGGACGATCTCTTACTTCGCGCCGGACTCCGCGACGGCGGCGCGCGGCGCGAGATGAACGACGGGCCACATCTCTACGGCATGTTGCGCGCGTTCGTCCTGCTGTCGCGCATCTGCGCGCCGGAGGGGAGCGGCGTCGAGAGTCGTCGCGGCGAGCAGCGCGCCGAGCAGCAGCGCGCAGGCGAGGTAGAGCAATTCCAGCAGGCGCGCCCTCTGCCGATGCGGGCGGTTGATTTTGAGAAGAACTGTGCGGGAAGAGATGAGACGTGCTGACAAATCGGTATTCTCCGGGTCGTTCGTGGACGCGTGTGGGAGGTGCTTTTCAACGTCTCGGATTGTAGATGGCGGGCGCAGACTTCCGCATCGGGCAAAAGTCCTACGTGCGGGTAAACTTTAGATATAGGCGGCGGGCGGTAAAGGGCGGGAGTTAGTCGAAGCGGAAGAGTCCGCGCTGGAGCGCGATCATCGCGGCCTGCGTGCGGTCGTTGGCGTTCAGTTTGTTGAGGATGTTGTTGACGTGCGCTTTAACCGTGCCCTCGGCGATTGAGAGCGCCGTGCCGATCTCGCGGTTCGACTTGCCGCCCGCGATGAGCCGCAGCACTTCGCGCTCGCGCTCGGTCAACTCGTCGGCGAAGGCGCGCTCGGCCAGCCGCCCGGCCACCTGTGCGGGGATGTGCCGCCGCCCGCCGTACACTTCGCGGATGGCCGCCAGCAGTTCTTCGCGGAACACGTCCTTGAGCAGGTAAGACTTCGCCCCGGCCTTGAGCGCGCGGTGGATGTCTTCGTCGCCGTCGTAGGTGGTGAGGACGATGATGCGGCTCGTGGGCGAGCAGACGACGATCTCACGGATCGCTTCGACGCCGTTCAGCACCGGCATGCGTAGATCGATCAAGACCACGTCGGGCGCGTGCTCGCGGCACAACTCGACTGCCTGCCGCCCGTCCGCCGCGCGCGCCACGACCGTCATGTCCGGCTCGGCTTCGAGGTTGGCCGCCAACCCGTCCAGAAAGAACGGGTGATCGTCCGCGATGAGAAGACGAATCTTCTCCCCGCCCGCGTTGGTTTGCTCCGTCATAGTTGACTTCAAAACTCCTTCTCTCACTCAACCCGAAGATGTCGAAGCGCGCGCATATGTTGGCCGCTTCATTCTCCATCCCCGTTTTCGCCAAGCGGGACGGTGGCGGTGATCTGTGTGCCCCGTCCCGGAAGGCTCTCGACCGCAAGCGTGCCGCCGATTTGTGTGAGCCGTTCGCGCATCCCGCGCAGGCCGAAGCCGCCGCCGTTCGATGCCGCGTCAGTCGTGTGTACGTCGAAGCCGTGCCCGTCGTCTTCGATGCGGAGTCTCACACGACCGTGGCCGTATTCGAGCCGCGCCCGCACGGTGCGCGCGCCCGCGTGGCGCACGGCATTCGTCAAAGCCTCTTGCCCGACGCGCAGCAGATTGCTCTCGATGCGCGCGGGCAGTGGTCTTGACGCCCCCGCGACCGACACCTCCGCAGACACGTTCGTCCCGGCGGTCAACTGTCCCGCGACCCGCGAGAGCGCGGCCGACAGGTCGCCCGCCTCCAACAACTCCGAGCGCAAATCGCGCACCGTGCGCCGCGCTTCGGCGAGGCTGCTGCGCACGAGCAGGCGCGCCTGATTCAGATGCTCGCGCGCGGCGTCGTGCGGCGCGCCCATCTTCGCGCTCACGGCTTCGAGATGGATCGAGATGCTCGTGAACCCCTGCGCGAGCGAGTCGTGCAGTTCGCGTGCGATCCGGTTGCGCTCCTCCAGCACGGCGACAAATTCGTGTTTCAACTGCCGCACGCGCAATTGATAGATGCCCCACATCGCGGCGGCGGTAAGCATGGCGGCGGCGAGATAAAACCAGCGCGTCTGGTAGAAGTAAGGCGGCAGGGTGAAAGCGAGCGTCGCGCTCCGTTCGCTCCACACGCCGTCGTCATTTGCGGCGAGGACGCGAAAGCGATAACTGCCCGGCGGCAGGTTCGTGTAGAAGGCGTCGCGCCGCGCGCCCGCTTCCACCCAGTCGCGGTCGAAGCCTTCGAGCATGTAGCGAAACCTGACCTTCGACGGGTCAACGAAACTCAGCGCCGTGAAATGAAACTCGACGGCGCGACTGCCGCGCGGCAGACGCAAGCCGTCCGCGAGCGCGACCGCAGCGTGATCCACGACGAGACGTTCGACGACGACGGGCGGCGGAAGTTCGTTGCGCGCCAGCCGCGACGGATCAACCACTGCGACGCCCTGCGCCGTCGGAAACCACAGTATCCCGGCGCGGGTACGCCAGCCCGCCGGTTGAGTGCCGCCGCTGCAATCAATCGAAGGCAGCCCGTCGGCCTTGCCATAGACGATGCACGTCACCGAGCGCGCGCGTTCGTCCGCGTAGTCGTTCAACTCCTTCAAACTCGCACGCAGCACGCCGCGCGTGCTGCCCAACCATAAGTTGCCCGCGCCGTCTTCGAGCACGCGCGTGATGGTGTCGTCGCCGAGACCCGCCGCCGTGGTGACGGACTTGAACCGTCCGTCCCTGAAGCGCGCGAGTCCGCCGCCGAGCGTGCCGAACCAGAGCACGCCGTCCGCCGTCTCGTGCGCCCCGATGACGATGTTCGAGGCGAGGCCGTCCTTCGTGGTGAAGACCTCGAAACGTTCGTCGCGCAAGCGGCTCAGGCCGTTCGGCGTGCCGACCCAGAGCGCGCCCTGCGCGTCTTCGTGCATGAAGAGGACGTTGTTGTGCGCCAGCCCCTCGGCGGTCGTGTACGGCTTGAAGCGGCCGTCTTCGAAGAGGTGCAACCCGCCGACCGTGCCGACCCAGAGCCGCCCGCGCCGGTCAACCAGCACGCCGCGAACGTTCTCGCTCAACAAGCCTTCGCGCCGCGCGTAGGCTTGAAATCGCCCGTCGCTGTAACTCGTCAGGCCGTCGGTCGAGCCGAACCACATTCGCCCCGACGCATCTTCCGCGATGCTCACCACGGCGCTCCCGGCCATCCCGTCGCGCGCCGTGTAGGTGTGGAATTTACCGTCGCGCCAACGATTCACCCCCTCGGTCGTGCCGATCCATAGCTCGCCGCGACTGTCTTCAAAGATCGTCCAGGGCGACTCGTGCGCCAGACCGTCGGCGGTGGTGTAGGCGGCAAACGTCTGCGCTTTGAGCCTCGTCAAGCCGTCGTTTGTGCCCACCCAGAGATTACCTTCGCGGTCTGCGTGCAGGGCGTTGATCGCGCCGCGCGGCGGCGCATTCGATGCCACGCGCCGCAACTCGCCGTCGCTCAGAAGAAACAGTTCCTGCCGGTTCGTCGTGATCCAGAGTCTTCCCATCGCGTCTTCGTAAGCGCGCGTGGGCGCAACGATGTCCGCTCCGTATTTTACTTCGGCCTGCGTGCCGTCCCGTGCGAAAGGCAGGCGCGTGAGCGTCCTCGTCTCCGGCGACTGCACCCAGAACGCATCGCGCACCGCGAGGCTGCCGGAGTTCATGGCGAACTTTCGCGGGAAGAGTTGCGCCGCCTCGTCGCCGGTGTGCAGACGCCCGTCCTTGTAGAAGCCGAGCGTGGAACTGTTCGTGAAGCTTAAGCCGCGCGAGTTGAAGAACCAGACGCGCCCCGCTTCGTCCTCGTAGAACGGGAACGCATAGACGTTGCGCCCGCCGTCGGCCGTGTTGAAGGTTGTGAACTTGCCGCCCTCGAACAGTGTGAGGCTCTCGTAAGAAGTGATCCAGAGGCGACCCGCGCGGTCTTCGAAGAGACGTATGACGACATCGGTCGGCAGCCCCTCCGCGCGCCCGTAGGCCGTGAACTTACCCGCCGCGTAACGCATGAGGCCGCCGCCGATAGTCCCGATCCAGAGTTGGCCTGGCGCGTCTTCCAACAACGCGGAGCACTCGTTAGTGCGAAACTCTTTGACACTCTGTTGATTGAAGACGTGGAAGCGCACGCCGTCGAAACGCGCCAGACCTCCCTGCGTCGCGATCCAGAGATAGCCGTCGCGGGTCTGCTGCACGGCGCGAATCGTGTCGCCGGGCAAGCCCTGTTCCGTCGTCCACGTCTGGGCATGAAAGCCCGGCAGTCGCGGCGTGGGCGCGGACACCGGCCTGACCGCTACGCGGCCGTGCGCGGGCGACGTTAAGCAGACGAGAGCCGCGCCCAGCAGGAAAAACATGAGACGCGTCCGGCCAGGTCGTCTTGTAGTATTAGGGCAGTTGCTTTGCAAATATTATGGGAGTTCTTTCCGGCCTATCAACCAACCGCGAGCGGCATACATGAACATGTCCGAACAGACACCTTGAGCGCGCCGATTATCGCCCTGACGAGAAAAGAATGACAAGAAAATTTTTCGACGAGGTGACAAGACCAAACGAACGTCAAAGATCGTCTCGCGAGCGCGCTTCACAAACGCCAGCCCTCGATGCCTTTCCGCAGGTCGTGAGTCTTCAATGCGTGGTGGGTGAATCCGTGCGTCCGTATTAGCCGGGAAGGGAACTGACTCAAAATTGTTTTGAGTCCTGTTCTAAATAGGCGAACAGGCGCGGCAGCATTGGGAGCCACCGCGCCTGTTCTAGTGCGTGGTTACTGTCCTCACCCCAGCAACCACTTGGCATTTGGATTCACCGCATGCCAGATGAGGACTATCATAAACCATACCGGCCGATATTGCGAAATGGGGGAAGAGAGAAAGCAAGGACAGGTTCCTTTCTCTCCTTTCGAGTGCTGGAGTGATGCCTCACTCTAGAGCATCGTCAGGCGTCTCAACAAGGCTGTGATGGCGGCGGCGCACGAGCGTCGAGGGCGACGCTGGCGCTTGACTGTGCGGACGCGCGTTTCAGGCCGAAGGATGTTTCGTCGTTCATCCCGAACTCGTCGCGCAGCGGGGCGTGTGCCGCCGCCGCCCCTTGCATGTACGCAGACGGAGAATATGCGGCGGGGATAGGGGAAAAACATCCTACTTTGCCGCGCCTGATTTTGCCCGCCGAAGTGCGGCAAGACCGCCTCCGGAAGAGATCGCCGTCGGGCAATTACATCCTATGTCGCCATCACGTTTTAAGAAACGCGCGATAAAGGCGGGCTTTTTCGTCGAATCGGGGTGGTATTCCATTTGCTTTGAAATCCCGCGAAGCGACTGGCCGGGGCGGCCTCGCCGTCTCTCCGGCAGTTCGGAGGCGCTTCTTAAATGATAAAGATGAACGACGACAACTCAAAAATGAATGGCCGCAAGAAGGCGTTTGGCTTAAGTAGTTATCTCAGCGCGAGCCGGATGCTCCGCGCGTTGATGTTCCTGCTGGCTGTGTGCGCCTGCGTCGCGGGGCAGACCAGCCCTACGCTGGTCGGCTCAAACCTGATCACGCGTGAGAGCGAAGCGAACATCACGCCGTCAACACGCAATACCGGGGATGCAAACGCCGTCGCAGTGACGGCAACCAGCCCGGCGCGCCCCTCTCTGGCGCGTGCCGGGGTGACGAGCAGCGAGACACGTCCGCTCTCTCTGAATGACGCCATCCGGCTCGCGCTGGAAAACAATAATGACATTGAAGTGGCGCGAAATGACGTGCGTATCTCCGAAACCGCCCTGCGATCTCTGCGAGGCGTCTACGACCCCGTACTCGTGTTCGCGCCGCAGTTCAGTCATTCCATCTCTCCGCAATCGAGCGTTCTGAGCGGGTCAAATAAAGCGGGCACCCTCACCCAGACCGAATTTTCCTTAGCCCCCTCGCTGGTGCGGCGTTTCGAGCGATGGGGCGGACAATACGAACTCTTTTTCAATAACTATCGCCGCTCCACGAGTTCGACTTTAAATACGCTCAACCCGACCTATGCGACCAACTTCGGCCTGACCCTGACGCAGCCTCTCTGGCGCGACCGCGAGATCGACCGCGCGCGCCGCGACATTCGCATACAGCAGAAACGCGTGGCGCAAACCGACGTGGATTTCCGGCAGACGACCATCGAATTGATCGCCTCCGTCCAGCGCGCCTACTGGGACCTCGTCCTCGCCCTGCGCGATCAGCAAAACCGCCTCGCTAACCTGACTCTGGCGCGCGAGAACCTGCGGCGCATCGAAAAGCAGATCGCCGCCGGGTCTACCGCGCCGCTTGAGCAGACGGAGGTGCAGACCGAACTCTCCAACCGCGAGGCAGACCTTCTGCTCTCGACGCAAAATGTTTCGATTGCCGAAAATAATCTCAAAAAGTTGCTGCTGCGTGATCCGCACGCCCCCGAGTGGCGTCTGGCGTTCATACCGACCGACCAGCCTGCGCTCGCCACCCTGCCGGTGAACCTGTCGGACGCGCAGGCGGAAGCGCGCGACCATCGCCCCGAGCTTCGCCATCTGCAACTTGAGGAAGAGATCAGCGAGATTGACCGTAAGTATTTCAAAAACCAGACGCGCCCGCGTGTTGACCTCACTTCGACCATCTCAACCACGGGGCTTGCGGGCGCGCCGCTCACCACCCGCGAGGGCAGCACCATCCCGGAGAATCTGCGCGGCGGATACGCGCAAAGCCTGAGTAATCTGGTCGGCCTCGGCTCGCGCACCGTCGTCGTCGGCGTGACGATTCAATTGCCTCTGAACAATCGCACGGCGCAGGCCGACCTGGCCGGGGCGGAGTTTGCCCAACAACGATTGCGGGCGCTCGCGCGCAGGCAGGAACTACAGGTCGAAGTCGAGGTTCGCAATGCCGTGCAATCGGTTGAGACGGCGAGCCAGCGTGTGCTGGCCGCGCGTTCCGCACGCGAAAATGCGCAGTTGCAGTTGGACGGCGAGCGCAGGCTTTTCGAGGTCGGACGCGCGACGGCGTTTCTGCTGTTCCAGCGTGAAAATCAACTCGTCAACGCGCGCAATCAGGAACTGCGCGCCGAGACGGATTACAACAAGGCGCTCGCTGAACTACAACGCAGCACCGCCACAACCCTGCGCGCCAACAGCATCACCGTCGAAGCGCCGACGGGCAGATGAAGCCCTCGGCGCACCTTTTCTCTCCGGCTTCGGCCAAAGCTGCCACGGCCGCCGATTCGAGGCTGGAGATGTTCGCATCAAGCACACGGGCGGGACAATAGCGGCCACGCCAGGGCAAAAAAAACCTGGCGGAAAAGCTCAATAATCAAGCCAAATTCCACGTCAGTCGTTCTTGAGGTAGGACAAAAAAACCCTAACCGGCGCGGGCGACTAACAATCCACACAGGAAATCCGGCGTTTGTAGTCTCGCGCAAGTGGCACTGCGATTGCCTTGTTTAAAAGGAGCGGTAAGACACTATCAAAGGTGCTCTCTGAAGTAAAAAATGAAGAACGATAATGAATTAACACAACGAATCCTCACCTACCTGCAAGAACGTCAACAGGCCGGCGACACCCTCGAAGGGATCGCTACGTGGTGGGTGCAACGCCAGCAGGTGAGCGAATCCGTGAAGGCGGTTCACAACGCACTCCAGGAGTTGGAAGCCGAAGGAGTGGTTATCGAACGGAAGATACCCAACGGCCGGACGCTCTACTTATTGCGAGACGATCAATAACATAAACGGCGGGAGACGGATGGCTTGAGCGGGCATCCGGCCTCAATCATCAATCGGCACGCATCAGGAAAGACGGGGACGACAACTCATGATGAATAACAGCACGGAAGATAACGCCCGTTGGTATGTGATTTACACCAAGCCCAACGATCAGGAGCGCGCCGATTACAACCTGCGTGCGTGGGGCGTCGAGACGTTCAATCCCAAGATGAGACAGGTGCGTTATAACGAGTTCACCGACAAGCCGACCTATACGACGAAGCCGCTCTTTCCACGCTATCTCTTCGCGCGGTTCGACGCCGACCTCCTGTTGCACAAGATTTATTTCACGCGGGGCGTGAGCACCGTCGTCAATTTCGGGGAAGGGCCGGTCATGGTCGAAGACGAGATCATCGAGTTGATGCGCTCGCAGGTCGGCTCGGATGGAATGGTCAAGCCGGCGAACGAGTTGAAGACCGGCGATCAGGTGATGATTAAGGAAGGGCCGCTCAAAAATCTTGTCGGCCTCTTTGAAGGCCACGGCAAGGAAGCGGACAGAGTGAAAGTTCTGCTGACCACCCTCAACTATCAGGGAAGCATCGTCATCGAGCGAGAGTTCCTGAAGAAGGTCGGTTAAGCATGCCCGCGCGGAGAGAGCGGCGTCGCCCACTCTCTCGCCCACGCGCATAATGCAGTTGAAAGGTCTCGGCCGGAGAGTGTGAGAAAGTGCCACTGCTCCCGTCGCTCAAGACCGAAAGTTCACACCAGATAAGAGATTCCCGATACGCGGCGCGGAGAGCTTTACCGGCGGCCGATGCGGTAGCTCTGTCTGCTGGCGGAAAGAAGGTTGCCGGCTGATGCTAATCGGATTTACTCACATCGTCTCGCCAAATATCGCGAACTGCGAACTCACATATCTTGAGCGCGCGCCGGTGAATTACGAGCGCGCCGTGCGGCAGCACAAAGAGTATTGCGGCTTCCTCAACTATCACGGCGTCAAAGCCCTGACCCTCGACGGCAGCGCGGCTCATCCTGACAGTTGCTTTGTGGAAGACACGGCCATCGTGGTGGATGAAGTGGCGATCATCGCCAGCATGGGCGCGGCCGCCCGCCGCCAGGAGACGGCGGCGATGCAAAAGGCGCTCGCGCCCTATCGCCCGTTAGAGTTCATGCGTCTGCCCGCCACAATTGACGGGGGCGACGTGGTGAAACTGGGGCGCACTATTCTGGTCGGCCTGTCCAGCCGCACGAACGCCCTCGCGGCGCAGGAACTTCGCCGCATCCTCGAGCCTCTGGGCTATCGCATCATCACGGTGGCAGTGCGCGGCAGCCTGCACCTGACCACCGCCTGTAGCGCGCTCGACAAAGAGACGCTGCTCGTCAATCCGCGCTGGATCGACCTTGAACCGCTGGCGGGTTTCCGGCTGCTCTTCGTTCCCGAGGACGAGCCGTGGGCGGCAAACACGCTGCGCATCGCCGACACCATCTGCCTCGAAGCGGGCGCGCCGAAAACAGCCGAGATCGTCCGTCGTCACCACGACCGGATAGAGCTTCTGGATATTTCCGAGTTTCGCAAGGCGGAGGGAAGCCTGACCTGCCTGAGCATTATTTTTGAAGACAAGATCGGATAGCGCGCGCACGCAAACGCGCGAGATTCCGGTCGAAGCGTAAACCTTCATCCCGACACGAAACAGGGTGCAAGTCAATTGAACATCGAGCCTTCAACCTTAAATGATCTGCTCCGCCGCAGGGCGCTCAACGAACCTGACCGTCAGGCTTATACCTATCTCGCCGACGGGGAGATGGAGAAGGCCGTCTGGACTTACGGGGAACTGGATCGACAGGCGCGCGCCATCGGCGCATGGTTGCAGAGTCTGGATGCCGCCGGCGGGCGCGCGCTGCTGCTCTACCCGCCGGGGCTCGATTTCATCGCCGCTTTCTTTGGCTGTCTCTACAGCAACGTCGTGGCCGTCCCGGCCTATCCTCCGCACCCCGCGCGACCCAACCTGACGCTTCCACGTTTGCGCTCCATCGTGGCCGATTCGCAGGCGACCGTCGTGTTGACTACGGCGACTATCCTCAACCGGGTCGAACCGTTATTCGCCGAGGGCGCTGACCTGCTGAGGCTCAAGTGGCTGGCGACCGATAACATCCCTTCGCTCGATTTAGCGAATGAGTGGCGCGAGACCGGAGCGACCGGCGAGACCTTGGCCTTTCTACAGTACACCTCCGGCTCGACGAGCAATCCGAAGGGCGTGATGGTCAGCCACCGTAACCTGCTGCGAAACTCCGCCTACATCAGTTACGGATTCGAGCACACCTCCGACAGCGTCGCCGTGACGTGGCTGCCGGCCTATCACGACATGGGTTTGATCGACGGAATTATTCAACCCTTATATTCCGGCTTCCCCTGTTTTCTCATGCCGCCCGTGGCGTTCTTGCAACGACCGCTGCGCTGGCTGCAAGCCATCTCCAAACATCGCGCGACCCATAGCGGAGGGCCGAACTTCGCCTACGACCTTTGTGTCCGCAAGGTGACTGACGAACAGCGCGCGAGCCTCGACCTGAGCAACTGGAGCGTGGCTTACAACGGAGCGGAACCCGTGCGCCGCGAGACGATGGAGAGATTCGCCGAAGCTTTTGAGCCTTGCGGCTTTCGCTGGACCAGCTTTTACCCGGCCTACGGGCTGGCCGAAGCGACACTCAAAGTTTCCGGCGGGCGGCGCGCGACGCTGCCCGTCACCTGCACGGCGCAGGCCGAAGCCCTTGAGCAGAATCGCGTCGTCGAGGCTTCCGCAGACGACGCGAACGTGCGTCAACTGGTGGGCAGCGGAAGCGCGGGCTTCGAGACGGGGGTGATCATCGTCGATCCTTCGACCCTGACGCGCTGCGCGCCGGACGAAGTGGGAGAGGTCTGGGTGTCGGGGCCGGGCGTCGCGCAGGGTTACTGGAATCAACCCGAACTGAGCGAGCAGACATTCCGCGCCCACCTGTCCGACACGGGCGAGGGGCCGTTCCTGCGCACGGGCGACCTGGGGTTCCTGAGAGAAGGAGAGTTGTTTATCAATGGACGGCTCAAGGATTTGATCATCATCGGCGGTCGCAATCATTACCCACAGGATGTCGAGTTGACCGTCGAACAAAGCCACCCGGCGCTCAGACCCGGCTGCATCGCGGCTTTCTCTGTCGAAGTGAGCGGGGAAGAACAGTTGGTCATTGCAGCGGAACTCGATCACCGCTTTCCGGCGAGGCGTGAACAGACGCCTGCGCACGAGTCCTCCGATTCCGTCGCCCGTCTCTCGATGGAATTGCAACCGGTCTTGAGAGCCGTGCGCGGCGCGGTCTCCGAAAATTACGGCATGCAGGTGCACGCCCTCGCGCTCCTCAAGGTCGGGAGTATTCCGAAGACATCCAGCGGAAAGATTCGCAGGCATCTCTGTCGCAATGGTTTTCTGAGCGGCGAGCTGGAATGTCTGGCGGTCGGATGAAGTCTGTCGAAGGGAAACGATCCTCACCGATGCGGATGTCTTCACTTGAACAATATCGAACGGTCGAAGCCCTTGAGCAATATCTGGGCGACCCGGCGGATGCCTCGAACGTGTTTTCCTTCGAGCGGTCGGTCGGGCTGGACGAACTGGAACTCTATCCGGAAGCGGCCTGCGACCTGCTCGAACGTTGGAATTTCTCCGACTACTATATTCCGGCCGCGTATGGCGGCCGCCTCGAATCTTTCGAAGAGTTCGTCGCCCTGCTGCGTGTCGTCGCGCGGCGCGACCTGACGGTGGCGATTGCTCACGGCAAGACATATCTGGGAGCCGTGGCCGGTTGGGTCGGCGGCTCGCTTGAGCAACGACAACGGCTCGCGCGCCTGATTAAGGAAGGGCATCAGGTGGCGCTCGGCCTGACCGAGCGCGGGCATGGAAGCGACCTGCTGTCGAGCGAAGTTCAGGCCACACCGATTCCCGGAGGCTACGCGCTCTCGGGAGAGAAGTGGCTGATCAATAACGCGACGCGAAGCCGCGCTCTGACCATCTTCGCCAGAACTGACGAGCGGGGCGGCCCGCGTGGGTTCTCGCTCTTTCTGGTCGAAAAGGACGACGATTCATCCTTCACGCATCTGCCGAAGATCAAGACGCACGGAATCCGCGGAGCGGACATTAGCGGCATTAGTTTTCAACGCCACACGGTTGCCGACGATTCGATCATCGGTTCGCCGGGAGCGGGGCTTGAGGTCATTCTCAAGTCGTTCCAGTTGACCCGCACGGCCATCGCGGGTCTCTCGCTCGGCGCGGCCGACACAGCCTTGAGAACCGCGATGGATTTCGCCGTGGCGCGCAAGCTCTACGGTGATACGGTCTTTGCCATTCCACATGCGCGCAGGCTGCTCACCGATGCGTTCCTCGACCTGCTGACCTGCGACTGCCTGACGACCGGCATTGTCAGGGCGGCGCACGTGGCGACGCAACAGATGAGCCTGTGGTCTGCCATCGCGAAATACTTTGTGCCGACCACGGTCGAAACGCTCGTCAACAATCTTTCGACCGTGCTCGGAGCGCGCCATTACCTGCGAGATGATTTTCGCTCGGGCATCTTCCAGAAGATTGTCAGAGACAACGCCATCTTGAGCCTCTTTGACGGCAGCACGGTCGTTAACCTGAATGCCATTGCCCTGCAACTCAAACAACTTGCCTCCGACCGCGTGAAACCCGGCGCGCATGGAGACGAGAGCTTGAGAGCGCGCCTCGAACAAATCTACACGCTCACGCACCCGCTGCCGGAACTGAACCCGGACAACCTGACGCTCTCCAACCGTAAACCCGATCTGATTTTGCAGGGGCTGGAAACGTCGCTTTCGCGCATGTCCGCGCCGGAGATGGAGGGCGACGTTGACGCGGAGGTTTTGCGGCACGTCCAACATCTGACACGCGCCCTCATCGAAGAAGTCAGACGGCTCCATCAGACGGTCAGGGATTTCAACGGTCCGTGCGATTACGCCTCGGATAAATTTCCCGAATTGTTCGAGCAGGCCGAGCGTTACTGCGTGCTGCACGCGGCGGCCAGTTGCGTCCACCTGTGGACGCACAGCCGCGAGCGGTTGGAAGAGTTCTATCGCGGGGGGGAGTGGGTGGTGCTGGCGCTGGCGCGGCAGTTGAAGAAGCTGCGCGGGGTGAGCGAGCGAGTGCCGGCAGAGTATTACGAGCGGGCGGCAGAGCAGTTGGAGCGTCTGCATGCGGAGCGGAAGTCGTTCGCTCTCGTGCCTCTGCAACTGGGAACTCAACCGTGTGGGTGAAACGGGCGGGTCTTGAGAATTGAAATCACCCGACAGCATTTCCGACAAAATTTTCTTTAGGAGTAATAGATGAGCTTACAAAGCATTCAACAGGTTGGCGCAGATATTTCCGGCGCGGAACAGAACAACGGCAATAGCAGCGGCTCGCAGCAGAAGCCGCAGACGGTTGAAGAGATTCAGCGTTGGCTGGCGCGCGAGTTGGCCGCGTTCCTTGAGATAGATGCCGATGAGATCGACATTCAGGAGCCGTTCGCCAACTTCGGTCTGAATTCGATAGCGGCCGTGACTCTCTCCGGTGATCTGGAAGACTGGCTCGGCTGCGAGCTTCCGGCCACCTTGCTCTGGGACTATCCGACCATTCAAGTATTGTCCCGTCACCTTGCCGAAGAGGTTTTGGCGGCGAAGTAAATTTTCGTATCAAAGACGATGATGAGAGAAGCGTTTCCGATCCCGGCGCAATACCACGCGGCGGCAGCCTTAGAACAATACCTGGGCGACCCGGCGGACGCCGCGAACGTCTTCTCGTTCGCGCAAGCCGTCGAGGCCGACGAACTGGAACTCTATCCCGATGCTCCCTCCGCCGCCCTCAACGCGCGCGATTTTCCACGGCAGCACGTGCCGTTGGAAGAAGGTGGCAGGCTGCGGTCGTACGAAGAGTTGCTCGCGCTCCTGCGCGTCCTCGCGCGGCGCGACTTCACGGTGGCCTACGCCTACGGGATACAGAACACGCTCGGCGCGGCGGCGGTGTGGACGGCGGGCACACCGCAACAACGCCAACACCTCGCGCGCCTCATCTGCGACGGCCACCTCGTCGCCCTCGCCTATAACGAGAAGGCTCACGGCAGCGACTTCCTCGCCACCGACCTCTCTGCCACGAAAGTCCCCGGCGGCTACCTCCTCTCCGGCGAAAAGTGGCTCATCAATAACGCCACGCGCGCCCGTGCGCTCACTCTCATCGCACGCACCTCGCAAGAGGTGGGACCACGCGCCTGCTCGCTCTTTCTCATCGACAAGGCCGCGCTCGACCCGGCCACGTTCTCACACTTGCCGAAGATCAAGACGCTCGGCATCCGTGGAGCGGATTTC
>DATCWB010000216.1:0-4132 GCA_036566625.1 Pyrinomonadaceae bacterium
CCGAGCGCGCAGAAGTTCGCCACCGTCAACGGGTAACGCTCACGAAAATATTTGAGGTCGGGCGCGGCCGTCGTAGTGGCCTTCGGCCTGTCGGATGTAGTCGGAGCGGAAGTCATACGAAAACTTGGAAAATCCTTTGGAACGGGGTTTTTGAGAGGAGATCTTAGCGCGTGCCGGTTACAAATCAATCACTAAAGACGCATGAACTCGTTCACCCGCGCCGCCCGCGCGTGATCAGGCTGATGACGGCGACGAAAAGCGCCGAGCCGATGATTGACCAGACGACGGGAAAATTCCTGCCCGCCACCGGCAACATCAATAACTCCGGCAGACCCAACTGCCCGGCCAGCCACATGCCGAGGATCGCGCCGATGAAACCGAGCGCGATTGAGACCAGACAGCCGCCGCGCGAAAAACCGCTGATCGCCTGTCCGAGCGCGCCGCACACGCCGGCCACCAGCAGCAAGATGAGTAAATCAATCCACGTCATGACCTTTGCACCTTCCGTATTTAATTAAACGTTAAAAGCTCCGCGCAGTTTCTTCTTTCCAATTCGGGTGATTGTCAATATAATCATTCGTGGCCGGGAGAATTGACAGGGCCACACACACCCCTCGGAAGTTGTTGCTCGCGCTTGACGCCCTCGACCCTCATTAAATTTTCACACAGAGTTCAGGAGATTTTACCAGAGATGCGCAAATTGTTTCTCGCTACCCTTATCATCATCGCCACTTTCAGCGTCGCCGCGGCGCAGGATGCGGCCTCTTCGTCGTCCAACCAGAACGACATCCCCAACATGGGCAGAGCGCCGAGCGCGCCGAACGGCATCGGCCGGCTCGACGCGCGCGTCTTCGACCAGGCCGGAAACCCTGTGCGCGGCGTGTCCCTTAAACTCGAATCCGAACGCACGGACGGCTACTTCTGCGAATCCTGGAATTCGTCGGACGAACGCGGCGTCGCCGTGTTGCCGCCGCTGCACATGGGCAGCCTCAAGTTGATCGTCAAAGCCAAAGGTTACGAGACGCAGAAGATCGACGTGCCCGCCGCCAGTCTCAACGAACCCTTCCGCATCACGCTCGTCAAGAAGAACTAGCGCGGGCGCGGGAGCGCGATTAGTTGCAAGCACCGGGAGCGTGCGGCGAAGTTAATACTTCTCCGCACGCTCCTTTCCTATTCCCGGTCGGGCAGCGCGAATCGCCCTATGACAATTCGGAAAATGTGAGGCATCGCCGGATTTTTGGCGCGGGGAATCTTCTCATGCTATCGCCCCGCCGGCGACGACGTGCCCGTGCTAGAGCGTTTATCAATATGGAGCGGCGATTAAGACGGGGCGGTGAGCAATTCAACCGGCGCGATTTTTTAAGATGGAGAGGTTTTGCCTGATGCGTTCTTCGTCTTCGTCGGTCAGAGAAGGCTCGGAGAGCAGCCGCTCGTACATCGCCAGGCTCTCGGCCGTCCAGCCTCTCTCGGCCATGAAAGCGGCCTTCCGTTCGGCGGCGAAGAATCGCCCGTGCGGTCGCTCGTAACCGATAGCGCGGTCGTACCACGCCAGCGCGTCCGAATCCTGTCCCTTCATCCCGAAGATGATCGCCATGTTGACGCACACGATCATCTTATGGAAAAAGTTGAGTTCACATTCGATGAGGGGACGCAGGACGACTATGGCGTCGTCGTGTTGGGAGTTTTCCACGAGGCGCGCCACCAGAAACAGTGACTGATCGAAGTGCTCGGTTTGCATCAGATTTTCTCCCCGTCTCTATCAGGCGATGCGCAGGTGCTCGAAGACTCGCGGCATCGAGGCATGCCAAGAGCCGTGCCAGTTGCCGAGCAGGATGTCGGCCGGAGAGAGTTCGTCCGTGATGACCTGCTGGCAGAGCACGTCGAGATAGGGCACCTCTTCCGGGGCGACGCGGCGCAAGCCTTCGACGGCGAGCGCGACCGATTCTTTCGCGAGCGCAAGCACGTCCACCCCGGCGGCGCGCGCCGAGAGCGCATCGCGGGCGACGGCGGCGCGCAGTTCGAGCGCGTCCTCGCCGTTCAGGTTGGGCGCGAGGCCGAGGGCATCAGAGAGCGCGTCGGCGTCGTAGAGCAATCCTTTCCAGTAGGCCTGGAAGGCGAGGGCGTGGGCGAGCGAGCCGCAATCCGCGCTGCGCAGTTCGAGATGCTGTTTGAGGCGCGCGTCGGTGAAGATGGTGGTGAGGTGGTCTGCCCAGTCGCCGAAGACGGGCGCGAGCGCGCCGCACCCCTGCGCGAGAAAGTCGCGGAATTTCATGCCCGTGGGAGCATCCGTGTAGTTGCCGTCGCGCTGCGCGAAGAGCATGGGCACGTCGAGCGCGTAGGCGATGAAGTCGGCGGGCGAAAAAGAGTTTTCGCGGAGCGCGGGCGGCGAGATGCCTGTGCGGTCGGCGTCCGTCAAGAGCCACGCGGCGGCGCGCGTGGACTTGTAGCCGGAGGGGCGACCATTCTCAAAGGGCGAGTTGGCGAAGATGGCCGTCGCGATGGGCGCGAGCCGGTTGCCGACGAGAAACTTCCGCGCGAGGTCGTCTTCCCCGTCGTAGTCGAGATTGGTTTGCACGGAGCAGGTGCGCGTCATCATGTCCCACGCGCGCGCGCCGCGCCGGGCGAGATAGGGACGCATCACGTCGTAGCGCATCTTGGGAAACCAATGCTGCTCGTCAATCGTGCGGATAGGATCAAAACCGACGGCGAGGAAGACGAAACGCTCCGCTTCGGCGATCTCGTGCAGGCGCGCGAGGTAGCGTATAACTTCGCGCTCCACGTCGGGCAACTTGCGTTGCGGCGCGCCGGAGAACTCGATCTGCCCGCCCGGTTCGACCGTCAGGCGATTCATCTGCCCGGCGTTAGCTTCGATGAGGGTGCGCCCCTCGTAGACGAGATCGCCGGACGCCGGAGCGAAGCCCGCGAGCACGCACTGCACCTGCGCCGGACTCAGACGCGCCGGGTCTTCGCCGCCGCGCGTGTCGTAGCCGAAGAGTTCAAACTCGATGCCGCACATCCACTCGGCGGCGGGCTTCGCGCCGCGTCGCAAGTTCTCCTCGAAGAGCGGCGCGGAAGATTCGTCAATCGGATCGGTCAGCAGCGGGAAGCGAACGCTCGCGTGGGTGGGTTCGACGGGGCGTGCATCGTTGCCCGTCGTGCAACCGCCCGGCGCATCTCCGATGAGTTGGTCTTCAGTCATAACGCGGAACCGTCAATCCTCGCTAGCGCGCGACGAAGAGGTTGCTGCTGAAACGCCCCGCCTCGTCAGTCCAACGGCGCACACACGCGAAGCCGGTATGCGCGGCCAGCGCGTCGAGTTCCTCCGGGTCATACTTGTAGGAGTTTTCCGTGTGGACGCGCTCGCCCGCGTCGAAACTGATCTCCAGATCGAGTTTGGGCAGGCTGACGATTTGCGCTCGCCTGCTCTCAATGAAGATTTCGACGCGCCCCTCCGCCTCGTTATAGAAGGCGACGTGGCGAAAGGCGCGCGGGTCGAACGTGGCCTCGAACTCCCGGTTGAGGCGCACGAGTTGGTTGAGATTGAAGGCGGCGGTGATGCCGAGCGCGTCGTCGTAAGCGGCTTCCAGCGTCGCGGGGTCTTTCTTCAAATCCGCGCCGAGCAGGAGCGCGTCGCCGTCGCGGAGCACGCCGCGCAGCGCGAGCAAAAACTGCCGCGCGCCGTCGCGGTCGAAGTTGCCGATGTTCGAGCCGAGAAAGAGCGCGAGCAGGCATTCGCCGCGCGATTCGCGCGCGCCCGGCAGGCGCGCGAGCGCGGTCTCGTAATCGCTGGCATAAGCCTCTATGCGCAGCGCGGGGTAAAACTGGAGCAGCGCGCTCGCGCTCGCTTCGAGAGCCGAAGCGGAGATGTCGACGGGGAGATAGAGCAGGCCGTCTTGACGTTTGAGGAGCGCTTCGATGATGCGGCGCGTCTTCGTCGCGCTGCCGCTGCCCAACTCGAGGAGCGAGAGCGGCGCATCTTCGCTTGCGGCCGCCGCGATAATCTCATCGGCGCGGCGGGTGAGGATTTCGTTTTCGGCGCGCGTCAGGTAATACTCGGGCAGAAGGCAGATGGCGTCGAAGAGCAGGCTGCCGAGTTCGTCGTAAAAATATTTGGGAAAGAGTTGCTTCGGCG
>DATCWB010000217.1:0-2955 GCA_036566625.1 Pyrinomonadaceae bacterium
CTTTGACGATCTGCTCGGATTCGGTGTAAGGGACGCGCGGATCGTTCTTGCCCTGGAAGACGAGGAGCGGGGCTTTGATGCGATCAACCTTGTAGATGGGCGAGACGGAACGCAGGAATTCGAGATCGCCCGCGAGCGTGCCGTATTCGCGTTCGCGCTGCCTGCGGCGATAGCCGGAGGTGTTTCTGAGATTGGTCTCGAAGTTGGAGATGCCGTACATCTCGACGGCCGCCGCCCAGAGTTCCGGGTAGAGCGTGATGGCGGCGAGCGTCATGTAACCGCCGTAGCTGCCGCCCATGACGGCGATGCGGCGGGCGTCGGCTCCGCCGCTCGTCTTCAACCATTCGACGGCGGCGGCTAAATCCTTCACGGAGTCTTCCCGCAGTTTCACATCGTCGAGGTGCGTGTAGGTTTTGCCGTAGCCGGTGCTCCCGCGCACGTTCGGCGCGAGCACGGCGTAGCCGCGCGAGAGGAAGTATTGATAAGTCGGGTTGAAGCCGGGTCGCTCCTGTCCTTCCGGGCCGCCGTGGACGCTGATGATGACGGGCAGCGTTTGATTCGCGCCGCCCGTCTGCGCGTTTCGCGGCCGGTAGTACCACGCCGGGATGTCGCGCCCGTCGAAACTCTTGTAGCGCACGAGTTCCGGTTCGACGAATGAGCTTTGCGGGATTCCGGCGCGCGAGGCGAGCGTGACCTGTTCGAGTTTGCGCGTCTTGAGATCGTAGAGCCACACGTCGGAATTGAAGCGCGACCCGGCGAACGTGAAGGCGAGTTTGCGCCCGTCGCGCGAGAAATCGAGGCCGCCCACCACGCCCTTGGCCGGAAGCGCGACGGGCGTGTCACGTCCGTCGCTCGCGCCCGCGTCCGTCAGCTTGCGCACGTAGAGTTCGCTGAAGCCCTCCCGGTTGAGCGTGTAGGCGAGGAGGCGGCCATCGGCGGACATCTCGGTCGCGTCCGTGTCCCACGCTGTTGTCGTCGCGGGCACGATCTTGCGGCTCTGCAAATCCATCCGCGCGAGCGACTGCCATTCGCCCGCGGCGTTCGTGCTCAGGATGATCGAGCGATTGTCGCGCGTGAAATGCACGTCGCCGAACTGCGCCGCGCCCGTGTGCGGCGTGAGGTGTGTGACGCCTTTCGTCGCCAGTTCGACGAGATAGAGGTCGTTGTCGAGACTGAGCGTGTCGCTTGCGCGTGAGACGACGATGAAACGCCCGTCGGAAGACCACGCAACGGGCGCGTTCGAGCCGTCCTGTTGATAGACGAGCGACTCCTCTCCGCTCGCCACGTCCATCACGTAGATGTCGAAAAAGTTCGGGTTGCGTTTGTTCGAGGCGTAGCTGATGCGCCGCGAGTCGGCCGACCACGCGCCGAAGTTGTAGCGAATGCGGGGCGCGTCCGTCAGTTGTCGCACGCGCGCGCCGTCCGTCGTCATCCAGTAGAGTTGCGAGTTCTCGTCGCCGCCGCGCGACTTGCCGAAGAGCATCCCCGCGCCGTCGGGCGACCAGCGGACGAAGTCCACGCGATCCGTGTAGAAAGTGAGTTGCTCCGGCCAGCCGCCCGCCGATGCGACGCTCCACACCTGCGGCGTGCCCGTCACGTTCAACAGAAAGGCCACGCGGTCGCCCGCCGGCGCGAGCGCGGGCGAAGAGGCCGAGCGGATGTTCAGGTAACGCTCGATGGTGAAGCCTTCCGCAGAGCGCGCCGCCGACCCCTGCGGCGGCTCGGCCCTGCCGGTGAACTCGGTGTTAATCGCCTGCGCAGGCGCGATGGGCGGCAGCACGGCGCACAGGAGAAAGAGCGCGAGCGTGGCGCGCGTAAATGTCGAATCGAGTCGCATAGAGAATTCGTCTCCCCGTCTGGAAAGTGGCCGAAGCGGAAAATTACTAACCGGGTGAAGCGGACAGACTTTTCAACCGTCCGATCACTCGGCCGAGGTGGTGGTGTCCTGCACGATGCGCCAGCCGGCGTTCGTGCGACGGAAGATGAGCGCGAAGCGACCACGCGGCGCGTCTTTCGCGCGCGTCAACTGCCAACGCCCGGTGACGTTTGCGTAAAACTCGCTGAGCGGTTTGATCTCGATGTCGCCGAAGGCGAGCGTGCCCATCTTCTCCGGCGTGTCGTAGGCTTTCTTGTAGCGGTCGGCGACGGGTTGCCAGCCGCGCGTCACGGTGTCGCCGGAGATGAAAGTAGTCGTCTCGGCGCGCTCGTAGCCGTCCATGTAGCCTCCGACATCGCCGCGATTCCAGGCGGCCGCCTGCGCGTCGAGCACGGCGCGGATCGCCGCCGCGCTCTCGGCCTGTCCCTTCTCGGATTCGCCCGAACGCGCGCAGGCGAACTGCGCCGAGACGACGGCCAACGCGATTGCCAAGCGGACTAAGCGTGCCGAACGTAATTTGAGTTTCATGTCGAGCCTGTTCACTTTCACGGAAGGGGTGCGCGTGCGACGTAGACTATACTCGCACGCACACGCCCCTTTCAACGCTCGACCTTCCCCGTGCTGATCTGTAGCCAGAATTCGCCGATGGAGTGCGCTTCGGGGGCGACGCGCCCCATGAGATAACCGGCCGCGATAAAGAGCGCGGTCGCCACGAGGGCGGGCAAGAGCGTCCGGCGCACGCAGGAGCGCAGCCAGTGACGCCGCTCCACGCCTTTCAGACGTTTGTACAAGCCCGCGATCAGGAGCGCGTCAACCAGAATCTCCGCGAGGAAGACGGGCGCGATGTAGACGACGTAGAACATCACGAAGAGCACGCCGACGATTGCCGCGACGGGGATGATGATCCAAAAACATCCGTCGTCGAGATCAACGTCCGGCACGCCGGGCACGTCCGGTATCCAGTCCGTCGCCGACGAACTGCCGCCCCAGTCGCCGCCCGTCGCGCCGCCCGACACGTTGGCCGACATGTTGCCCGGCACGCCGCCGCTCCAAACGCCGCCCGCGCCCTTGCGCACCAG
>DATCWB010000218.1:0-6905 GCA_036566625.1 Pyrinomonadaceae bacterium
TGCCGGTCGCCGCCGCCTCGCCGCCGAGCGGCGTCGGGGCGTGTCTGCGAGCCTCTTCAAAACGCTTGAAGATGGCGAGTTCCCTGTCCGCGTCCGCCTTGCGCTTGAGCCGCGAGTAGGCCGTGAAGAGTTGGTAATGGACGCCGGGGTCGTTGGGGTTCAGCGCGACGCCGCGTTCGAGAAGCGGCACGGCTTCATCGTAGCGTTTCAGTTTCACCAGCAGGCGACCCAGATCGTGATGCGCGGCGAAATTCTTCGCGTCGAGCGCGATGGCCTGCCGCAGCAGACGCTCTGACTCCACGACCTCGCCGCGCTGGTTGGCGATGTAGCCGAGGTTGGTGAGCACGTCCGGGTTGTCCGGTTGCAGCGCGAGCGAACGCCGGAAGGCGGCAATGGCTTCGTCGTAACGGCCTTCGGCGCGCGCCGCATAGCCGATCAGGTAATAGAGGTTGGCGTTGTCGGGAAAACGCTTCAAGGCCGCCTCGAACACCTCGCGCGCGACCTGGTAGTGCTTGCTGCGAAAGTTAGCGACGCCGAGACGGATGTGGTAGATGAGTTTCGCGGCATCCTGTTCGACGGCGTGCCGGTAAAACGGGATCGCCTCGTCGGTCGCGCGTCGCTTGAGCAACTCTTCGCCGATCATGAAGTTCGCTTCGGCAAACGACGGGCGAAGCGCGAGCGACTTGCTCCAGAGGTCTATGGCCGCCTGCGCCTCGTTGCGCGCTGAGGCGATGAGGCCGAGACGGTAGTAGGGTTCGGCGGCAGCGGGCGAAAGCTCTGCGGCCGAACGCAGGGCGCGCGCCGCGTCGTCGAGACGGTCGAGATTGTAGAGCGCGACGCCGAGGTTGTAGAGCACCTCGAAGGTTCGCGGGCGGAGCGCGTCGGTACGCTCGAAGAGCGGGACGGCGCGCGCGTATTCGCGTGCTTCGGCCAGACTGAGCGCGAGCGTGAACAGCACGCGCGGATCGTCGCCCGCTAGTTTCTCCACCCGCGCGGCCATTCGCGCCGCATCTTCGCCGCGCCCGTCGTGCCCGTAAGCATTGGCGAGCGTGAGCAGGAGCGCGAGATCGTTGGAATCGACGGTGGCGGGCGTTTTGGCGTTCACCCCGGCGGCGCGTTCGAGCAGGGGGATGGCGCGCTTGTAGTCGCCGCGCGCGGCATAGAGCGCGCCGAGGTTGAAGACGGCGAAGGCGTTCGCGGGCGCGACCCTGAGCGCGGCCTCGAAACTCTCTATTGCCTGTTCGACGCGATTCGTGCGCGAGAGCAACACGCCGAGATTGGCGAGCGAGGGCGCGTGCTGCGGGGCTAACTTGAGCGCCTCGCGATACTCGCGCTCGGCATCAGCCGACCGCCCGCTTTGATCGAGTATGACGCCGAGCAGCGAGCGCGCATCCGCATCGCGCGGCGCGACGCCCACGGCTTTACGCGCCGCCGCCTCCGCTTCGGAGAGTTTGCCTGACTGTAACAGCGCGGCGGCCTCACGCAGCAAAGCCCCGGCGTGCGCGTTACGGCGCGCCGGGGCGTTTGACGGTTGCGGTGGCGCGGCGGCCTGTCTCGCGGGCGGGCGCTTCTGCGTTGCGCGGGCGGGAGAGGGCGCGGGCGCGCAGATTCCGGCGAGCAGAAGGCACGCGAAGAGGCTCGGCGCGTGAGACAGGCCGCCGCGAAAACTGCGCATGGTGCGTGGGTAAAACATTAAATCAGCAGCCGGAAGTTTTAAGCGGCCGGCAGCCGCCACGGCATATATTCCGCCCGTGAGAGCCTTCAAGATTAACGTCAGGCGACCGCGAACTCAAGCGTTACGGCGACGCCCGAGCGCGGGCTATAAAGCAATCGAGTGGCGAGCGGTAGTGCCTGCTCGCCACTCGACTGGAGACTACCCGGATCGAGCCGCCGTTTAGAACAGCAGTTTGATCGCGAACTCGATTTGACGCCGCCGCTGCTCGTTGGTGTCTCTGCCGAAATCGCTCGTGTTGTTGATGTCGCCGTTCGGGAAGGAACGGTTGACGCGGTTCAACACGTTGTAGGCGGAGAAGCGGAACTGCGCTCTGAAATCCTCGCTGATCCAACGGGCGGGGAAGTTCTTGAAGAGCGAAGCGTCCCAGTAGAACTGCCGCTCGCCGCGGAACACGTTGCGACCGAGCGAGCCGAATCTCGGCCCGTTCGGATCGTTGGCGAAGACCGGCGTTTGCGCCGCGCGGAAGGCGAGGCGGTTGAGTTGCCTGCCGGCGGCGCGGTCGGCCGCCGTCGGCGTCGGGTCGCCGATGATGTCCACGCGCCCGCCGTTGGCGGTGACGTTGTAGACGGGACCGCTCTGGAGCGTGATGATGTTGTTGAACTGGAAGCCGCCGACGAGGAAGTCGAGCGCGGCGGGCATGTCGCCGCCGAAAGCGCGCCCGCGACCGAGCGGCAGATCGTAGACGTTGGCGAAGGTGAAGCGGTGGCGGATGTCCGTGTCGGAGTTGCCGCGTTCGAGTTCCGGCCTGAGCGGGTTGTCGGGGCCGCAGTCGCGCGCGCTCGCGCCGTTCGAGCAGATGCCGCCGGGCGAATCGTCGATGGCGTGCGCCCACGTATAGGACGACAAAATCGACAGGCCGCGCGAGAAGCGTTTCTCCAACTTGGTTTGCAGCGCATCGTAGCGTGAACTGCCCGTGTACTGCGTGGCGATGACCTCGCCAATGCCGGCCACTTCGCGCGAACCGGGACCGCCGGTGTCGGTCTCCGTGCCGAAAGTTCCCGAACCGATGTTGCGCAGCACCAGCAGATTGCGACCGAGCGAACCGACGTAGCCGACTTCGGCCAGCCAGTTCGGCGCAAACTCATACTGCGCCGTCAGGTTGTACTGGTGGTACATCTCGTCGCGGCGGTTCGGGTCGATGAAGAGCAGACGCCCGCCCGTCGGCGCGGCGAAAGTCGTTCCCGGAGCAGCCACCGTGCCGACCGACGTGGGCACGCCCACGTCGAACAGGTAGCGCGTCGGGATACCGGCGCAGCCCGAGCCGGTCGGGTTGGTGATCGGGTTGCAGTTGTAGCTGGATGCGCCCGTCCCCGGATTGGCCGTGAGGGGCTGCGCGCCGCTCACGTCGGTGGTGTAGAGGATGCCGTAGCCGCCGCGGATAACCACGGACTTGTCTTCTTTGAGGCCGCTGTAGGCGAAGCCGAAGCGCGGTCCGAAGTTGTTCATGTCCGTGTTGGCGAGGTCGCGCCCGCCTGACACGCCGTCGCCCGCGACGTTGAGAGTTCTGGTCGCCGGATCGAAATTCGTCTGCGCGTTGAAGCGTTCGGTCGGCGCGGTGAAGATGTCGTAGCGCAGGCCGAGATTGAGCGTCAGGTCGGGACTAACTTTCCAGTCGTCCTGCACGAAGAACGCGATCTCTTTGCTCGACTGGAAGAAGGGGCCGCCCGGGTCGCCGCGCGTCAGGAAGCCGGGGCTGTAGCCTAAGAGGAAGTTGGCGAGCGACGAGCCGGTGTCGTTCGGGCCGATGCCGTTGTAGTTGCCGGAGACGAAGCCGCGGTCGATCTGGATGGGGTTGCCGCGCTCGTCGTTTTGCAGCGAAAAGACATTCGACGTGCCGTACTGGTAATTGCCCTTCGTGCCGCCGTTGCGCCCGCCGTCGTAGTTGCTGTTCTGGCGGACGCGGAAGTCGCCGCCGAATTTGTAGGTCGAACGGCCTTTGACGACCGTCACGGCATCCACGAAGTTGAAGTTGTTCGAGAGGAAATAGAACGGGCCGCCGTCGCCCGTGAACTCGGTGGCGCGGTCGGTGCCCGTCAGGTTATCCACGATGCCGACGAGGACGATGCCGCTCGACGTGTCGCCGAGGTTGATGTTGCGCGCGCCGAGATTGGCCGAGACGTTCGGGGAGAAGCCGCCCGTGCCGTTGACGCCCGTGTTGAAGATGCCGATGGAGACGCGCGTCACGCCGAAGCGCGCATCGTTGACGACCGAGGGCGAGAACGTGTGTGTGTTGCCCATCGTGAAGCCCTTCGAGTTGCCGAACTCGTCGCCCGCCGAAGGGCCGGCCGGCAGATCGTTGCCGTTAGGCGAAGAGCCGAGCGGGAAGAAGTTGTCGCGCGAGCGCGCCGTATCCGACTTGCTGTAACGGGCGAAGAAAGAGTTGTTCTCCGTGAAGCGGTGATCGATCTTGATGTCGTAGCTATCGACGTTAGCGCGCTCCGAGCGGTTGGTGCTGAAGTTGCGCCCCGCGCCCGGCAGGTTCGGCAGCGGGAAGGCATTCAGATAGTTCTGGGCGAATGGCGACAGCGCGCCGCAGGTCGGGCAGTTACGCAGGTCGTTGCCGGGGATGGGATTGCCCGCCGGATCGAAGAGCGTGCCGGCCGGCGCGGTCACGAGCCTCCTCGTGTTGTTCGGGCCAGGGACGTTGTACCTGACCAGATTGCCCGGCTGGAGCAGTTCGCTGAAGTTGCCCACGCGCATGAGCGCCGTCGGGACGGGAACGTTAGAGGGTGATTCGCCGCCGCCGAAGATGGGCGTGCGGTTACGCTGGCCGGCGACCGAGACGAAGAAGAAGCTGCGGTTGCGACCGTCGTAGAAAGCGGGCGTGCCTTCGCCGAAACGCGGGAGGAAGATCGGCCCGCCGACGACGCCGCCGAAGTTGTGCGTGATGTAGTTCGGGACGGAGGCGTTAGGCTCGTCGAATCTGGAAGCCGCCGCACTCAGGAAGCGTCCCTGATATTGCTCGAAGGCTGTGCCGTGCACTTCGTTGCCGCCGGACTTGAAGGTGGTGGAAATGACGCCGCCGCCCGCGCGCCCGCTCTCGGCCGTCGGCACGCTCGATTCGACTTTGAATTCGGCGATGGCGTCCGGGTTCGGGTAGATGGCGATCTGGCCGAACTGCGATTCGTTGTTGTCCACGCCGTCGAGGCGGAAATTATTATTCGTCGCGCGCGCGCCGTTGACGACGAGGACCGAGCCGCCCGACTCGCGGAAGCGCGTGGACTCCGTGTTGTTCTGGCCGCCGCCGCCCGCGACGAAGTTGCCGCCGCCGCCGAGCAATCCGAGATTCGGACGCGTGACGCCGGGCGACAGCGCCGCCAGCAGCGTGAAGTTGCGTTGTGAGATCGGGAGGTCGGTCACTTCGCGTCCCGTGATCAGGTCGCCGCGCACGCTCGTCTCACTCTCGACCAGAGGGCCTTGATCCGTCACCGTGACGACATCGCCGCCCACCGCGCCGACTTCCAGTTGCGCGTCAATCGGCAGGCGCGCGTTGGTCTCAAGCCTGACCGACTCGTTGACCACCGTTCTGAAGCCCGTGGCCTCGATGGTCACACGATACATGCCGGGGTCGAGATTGGGGATCGTGTAGATGCCCGACTCGGTCGTCGTGTCTTCGGCCGAAGTGTTGGTGGCAAGGTTGACGGCCGTCACTTTCGCGCCGTTCACCAAGCCCCCCTGCGGGTCTGTGACCGTGCCGAGAATCGTGCCTTTATTGGTTTGGGCGTGGAGCGATGCCACGCCGGCGGCGAAACAAAAGAGCAGAGCGAAGAGTTGAGCGACCCGTCGCGAACTGAACCTGTAATATGTCATAGCTGAGCCTCGTGCTGTGGAGATGCCGGCAAGTTGCTGCTCACGTAGGCGGATTCGAGAACTCGGTCGGAGACCTCTAACGCGCCTGACCATTTATTGAGAAAAACAACTCTTGGCGAGAAAAATTTAGCCTGTTTGATAAATCGGACGTTCGAAAGGACAGTTTGTTGCTTGCTCGAACGAAGATTTTTAATACAGAATTAAATCCCTGTCAATTTATTTTTGCCCCAGGCGGGGGGCGCGCCGTTGACCCCGCAGGAAAAGCCGTAGGCTCCGGCCGGAGGGCGTCCGAATCTTAGTCGCGCCCGTGGGAATCCAGCCCTCGCTTCGCCTCTTCGATCAACTCGTTGTTCGTCTCGTAAGAGAGCGGCGCGTCCCCGTCGCCCTCGCGGCGTGGCGGATAGACGTGCGCGGAATAGACCGGGTAAGCCTCCGTGCGCAGGTGTGCGAGCATGTGGTGGCCGCGGCGCGCGGCGCGTTCGTGCCTGAGCGCGGAGATGTCGAGGGGCGCGACGACGATGCGCTCGCCCGGCCCGGGGCTGGCCTGCGCTAACAGTCGCCCGTCGAAATCAACCACCTGACTGCCGCCCGGCCACGAATAGGGCGGGTAGTGCCGCAGACTCGCGCCCTGATTGGCGGCCACGACGTAGGCCGTATTTTCCAGCGCGCGGCAGCGGTTGATGATCGTCCACCAGTCCATCGGCTCGGTCGCGCCCCACGGGTCCATGTAAGCCGAGACGCGCACCAGAATTTCCGCGCCGTTCGAGGCCAGTTGGCGGATGGCTTCCGGGAACAGCCAGTCGTAACAGATGGCGCAGCCGATGCGACCGATCTCCGTGTCGGCCACGGGAAAGAGCGGTTCGTCGTAGCCCGCGAGGTCGTGCGGGCTGGTGTGTACCTCGTAAGGAATCCACGTGTTGACCTTGCGGTATTTGTAGAGGACGCCCTCCGGCCCGATGAGGCACGTCGTGTTGAAGACGGCGGTCGGCCACTTCGGGTCAACTTCCAGCATCGAGCCGCTCTGGATATAGATGTTGTGCTCGCGCGCCTTTTGCTCCAACAGTTCGGTGTGCTCGTTCGGGATGGGCACGGCCAGTTTCCGGCGCAATTCTTCGAGCGTCGGGAAGACCGGCGCGGCGTGCGCGAACTCCGGGAAGACGACGAGCCGCACCGGAAGAAACGGGGCCGCGCCCGCCACCGCCGAATCTATCAGCGACAACATCCGCTCGGTGTTGCGCCGCATCTCGCGCCGCTCGACAGGGTTCGGCTGATCAACCTGACAGGCGGCGACGGAATAACGTATGTGATTCATAATCTAAAAGCAGTGACGAGTGACAGGTGACAAGTGACAAGATAAAGA
>DATCWB010000219.1:0-4122 GCA_036566625.1 Pyrinomonadaceae bacterium
CCCTTTCCCCCTTCCCCTTTAACCTTTCAACTGCCTGCTTAGTAAGCGTACTTGTTCGCCTTGATCAACACGTCGGCGATCCGCTGGCGCGCGGCGACGGTGTTGATGGGCGTCTGCTTCGTGAAGCGGCGCAGGGCGGCGAGCAGCGTCCGCAGTTCGTCGCCTTCGCTCATGGCGGCGAGCGTGTTTTTGGCGCGCGCTTCGATGCGTTGGACGGCGTCGTTGCAGAAGACCTGTACCATCTCGATGTAACGCGCGGCGGCCGTCTCGCCCCCCTTCGCGGCCAGTTTCTGCGCGCGCAAGATGGCCGACTCCATCGCGTACACGTCCATCGTGATGTCCGCCACGCCCATCAGAATCTCCTGCTCGTCGCCGAGTTTCGCCATGTACTTCTGCGCCGCCGTGCCCAGAGTCATCAATGCGACCTTCTTCGCGTTCTGCGTGAGCTTCATCTCGGCGGCCAGCACGCCCTCGTCCTCGTCGAACGACGCGAGCGACGGCGACAACACTTCGTCCATCAACTTCTGCGCGGCGGGCAGAAGCGCCAAACGACCCGACATCGCGCTCTTCATCATGCGACCGGGAATCAGCATGCGGTTGATCTCGTTCGTGCCCTCGAAGATGCGGTTGATGCGCGAGTCGCGGTAGGCGCGCTCGGCCGGGTAGTCGGCCGAATAGCCGTAGCCGCCGTAAATCTGCACCATCTCGTCGGCGACGAAATCGCAATACTCGGAGAGCGCGACCTTGATGATCGAACACTCGGCCGCATACTCCTCGATGCCGCGCAGTTTTGCCGCCGCGTCCGTCTCGCCGCTGATGGCCGTTTCAATGAGGCCGAGCGTGCGGTAAACCATCGTCTCGCCCACCCACGTTCTGATCGCCATCTCCGCCAGCTTCGCTTTGATTGCGCCGAACGAAGAGATCGGGCGGCCAAACTGCTGCCGCTCGTTCGCATAGCGCACCGCCTCGTGCAACATCAACTTCATCCCGCCGTTGCACATCGCGCCGAGCTTAAACCGGCCGATGTTCAAAATATTGAACGCGATCTTCGCGCCCTTGCCCTCCTCGCCGAGCAGGTTCTCGACGGGCGTCTTCGCGTCGTTGAGAACGAGCGCGGTGGTGCTCGATCCCTTGATACCCATCTTGTGCTCGTCCGCACCGTTCGTCAGCCCTTCCTGGCGTTCGACGATGAAGCCGCTGAACTTGTCGCCGTCTATTTTGGCGAAGACGATGAACACGTCCGCGAAGCCGCCGTTCGTGATCCACATCTTCTCGCCGTTGAGGATGTAATGCGTGCCGTCCGCGCTGAGGCGCGCCGTGGCTTTGGCCGCCATCGCATCCGAACCCGACCCGGCTTCCGTCAACGCATAGGCCGACACCATCTCGCCCGAAGCGATGCGCGGCAGGTACTTTTGCTTCGCCGCTTCCGTGCCGAAGTAGAGTATGGGCGTGAGGCCAATGCCGCTCTGCGCGCCGAGCGTCGTCGCAAAACTGGCCGAACGCCCCAGCAGTTCGCCGACGATTGCGCCGCTCGTCTGGTCGAGCCCGAGGCCGCCGTACTCTTCCGGGATGTTGACGCCGACCATCCCCAACTCGGCCGACTTGCGTATCAACTCGCGCGCGAGTTGCCAGTTGTGCTTCTCAAGTTCGTCAGTCGCCGGGCGCACCTCGTTGTCCATGAACTCGCGCGTCGTCTCGGCGATCATGCGGTGCTCGTCCGTGAAATCCTCCGGCGTGAACACCTCTTCCGGCGTCCGCTCCTCGATCAGAAAACTCCCGCCCGCGATTATCTTTTTCTCTTCGGCCACGGCTGACATCGTTTTGCTCCTTTCAGTCGCAATAAAGTTTCAGGTTTCAAGTTGCAGGTTTCAAGTTCAAGACAGAGACCTTCAAAGCTCAGTCCTGAAATTTGAAACTTGAAACCTGAAACTATTCTTCGATTCGCTCGAAAATGCCCGCCGCGCCCATGCCGCCGCCGACGCACATCGTCACCATCGCGTAGCGGCCGCCCCGGCGTTCGAGTTCGCGCAGGGCGGTTGCGGTCAACTTCGCGCCCGTGCATCCCAAGGGGTGGCCGAGCGCGATTGCGCCGCCGTTGACGTTCACGCGTTCCGGGTCGAGTCCGAGCGTGCGAATGACGGCGAGCGATTGAGCGGCGAAGGCTTCGTTGAGTTCGATCACGTCGATCTGATCCTGCGTCAGCCCCGCGATCTTCAACACCTTCGGGATCGCATAGACCGGCCCGATGCCCATCTCTTCGGGCGGGCATCCGGCCGTGGCGTAGGCCACGAAGCGCGCCATCGGCCTCAAGCCCAGAGCGCGAGCGCGCTCGCCCGACATGACGACGACGGCCGCCGCCCCGTCGGACATCTGCGACGCATTGCCCGCCGTGATCGTCCCCTGCGCGTGAAACGCCGGGCGCAACTTCGACAGGCTCTCCGCCGAAGTGTCGCGCCTCACGCCCTCGTCGCGCTCGAACGTCGCCTCGCGCCGCTGTTTGCGCCCGCGCTCGTCCAACTCTTCGAACACGACTTTGAGCGGAACGATCTCGTCCGTGAATTTGCCCGCGTCCTGCGCCGCCGCCGCGCGGCTGTGTGAAAGATAGGAAAACTCGTCCTGCTCCTCGCGCGACACCTCATACTTACGCGCGACGTTCTCGGTGGCGAGTCCCATATTGAGATAAAAGTCCGGATAGTGCTCGACGAGGTAAGGGTTCGGCCTGATGGTGTGGCCGCCCATCGGGATGAGCGACATCGTCTCCAGTCCCCCGGCCACGATCACGTCCGCCGCGCCCGTCCTGATGCGGTCGGCCGCAATCGCGATTGATTGCAGCCCCGACGAGCAGAACCGATTGATCGTCATCGCAGACGTTTCGACGGGCAGCCCCGCCCGGATCGCCGCCGCGCGCGCCACGTTCATGCCCTGCTCGGCCTCCGGCATCGCGCAGCCCATGATCACGTCTTCGACCTCGTTCAATTCCACGCCCTCGGCGCGCTTCAATGCCTCTTCGATCACGGCCGCGCCCATCTCGTCGGGGCGCGTGTCGCGCAAAGTCCCCTTCGGTGCTTTCCCGACCGCCGTCCGCACCGCCGATACGATCACTGCGTCTCTCATAATTCTTCCCTCCGGTAAAACTTTCTCAGACTAAAACTCTCCCGCTCGCCGATGATGGCGCGTTTAAGACTTTTCAATCGCCACTTCAACTTCCTCAACCGTAAACAGCGCGCGCAAGTCCTGCGGGTTGAGCGAAACTAAAAAGCCGCGCTTGCCGCCGTTGATGTAAATCTTCGGCAACTCGAAGATCGTGCGCTCGGCGTAGACGGGCAGGCGCGTGCGCGTGCCCAGCGGGCTTGTGCCGCCGACCATGTAGCCCGTGTGCTTCTGCGCCTTTGCCGGGTCGCACGGCAGCACGCTTTTTGCGCCGATGGCGCGCGCCAGGTTCTTCGTCGAGACTTCGCGGTCGCCGTGCATCAGCACGACGAGGGGTTTGCGCGCCTCCGTCTCCATCACGAGCGTCTTGACGACCGCGTGTTCGTCCACGCCGAGCGCGTCGGCAGAGTGGCGCGTGCCGCCGCGCTCCTCGTAAGCGTAGAGGTGCGGCTCGAACTCTACTTTGCGCTCGCGCAGCAGCCTGACGGCGGCCGTCACAGGGTAGTCCATCTCAACACTCCGGCTAGAGACTTTAACCACGGCCGGCTTCCGCGCCGTGCTGTTTGAGTGCGGCGAGCGCGAGCGCGACACCTGCTATCTCGCCGACGAGGAGCACGTAGATGGCCGTGTTCGCCCCTCCGTCAAAGACGAGCCCGGCGACGCGCCCGAAAACGAATCCGGTGAGGATGACCGCCTGCGCCGCCAGTCCGGCACGCAACCACGCCGCGCGCCGCGCGCACATCGCCCAGAAGACGCCCGTGCCCAGAAAGAAGCCGCCGTAGGTGGCGCGCGCGTCAATGCGTGCGCTCGGCACGGGGAGTTCGATGCCGACGAACGACCCTGCCCACGCGGGCGCACACAGAAAAGCGAGTCCGTAGATGAAGAAGGACGCCGCCGCGATCACCAGCGATGTCTTCCCCAGACTCATTTTCAAACTCCTCCCCGCGAAAGCCGGTTTCAAGTTTCAGGTTA
>DATCWB010000220.1:0-11872 GCA_036566625.1 Pyrinomonadaceae bacterium
CTGCGAACGGGACGCGCGCGACGAGGAAATTCTTTGAAGCCGGGCAAGCCTTCGACGGCCTCGCCCCGTCGTCAGGGTTGACGCCCGAAGCGACATTTTACCGTGCCCCGGAATCTCTCCGAACGGGGCAAGCAGGAATTCGCGGCGCTCATGTATATTACGCCGCACAGATGAACGCCCGATGAAGGAAAGATGAAGAGAGATGAACCAGCCTCTAGCCAACCGGGTCCCGTTTGAGACCACCGATCTCATGCTCGCGAGTTTCCTGCGCTGCCGCAGTTTCATGATCGAGGCCATCAAACGACAGCACGGCAAAACCATCTTCGTCTTCGACGACTCCGCGCAACTGCGCCAATCCCTGCTCGACTACGCCAACGACGGCACGGTCGCCGTGCGTTCCTTCTGCTCCACCATGCGAGACCTGAAGGCCATCACGCGCTGACCGGCCGCGAATTCGCTCGCCCGCCGCGCGACGCGAGGCGGCTTGAGGGAATCGTCAAACGCCCCGCGCGCGAAGCAAACTCAATCTGCCGCCGGACGCCTGCGCGACAGGCATCGGCGGTGACGAACAGGCTATTTATGATGAACACAAACCGTACCGGCAAAACGATCCAGACATGTATCCTGCTCGTCGCCTGCGCGTACGCGTCGTTTGCGCAGGCGCAGCGGTCGGGCATGCCCCCGCCCGCGCCGTCGCCGCAACCCGTGCCTGCGAGCGCGACCGCGCCGACCGTGCCGCCCGCGTCGAACGCGCCGCAGAAGATCACGCGCGAGGGCATCAACGTCGAGTTCAAGGTCGAGCCGGTCGCCAAAACCGAAGGGCTGCTGGAAGGCAAGGATGCGCTCGTCACATTCTCGGTTAGAGATTCGGCGACGGGGCAACCCGTGACCAACCTGCGGCCTGCCGCGTGGATTGACGAGCGCGCCCGCGGGGCGACCTCGACCGACGCCAGGGCGTGCCGCGAGAAGGTGCAGTCGTTCCTGACGGCGCAACTCAGCCAGCGTCCAGACATAGACCTCAATTCATATTACGTCCTCGCGCTCAACCAGGAGGCGAACATCTCGGTTATCGATCCGCTGCTCGGCTTCGGCACTACTAAACTACTCACCGTCGTCTTCCTCAAAAGTCCCGGCGAAGACTGGGTGATGAGCGCAGACGCCCGCCGTCTCTACGTCTCGATGCCGCTCATCAATCAGGTCGCCGTCGTTGACACGGCGACGTGGAAGGTGGTGGAGAATCTCGACACCGGCGCGCGTCCCGTGCGCGTGCGCTTGCAGGCGGACGGCAAGTATTTGTGGGTCGGCACGGACGGCCTCAATGATGCGACGGCGGGCGGTGTGACGGTTATCGACACGGCGACGGCGAAGGTGGCCGCGCACATCACGACGGGCGCGGGACATCACGAGATCGCTTTCAGCCCCGACGACCGTTTCGCCTTCGTCACCAACAAGACCGACGGCACGCTCTCAATCGTCGAGGTCGGGCGGCTCAGCAAAGTCAAAGACCTCAAGACCGGCGCGAGTCCCACGTCGCTCGCCTTCTCGCCGCTCGGCCGCGCCGTCTACGTTGCGCACGAGGGCGACGGCCGGGTCGCGGTCGTTGACGCCGCCGGTCACGCGATCACGGCGACCATCGAGGCGAAGCCCGGCCTCGCGGCCGTCCGCTTCGCGCCGGGCGGCCGCCATGGCTTCGCCGTCAACCCGAAGGAGAACGCCGTATACATCTTCGACGCCTCGACCAACCGGATGCTGCACAACGTACGCATCGCCGACTCGCCCGATCAGGTCACGTTCACGAAACAGTTCGCCTACGTGCGCGCGCTCGGCAACGAACACGTCTCGCTGATCAATCTGTCGGAGGTCGGCAAGGGCACAGTCGAAGCGTCCGTCGCGCGTTTCCCCGGCGGCCAAAAAGCGCCCGGTCTGGCGTCGAGCCGCTCGACGGCGGATGCGATCGTCCCCTCGGCAGAGCAGAACGCCGTGCTCGTCGCCAACCCGGCCGACAAGATGATCTACTACTATCAGGAGGGCATGGCCGCGCCCATGGGCAGCTTCACGAACTACAAGCGCGAGCCGCGTTCGCTGCTCGTCTGGGACGCAAGCCTTCGCGAGACCGCGCCCGGCGTCTATTCGACCAAGGCGCAACTCACCGCGCGCGGCAACTACGACGTGGCTTTCCTGCTCGACACGCCGCGCATCGTCAATTGCTTCGAGATGTCGGTCGGGGAAAACCCCGCATACCAGAAGAAGAGGGAAGTGGCGATCAGGGTCGAGCCGATGTTGAAGGAGCGCAACCTCAAGACGGGCGAGAACGTGCAGTTGCGTTTCAGGGTGATGAACCCGACGACCGGGCAGCCGCGCGCCGACTTGAAAGACATGGGCGTGCTAACGTTCCTCGCGCCCGGCATCTGGCAGCAACGCCACTGGGCGAAGTCAATCGGCGACGGGGTCTACGAGATCAACTTTGTGCCGCCGCAGTCGGGCGTCTACTATATCTTCTTCCAGTGCCCCTCGCTCGGCGTCGCCTACAGGCAGATACCGCACCTCATCCTCAACGCCGAAGCGGCCGCGAAGGGTGGCCGGTAGCGTTCACGAACGGCGCGCGGCGACGAGTGACGCCGCGCCCGCGAGAGATTTGTTTGAGAGGTTGGAAACGATATGACCATCACGCACGCTAACGAAAAAAATCGCCGCCGCCGCGCCTCCTTCAAACTTTGCCGCCTCGCTTCGTTCGTCGCAGCCGCCGCGCTCGGCTGCGTCAGTCCGAACGCCGCCGCCGCGCAGACGACCGGCGCGAAGTCGGCCGCGCAGACGCAGGCGCAAACGCCGAGTCCGCAACAGCCGAAAGCCCCGTCCAAGCCAAATCAACCGGCCACCGTCCCCGCGCCCGCAGGCAACGCTCCGGCGGCGCAGAAGTATTTCACGGACGTTGAACTCGTGAACCAGAACGGCGAGCGGATGCGACTCTACAGCGACGTGCTCAAGGATCGCGTGGTCGTCGTCAACGCCTTCTTCGCCACCTGCCAGGGCAGTTGCCTGCCGATGAATCGCAACCTGGAAAAATTGCAGACCGCTTTCAAGGAGCGCATGGGCAAAGACCTCTACATCATCTCGATCAGCGTTGACCCGACCGTGGACACGCCGCAGGCTCTCAAAGAATACGCCAAGAAGTTGAACGCCGCGCCCGGCCGCCTGTTCCTCACCGGAAAGAAAGAGAATGTTGATTGGGCGCTCTACAAACTGGGGCAGTACGTCGAGCAGCGCGAGCAGCACACCAACATCTTCATCATCGGCAACGAGCGCACCGGCCTCTGGAAGAAAGCCTTCGGCCTTGCGAAGCCGGAGGAGTTGGTCAAGATCGTCGAGACCGTTCTGAACGATAAACCGGCGGCCACAACTCCCGGCGGGAAATAATGCGGCACCGCTTCACACGGCAACACTTCAACCTGCAACTGCGCGCGCTCGTCGCGCTTTCATTCATCGCGCTCGCGGCGTGTCTCCACCTGTCGCTTCCGCGCGCGTCTTCGCGCGTCTCGGCACAGACGACGGCAACCGCCAACGCCACTACTGCGTCGTCGCCACAGTCGCCGTCCGGCGTCGTCACGCTGACGCCGGAAGAGAAGCGCGGCAAGCAAATTTACCTGCGCGGCACGAGCGCGTCAGGCAGAGAGATCGCGGCCTATCTCGGCGAGGCGTCGCTTGAAGTGCCGGCGAGCACGATAACCTGCGCCGGTTGCCACGGCGCGGACGGACAGGGCAAACCCGAGGGCGGCATCACCCCCTCGAACATCACCTGGAGCGCGCTCACGAAACCTTACGGCATCACGCACGCGAGCGGGCGCAAGCACCCGCCCTACACCGAGCGCGCCCTCGAACTCGCCCTCACGCGCGGCCTCGACCCGGCCGGCAATCGCCTGCTGGGCGTCATGCCGCGCTACCAGATGGCACGCGAGGACATGCAAGACCTCATCGCTTACCTCAAGCGACTCGGCACGGATCGTGATCCGGGCGTAACCGACACGGAGATTCGCGTCGGCATGCTCGTGCCCGCGAAAGGCGCGCTGGCGGAGATGGGACAGGTGATCAAGTCGGTGATCGCGGCCTACTTTGCAGAGGTCAACGGTCAGGGCGGCATTTATAATCGTAAGATCGAGTTGAAGTTTGCGGAGACGGGCGACACGGCGGCGGCCACTGCCGCGAACGTCGAACGCCTGATCACGGGCGAGCAAATCTTCGCCCTCTCGGGCGCGATGATCGCAGGGGCGGACAGAGAGGTGGCGACGCTCGCGCAAACGTCGGAAGTGCCGCTTGTCGGCCCCTTCACGCTCTACCCGCCGGTCGGCGCTTCTGTCAACCGGCAGGTCTTCTACCTGCTCTCGGGCATAGAAGATCAGTCGCGCTCTCTCGTCGTCTTCGCGGCGCAGAAGTTCGCCGACGACAAGGCGACGGCGGCGGCGCGCGCGGCCGTCGTCTATCAGGAGAGTGAACTCAACGCGGGCGTGGCCGCGAGCGCAGAGGAACAGATAAAAAAAGCCGGGTGGAGCGCGCCCGCGACTGTGAAGTACGCGCGTGGGAAGTTTGACGCGGGCGTGTTGGTGCGGGAGTTGAGCGCGAAGGGCGTCAACTCGGTCTTCTTCATCGGCGGCGGCGAAGACCAGCGCGCATTCCTCACGGCGGCGGAGAAAGCGCAATGGACGCCCGCTCTCTACATGCCCGGTGCGCTGACCGGCAAAGACATCCTCGATGCGCCGCCCTCTTTTAAGGGCAGGATTTTCCTCTCGTTTCCGAGCGTGCCGGCGGACATCAAGCCGGCCGGTCTGGAAAACTTACGCGCGCTCGCCGGCAAATATAAACTCCCGCAAGGCCACGTCGCCGCGCAGATTTCGGCCTACGTCTCGGCGCAACTTCTGGTCGAAGGCTTGAAGCGCGCTGGACGCGACCTGAGCCGCGAGAAGTTGATCGGCGCGCTCGAAGCCCTCTACGAGTACGACACCGGGCTGACGCCGCCGCTCACCTACGGCCCCAACCGTCGCATCGGCGCGGCGGGCGCCTACATCGTCAGCGTCGATTTGGAGAAGAAGCAGTTCACGCCGGCCAGCGGCTGGATAGGCATTAAGTAGTAATGAAGTTGCTTTGAGTCCTTTGCTCTTCGCGCTTCGGTTCTCCCCCGTTCATAAATACGTCTTAGCCCCTTCGTTTCCTCTCAGCGCGCCGCCTGAAGAGTTTTTGCAGAATCGTACAATTATTCGCGAGTATCGTCTTACCGCCTTCTATCCCCGAGCCTTTAGAATCACACTAAAACAGTTAGACACGAAAAATTGCAACTAACGAAAAGATTATTGGAGAGAGTTGAGGTAAGCCCATCGAACCGAAAGGGACGTAAATTGGAAACTGCTCGCCGCAACGGTCATATCGCTTTCTCTGCTCGCTCCGGCTTCCGCCCAGACGAATCAGGCTGGAGTGGCGAGAGAAGTCTTCCAGCAGAAGTGATGACCGAGCCAAGGCACTGCTTGCGCCTTCGGCAAATTTACAGGGCGCAAGGTAGATGTCCGCTTCCGACCGCTCGGCGACCATATTCCTGTCGCGGGCGGCTTAGACATAATTAGGGGGAGCCATAAATGAAAGACGATTTCGACGATACCTCGGGGCCTGAGTTGACGGCCGACGAGGAGGCGCTGTTAAAGGAGATGCCGACGCTGACCGACGTGGGGCAGGCGCGACGCACCTTCATGGGGCAGACGCTCGCGGGCGGCCTCGGCGCGTTCGCGCTGATGCTGCTGGAGAAGGAGAGGGCGCTCGCCGCGTTGAGCGTTTCGCCCGAAGCGGTGTTTGCTCCGGCCGCCGCGCTGGAAAATCCCGTCAGGGTCGCCCTGAAAGTTAACGGGGTGGCGCAAAGTCTGGAAGTTGATTCCCGCATGGTGCTGCTCGACGTACTGCGCGAAAGGCTGGAACTGACCGGCACGAAGAAGGGGTGCGATCAGGGGCAGTGTGGGGCCTGCACGGTGCTCGTCGATGGCCGGCGCGTCCTCTCCTGCCTGACGCTCGCCGCGCAGGTGGAGGGACGTGCGGTGACGACCGTCGAGGGACTCGCCAAAGGTGACGAACTGCATCCCGTGCAGGCGGCCTTCATCAAGTACGACGGCTTCCAGTGCGGCTACTGCACGCCGGGGCAGCTTTGCTCGGCCGTCGGTCTGCTCGAAGAGGCGCGGCGTGGCGACGTAAGCCACGTCACCGAGGACGTGCGCGCGCCGGTCAAGCAGCTTTCCGACGATGAGATACGTGAGCGGATGAGCGGCAACATCTGCCGCTGCGGCGCGTACCCCGGCATCGTCGCCGCTATCAGGGAGGCCCATTCGGGCACAGAGACGGCGCGGACGTGGCGCTTCGTCGAAGGTGAGGAACTGGCTCGCGTCAGGAAGGAGGGTGCATCCGATGAGACCGTTTAAGTACACGCGCGCAACTGACCCCAATGTGGCCGCCCGCGCCGTCGTGGCGAATCCGGGGGCGAAGTTCCTGGCGGGCGGAACCAACATCCTCGACCTGATGAAAGAGGATGTCGAGCGTCCGAACGAACTGGTGGACGTGACCCGCCTGAAGCTCGCCGAGATCAAGTCGGCGGGTGGCGGCGTCTCCATCGGCGCGCTCGCGAAGAACTCCGACACCGCCAACCACCCGCTCGTCCGCCGGAACTACCCGCTGCTCACGCAGGCCATCGTCGCCGGCGCATCGGGACAACTCCGCAACATGGCGACCAACGGCGGGAACCTGATGCAGCGTACGCGTTGCCAGTACTTCTATGACACGGCGATGCCCTGCAACAAGCGCGAGCCGGGCAGCGGGTGCGGCGCGCTCGAAGGACTCAACCGGATTCATGCCATCTTCGGCTGGAGCGACAAGTGCGTGGCGACCTACCCGGGCGACATGGCGAACGCTCTCTACGCGCTCGACGCCGTCGTCAGGGTGAGGGGCGCGGGCGGGCGCGAGCGCACCATTCCCGTCGGCGAGTTCCACCGCCTGCCGGGCGACACGCCCGAGCGCGACAACAACCTACAGCACGGCGAACTGATTACGGCCATCGAACTGCCGCGCTCGAACTTCGCGCAGAACTCCTACTACCTGAAGGTGCGCGACCGCGCCTCATACGCCTTCGCGCTCGTCGCAGTGGCCGCAGGCTTGGAACTCGACGGCGGACGCGTCAAGCAGGCGCGCGTCGTGCTCGGCGGCGTCGCGCATAAGCCCTGGCGGAGCCGGGAGGCGGAGGCCGCGCTCACGGGGCTACCCCCCTCCGAGGCCAACTTTCGCACCGCGGCCGAGGCGGCGCTCAAGGGCGCGAAGCCGCTCGCGCACAACGCCTACAAAGTCGAACTGGGGAAACGCGCGGTCGTCCGCGCCCTGATGCGCGCGGCCAGACTGGCCTGAAAAGGGGAGGGAAACTATGACCAGATACATCGGGAAAGAGATGAGCCGCGTTGACGGCGTGGCGAAGGTGACGGGCAGGGCGAAGTATGCGGCGGAGTTTCGCGTGCCGAACCTCGCCTACGGTTTCATCGTGCTGGGCACGGTGGCGAAGGGCACGATCACGGCCATCGATACGCGCGAGGCCGAGCGCGCGCCGGGCGTCGTACGCGTCTTCACGCACCTGAACGTGCCGAAGCTCGGGCCGAAGACCATCACGGAGGACGCGCCGCCGCGTGGCGCGCGGGATGAGCGGGACAAGTCTTTCCGCGCGCTCCAGTCAGACAGAATCTACTTCAACGCGCAGCCCGTCGCGCTCGTCGTCGCCGAAACCTACGAGCAGGCGCGCTACGCCTCGCGCTTAGTCCGTGTCACCTATAACGCGGAGAAACATGTGACCGATACGGAGGCCGTGCGTGGCCGCGCGCGTGTGCCTCCGCGCGGAACGCCGAAGCCTCGCGGCAACCCGGAAGAGGCCATGCGCGTTGCGCCCGTCCGTGTCGAGGCCGAGTATCGCATCCCCATCGAGCACCACAACCCGATGGAGCCGCACGCGGCCGTCGCCGTCTGGCAGGGCGACAAGCTGACCATCTTTGATAAGACGCAGGAGGTCTACGGCGTGCGCGCGCACCTCGCGTCGGCCTTCGGCGTCGCGGAGGAGAACGTCTCGGTCATCTCCCCTTACGTCGGCGGGGCGTTCGGCTCGTCGCTCAGGCCGAACTACTACCCGGCGCTGACGGCGATGGCGGCGCGCGAACTAAAGCGCCCCGTCAAAGTCGTCTACACGCGCACGCAGATGTACACCGGCCACGGCTACCGCCCCTACACGATTCAGAAGATCGCGCTCGGCGCGGAGCGTTCGGGGAAGCTCACCGCGATGATCCACGAGGCCGTGCACAACACCTCTTCCTTCGAGGAGTTCAACGACAACACGACCGGATTCACGCGACAGGTCTACGCCTGTCCAAACCTCTCCGCGCCGCTCAAGATCACCACCACAGACCTCAACACCCCGACGTGGATGCGCGCGCCCGGAGCGGTGAGCGGCATGTTCGCGCTCGAATGCGCGATGGACGAACTGGCCTACGCGCTGAAAGTAGACCCGCTCGAACTCCGGCTCATCAACTACGCGGAGACAGACCCCGAAAGCGGGCGGCCGTTTTCGAGCAAGGCGCTCAGGGAGTGCTACCGGCTCGGCGCGGAGAAGTTCGGGTGGAAGGAACGCAAGATGGAGCCGCGCTCGATGCGCGACGGGCGGCTGCTCGTCGGCTGGGGGACGGCAACCGGCGTCTGGGGCGCATTCCAGAGACCCGCCAGCGCCAGAATCACGTTCACGGCGGACGGCTCGGCACACGTCACCAGCGCGACGAGCGACATCGGCCCCGGCACCTACACGGTGATGACCATGATCGCCGCCGAGTACCTCGGCTTGCCAATCGAGCGCGTGAAGTTCGAGCTAGGCGACACGAAGTTTCCGCGCGCACCGTCGCAGGGCGGCTCTCAGACAACGTCGAGCGTCGGCTCGGCCGTGCATGGCGCGGCCCTGGCCGTAGGCGCGAAGTTGCTGACGTTAGCGAATCAGGATGCTTCCTCGCCGTTGAAGGCTGCCGCCGCTTCGGACGTGGAGATGCTCGACGGCCGTTTGCGACTCAGGAGCGACCCGTCGCGTTTCGTCCAAATAGCCGAGGTCATGCGCCGCAACAACCTCACCGAAGTTACGGAGACATTCGAGTCGCGCCCCTCGAAGGAGCGCGATAAGTACGCGACGATGGCGCACGGCGCGCAGTTCGTCGAGGTGAAGGTTGACCCTGATCTCGGGATCGTCCGTGTCACGCGCGCCATCGAGGTGACGGCCTGCGGCAAGATCATCAACCCGAAGGCTTCGCACAGTCAGGAGATCGGCGGCGTCGTCTGGGGGATTGGGATGGCCTTGCAGGAGGCGACCGAGATCGATCATCGCTACGGCCGCATCATGAACCCGAACCTCCAGCACTACCATGTGCCCGTCAACGCGGATGTGCACGAGGTCGAGACGATGTTCGTCGAGGAGGAAGACAAGGTCGTCAACCCGCTCGGCGTCAAGGGCATGGGCGAACTCGGGATGGTCGGCATCCCTGCGGCCATCGCCAACGCCGTCTTCCACGCCACGGGCAGACGCATCAGGGAACTGCCCATTACGCCGGACAAGTTGCTGTAGAGGGAGGTGAGCTTATGAATGAAGTGCGAGCCTTAGTCGAAGCGTTCGACGGGGCGCACAAGAGAGGCGAGCGTTGCGCCCTGGCAACAGTCGTGAGCGTCGAAGGCTCCTCATACAGGCGTCCGGGGGCACGCATGCTGGTCTGCGAAGCCGGTGCGAGCACGGGCACGATCAGCGCCGGATGCCTCGAAAGCGATGTTATAGAGCACGCTAAACGCGTCATCCGGGCGGGTAAGGCCGTGCTCGTCGAGTATGACACCGCATCGACGAGCGACGAGATGGCCTGGGGGCTGGGGCTTGGTTGCAACGGCATCGTGCGCGTGCTGGTCGAGCCGCTCGCGCCCGGCTCGCTCTACCTCGACGCGCTGAGGCGTTCAGGCGAGGCGCACGTACGCGCCTCGCACACGAGGGTCGCGACCGTCTATCAGCACACGCCTTCGGGAGCAGCACCCGCAGCCGCGCCCGTCGCAATCGGGGCACGGCTCTTTATTGACGAAGGCGGCGAGGCCGGACACGAGAACTTGAGCGACGAGGCGGCGTCGCTCATCGAGAATGATGTGCGCCTAACGGCGTGGGCGGAGTCGGCCGATACCAGAGTCTACGAGGTCGCGGGCGGCTCCTTGAAGGTCTTCGTGGAGACGCTTCTGCCGCCCGTCCAACTCGTCGTCTTCGGGGCGGGGCATGACGCACTGCCGGTCGTCGAACTCGCCCGTGGATTGGGCTGGCAGGCGGAGGTCGTTGATCCGCAGTCACGCCCGGCCAGCCGTTCAAGATTTGCCATGGCGGATAGGGTTACACTAGTGCGCCCCGAAAACGTCGGCGCGCAGGTCACGATTACGCCACGAACCCTGACGCTCCTGATGTCGCACAACTACTCGCACGACCTCGAACTCCTCAAGTTCCTGCTCGCATCACCCGCCCGCTACATCGGGGTCATGGGTCCCCGCAAGCGGACTGAAAGGATGCTGAGTGAATTGGTGGCGAGCGATGGGGCGTTTAGTCTGGGGGAAGCCGAGATGTCTCGCCTTCACTCCCCGGCCGGTCTGGACATCGGGGCGAATGCTCCCGCAGAGATCGCTCTCTCAATCGTCGCCGAGATGCGCGCGGTGCTGGACGGGCGGCGCGGCGGAATGTTGCGCGAGCGCCGGGGCTCCATCCACGGCAGTCAGGGTGACGCGACCAGCGTTCCCCTGACGGAGGAGCAGCAATCCCTTACAGTGGCGTTGGCGTGAGGGGCGAAGGCCGGCGCGGGAGGGCATTTCCAGAGTGGTCGAAAGCAACACGGTGGGTGTCGGCGCCATTGTCCTGGCGGCGGGGTCATCCTCCCGCATGGGCTGCCCGAAGCAGACTCTTCAATACCGGGGCGAGAGTCTGCTCAGGCGCGCGGCCCTCGCCGCGCTGGGCGCAGAGTGCCGCCCGGTAATCGTGGTGACGGGCGCAAACGCCGAGCTGTCGAGACGCGAACTGGACGGGCTCGACGTGCGGGAAGTGTTGAATGCCCTTTGGGAGACCGGGATGGCGTCGTCAGTCCGTGCAGGCGTCGAAGGACTCGTCAACGCGGACGCCGATGTGGACGCCGCCGTCCTCTTGCTGTGCGACCAGCCTCACGTCACCGCCGACATCATCTCCGGCCTCATCGCGGCGCACCGCGCCAACGGGAGGATCGTCGTCGCCTCGACGTACGGCGGGAGCTTCGGCGTGCCGGCCTTATTCGGCAGGTCGCTCTTCGACGAACTGGCACGGCTCGAAGGCACGGCCGGCGCGAAGCAGGTGATTAAGAGACACGCTTCGGAGGCGCACTTCTTACCCTTCCCGTGCGGCGAGGTGGACGTTGACACGCCGGACGATTTCTCACGCCTGATTGAACGCGAAAGTGCTTGACGAAGAGTGAAGATAAGATATGAGAAAGGCATTTACCTTCTTATCAATAATTACAATCTGTCTTGTGTCGGCTTACGCTAACGTACAACAGCCTTCGCCAAATATAAAATCGCGTCCAGCTAACGAACAGAAGACTTCGCCGAACAAAAGAATTTTAGTGGCTTATTTCTCCCGTTCAGGCAACACACGCGAAATGGCCGATCAAATTCAAGGAATTGTCGGCGGCGATATCGCCAAATTGTAAGCAATGAGTTACTGGAAGAGTACCTATAGTGGGTAAGTTCCTTTGGTATGAAAAGATTGCCCTCACGTAAATCTCTCACTTTGCTGGCAGATCGG
>DATCWB010000221.1:0-39389 GCA_036566625.1 Pyrinomonadaceae bacterium
GCTATATTTACATTACCGTGTCTGCCGGGATTAACTGAGACGGGGAATCTGCTGATGGGCAACTCTGCAAAATCGGGCGCGCCGGTAGAGAATCAGATGCTCGCCGCTCTTCCTAAAAAAGAATATCACCGCCTGCTTCCCAAGCTGGAACTCGTCACTCTGACTTTTGCCGATGTACTCTATGAACCCGACGAGCCGATCCACTATGTCTATTTCCCGAACAGCGGCATGATCTCTCTGCTCTCCTCCGTCAACGAGCGCGCCACTACCGCCGTGAATATCGTCGGTAAAGATGGCATGGCAGGCATCAACGTTTTTCTGGAGATGGATATTTCGTCCAATCGAGCAATCGTCCAGGTGGCCGGCGAGGCGCTGAGAATGGAGGCTTCGGTATTGCAGCGGGAGTCGCAAAAAGGGCCGCTCGAACGCCTGCTGCGCCGGTACACTCAGGCGCTTTTAACGCAGGCTCATCAAGCGACTATCTGTAACCACTTCCATAAGGTAAATGAGCGCTTTGCGAGTTGGCTGCTCTTTACGCACGACCAGGCGGCAGTAGACGAGTTTCCGATGACACATCAGTTTATGTCCGGCATGATGGGTGTGCGGCGAGAGGAGATCAGCAAGGCTGCGGCCGTGTTCCAGAGAAAAAAACTGATTCGCTATACTCCCGGACATATCCGCATTCTCAATCGCGCGGGACTGGATGCAATCTGCTGCAAGTGCTACAGCATCATCAAAGCCAAAAGCGTGACCTACTAAATTGACAATTGACAGTTGAATGCTGGCGACTGCCAATGATCTGTAGTTCTTAGTTACTCATTCCCGAAGAAGTGGAAGATTATCCGAATGGGCAACTCTACAAAATCGCGCGCGCCGGTTGAGAATCAACTGCTCGCCGCTCTCCCTGAAAAAGAATATCTACGCCTGCTTCCCCATTTGGAACTCATTCCTCTGGTTTTCGGTGAAGAGCTTTATCAACCCGGCGAGCGCGTCGAGTACGTTTACTTCCCGAATAACGGCTTGATTTGTCTGACTTCACCCGTCAATGAGCGTACTACAACCGCGGTGAATCTGATCGACAACTATGGAATGGCAGGCATCTTCATCTTTTTGGGAGAAGCTAACGCGCCTAACCCCGCTGTTGTTGTGGTGTCAAGCGCGGCCTTGAGAATGAAGGCAAGTGTACTGCGAAAGGAAACTCAGCGGGGGCCGCTCGAACGCTTGCTGCGCCGATACACGTATTTGCTCCTCATGCAGTCCCGGCAAGCGACTATCTGCAACCACTATCACACAATTTATGCGCGACTCTGTTGCTGGCTGCTGTATATCCACGATGCCGCAGAGTCAAACGAGTTTCCAATGACGCATAAGCTCCTGTCTAACATGATGGGCGTGCGGCGAGAGGAAGTCAGCAAGGCGGCCACCGCTCTACAGCAGGATAAGCTAATTAGCTACCGTCCCGGCCATATCACAATCCTGAACCTGGCCGGGTTGAAAGCAGCCACTTGTGAGTGTTACGGGATTTTAAAGAGAAGAAAATCATCAGGCCTTATTACTCCTTCCCGAAGAAGTGGAAGGTGACCCCGGTGGTGATCGTGATGGAGTAGCCGGGCGTGCCGTGGATGCGGCTGGGATAGATGGAAGCACCGGCAGGGTTGATACCGACCGGAGTATCCGTCCGTAGCCGCGACTCGAAATAGTTTTGCGTCTCGTAGTAGCGTTTGTTGAGCAGGTTGTCTATCGAGAAGTTGAAATCAACCCACCGCCGGAGTCGTTTGCTCACGCTCACATCCAACACGTCCAACCCTGAAGCTCGAATCGAGGCATCTTCACCGTCGAGCCTGTAATTGCCGACGTGCCGCCACCTGACCGAGCCGTTAAAGCCGTGAAAATCCGCCAGCGTCAACCCACCGTTCGCGACCGTGTGCGGTGAACTGTCAACATAGACGCGCGGGTTCGTGCCGCGAAAGAAGGCGTTCAGCACGCGCGTCACGCCGCCGCTCAGAGCGAGACGGCGCGTGAGCTGCGCGGAACCTTTGATCTCGTATCCGTAAGCGCGACTCGGCCCGGCGAACTCGGTCGTGCCGTCGTCGGGAATGTAAACCTGCTCGTTTGAATGGTCGATGAGGAACGCATCCGCGCTGAGAGAAAAACGCCTCGCGTTATGCGACATACCGACCTGGTAAAAATCCGTCGTGGCAATTGGGGACAACGTACCGTCGCCCGACCCCTGAACGGGCGTCGGACGATCCGGCGTCGGCAATTCCCGAACCCGGCCGCGCACTACTCCGCGCGCATCCTGACTGTTGATGCCGCGCCCGTAGTTGAAATAGAAAGTTGCGGGCACGCGCGACACAGGCGTATAGGCGAGATTGAGTTTCGGTTGCAGGCGACCCGCGGAGCGTGTGCCGGAAAACTCCGGATGAATCTTGTCTTCAACCGTGAAGCGGAAGTAGTCGTAGCGCAAGCCCGCATCGAGACGCAATCGGCCATCCATCAACTCGATGGTGTGCTGCACGTATTGACCGAAGTTTGCGAGTCGTGCGTCGGCGCTGGTCGTAGCAGTGAGCGGTATGCGTTCTCTCTGTTGATAAAGCCCGACGTTGATCTGGCTCATTTGCAAATTGCCGCCCGCGAGCAACATGGCCTGACGCCCGAACAATTTGTAAGGGCGAAGGTATTGGAGCGTGCCGCCTTGCTGTAAGCGCGAGTCGTGCTGTTGAATGCCGTCGCCGTTCACGGGGTCGTTGAGAAAAAACGTAAAGTTGGAGAAGAGATCGAAGAGCGAGCGCGTCAGGAAGGCGTCCGCTTTGAGGATGCCGCCGTCCGTCCACTCTTTGCGGTAGTACGCTCCGAGCGTTGCGGAACGCACGCGCCCGCCGTTCGTCGGATCGATAAAGCCGTAACGGTCGAGTCGCCCGGCGGCCACTTCGTCCAGAGGAATCTGCCCCGAAGAGTAAAAGTTATTGCGACCGGCGCTCAGTTTGAACCCGAACGTTTGATCCTCGCTCGGACGATAGGTGAAGTTGCCCGTCAGATTGTCGCGGTTGTAACGCCCCGGATTGATGAACGGGCCGTCGAGGCGCGACTTCTCGTAAGCGATGAACGAACCCGTCTTTTCCCACTGTGGGCTATAGGCGACGAAAGCCCGGCGGTTGTTGTATGACCCGCCTTGAAGACGCAGCGTGAGTTGGTCGGGCAGAGACTCGCGCGAACGTATATGCACGACGCCCAGGCCGGAAAAGTCGCCGTACTGCGCGCTGAACGGCCCGTTCAAAATGTCCACGCCTTCGACCAACTCCGGCGTCAGACTTTTCAACTGACCCAGATACCCCTGCCCGTGGCCTTGCGTCGCTTGATTCTGCTGCACGCCGTCAACCAGAATCTTTAACCCGCCATTCACTCCGCCGTGGTCGAGGTTGAAGCCGAAGCGGCGTATCTCCAGAGACTTGCCGCCGCCCTCGTGTTGCCCGACGTTGATGCCGGCATTCAAAGTTTCGATCAGTTGGTCATCTCTGCCGAACAGCGCGTTCTTGTAAATGGTGTCGTTGCGGCGCTCGATTGCCGGGTCAAGCCCGTCAGAGACGATTACGACGGATTCGTGAATCGGTGAGACGACGAACTCGATCCTGATTTGCAGATTCTCGGTCGCTTCGCCGACGCCGATACTTCTTTCCTGCGGCGCGATGTTGTTTCCTTCAAAGCTCAACGTCAAAGACGCGCGCGGAACGTTCAAGTCAAACTTACCATTGGCATCGCTGACGGTGCGCTGTTCTTCGCCCGTCGTCGTGCGGACGATGACGGAAACGTTCGGAACCAACTCGTCCTGACGCGAGAGAATCACGCCGGAGAGCGGGCGTAATTCGCCCGGCTGCCGGATGGGTGAAACGGCCGCATCCGAAGATGTATCTGACGGGGCATCGCGTGCGGATTGTGCCGACGCTATCGAGGGAAGCCAGAGGAGCGCCAGGCTGAGAATGATGAATGATGTTTTGCGCATGATGCGGCTCCGTGTCGAATGATGACTTGTAATCCGAATAGTATGTTTGTAACGCGATAGTATGTTCGTAACGCCCGGGGCGGGGGTCATTTCAATAACGTGCGCAAGGTTTGCCTCGCCACGTCCGCTTGTAGCACGTCGAACGAGGGATTTATTTTGAGCGCGAGTTGCAGGTGCTTGGCCGCCTCGCGGTGGTGGCCGAGGGCGTGTTCGATCATCCCGGCATGATACTCGATACGCGCGTCGCGTGTGCCGAGCTGCGACGCTTCGCCGATAGCCGTTTTGGCCGCCGCGAGATCGCCCTTTTTATAGAGCACCCACGCCAGCGCGTCGCACGTATAAATGTCGGAACGGGCGGCGCGCTCGCGTCGCATGATTTGGAGCGCGTCATCAAGTTTCATGTCGTGATCGGCATAGAAAAGCGCGAGTTGCCGGGAGTAGGTATTGCCTCCGGCCCGCTCGCCCGACTCGGCGAGGTGATACAGCTTTTTCGCCTCGTCAAGGTGTCCGAGCTTGAGGTGGAGATCGCCGAGCGCAATCGCGGTGTCGGGCAGCGGCACACGCTGTCGTGCGCGTTCGTAGAACCGGACGGCAGCCTCCATGTCGCCTGAAGAAACGCGCGCGCGCGCAAGGCCGGCGAGCGCCAGATGATAATCGGGGAGTTCGGCCAGGGCGCGTTCAAACTCACGCTCGGCCGAGGCGAGATCATTCGTGTTGATTAAGAGATCGCCGAGATGCACGCGACACCAGGCGCGTGTTTCCGGGTCGCCCGCCGCTTCGGCCGCCGCGCGCATCACCTCGATTGCGCCTCGCACGTCGCCCTGTAACTCGCGCAGGTACGAAACGCGCGCGTAGGATAAAGCGCCGGGGCGTAAATCCATCATTTGCTGCGCGGCCTCGAATGCTCCCCGGTAATCGCCGAGTTCGACGAGGGCGTCCGTGATCGCGCCGTAATTGTGAGGGTCTTGCGGGCGCGAGCGTTGCGCGCGGCGTGCGACTTCGAGGGCTTCGTCGAAGCGGTGATAGGCGAGCAGCAGCGTGGCCTTTAGGCCGAGCGCGTCGTAATTGTCGTCAGCGGGCGATAGTTCTAACGAACGATTCAGCGCGGCCTCGGCCCGTGCGTTGAAACTGAAATCTCCTGTCTCCCGCGCCTTCTTCAGGTAGGCGGCGCACAGCAGGTTATAACCAAGAGGATCGGTGGGCGCTCGCTCTATTGTGTTCTGTGCCGCTCGCAACTGCCGGTCGGAGAGCATCGCCGACTCATCGTAGGCTTCGGGCTTCGGGAAGGCGGCCCCCGTGCGGGCGACCTCCGGGCGGGCGACACCGCGATTCGACACGGCGCGAATGCCGCCGCCGACCGCCAGCCCGCCCAGAACAATTCCGACGACGATTAAAAGTTTATTGCGCATGACTTCCCCGAGCATGACCGGAACAAAATTATCAAACGCCGGGGTTGAATCCGTCAGTGGCTCAACCCCGGCTCCTGACTGTCAGGTTATAGTTCTGGCCGCGAGAATAATTGTCACAGCCCCGGCCCTTGTTCGATCTACCTTTCCCCTATGAGGGCTGAATCAATTGTCTCGTCTTTTACCTGACAACATCTCTCCAGCGTCGTTTCCCCATCCTGGTAAAACTAGGGCGTCGGCGCAACCGGGTCCTCATGCCTGTGCCGGTGGCTGAAACCCTCTTGCGGTAGACCGAGGTAAGGGAATTGGTTTAGGAATGGCACGTCGTTGGTGGCTACGTTATCCGTCAGCCTCGACGCCTGTAAGGAGCAGTCGTTTCCACCAAAATTATCCTGGAGTTCGCCCCCCCAGATGCGCAGCAGAATATCAACCGAATCGTCGGCCACACGGCGACCGTTCGGCATGCCCGCAAAGTCGCCGTTCAAGACGCCCATCGGGTCTTGTAGCCCGAACGGTTTCGGCGGAATGTTGTAGTTTAGTCGTATCAAGTCGGCGATGGCCGGTCGCGTCGTCTGTGTCTCACGGTTGCCGGGGAAGCCATTCACCACGCCGGGCGGGTAGCCCAACATCCATGAGGCGATCTGATCCTGACGATTCACCGTATCCGTACACTGCGTGAAATCTCTCAACTGCTGCACGAGCGTGTTTGGCCCCTGAGTGATGGCCGGGTTGAGGATGTACGGGGCGATGTTGAGTTCATCATCTTTCGGTCGAATGGCGTTATAGTAGTCCTTCGCACGGATCGGGTTGAGAAACTCGCTGAACAGCGGGTTAGCCTGGCGAGAGACCTGCGTGCCCGTGCCATTGGTCTTTGAGATGACGGTGCATGGAGTGTTCTGATCGCTAATGGTCGGAGGTGCCGGGCTGGGCGTCGGGCTAGCCGTTGCCCCTGCGCCGGGTGCCGGGCTGGGCGAAGGGCTGAGCGTCGGAGTTGTGTCTGGCTTGCCGTTTTGAGTGTGGCACACCGGGAACCTCACCCGGCTGGAGGCAGCCCACACTCCGATGATCCCGTCGGTGTCACCAGCAGCACGCAGGCGCGACTTCGGAATCTCAACCGCAAGCGTAGAGACGTTGAACCCGTCGGTTCCATCCGCTCCCGGCGCACGCGGGTTGATCCGATCAAACGCCGTCCCAAGGTCAACGAAGAATCCTTCATCGCGCGGGCCCACGAAGGCACGCGCGCCGCCGGCATTGGGGATGGTATGGACAGCCATCTGCGCCAGGTTCTGGTATGCGACGCTGGTGTCTCCGCGAACTACACCGGGCGAGCCAGTGGTGGGCGACGTGTTGGGAAGCAGCGTCTTCGGCCCCGGTCGGTAGGGGGCTGTCCGCACGTCCGACAGCAGGACATTCCCGCCGCGCCCTGATTGGTCGCCGCTGGTGTTCGGATCATTCCCCCCGCCTTTCCCCACTCTGTACTCCCTGAGCGTATAGCTCTGCGGTTGGTTCAGATTGATGTACTGCGACGAAGGGTCAGCCGGATTCAGCGGCGGGCCCAGCACGCCGGTAGCGTACAGGTATGTGCCGGGGTCGACAGTCCTGGTGATGAAATCGAAGCGGTAGATGAGATCGGGAAGCGCATCCCCATCCACGTCAATCAGCAAGTCATAATTGACGAAGTCGGAGAGTTTGAAAAAGTTAGGGCCGTTGGCAGGCTCCTGTAGCGGGACCCAGTTGCCGATGATGGTAACAAAGTCCTGTCGCCCGGGCTCATAGCTGACGAAGGCGTAAACATCCGTGTTGTCCGCCGCCGGGTCTTCCGAGATGAACGGAGCCTCCCGGTGGCTCGAAGCGCGTGCCGACGGCGGCACGACCAAGACTCCCGCGAGCAGGCTGGCGGTCAGAGCCAGTGCGCCCAGTTTTGCAACATAGCGCGCTAAGATCGCCGCCGCTGTGCCGGTGAAGTCGCTAAGTCTTTTCATAATACTTCTCCCTGTCTGTCTTTCAACGAGACTATTGAGTAGTCCCGCGCCGGAAGGCGAATACCATCCGGCGCGGGAGAGGGCTGTCGTTTCAAGGCCGCCCGAATCTGGCGCGGTACTCGACGGAGTTGACGAAACCGTTCACCATCGTGCGGAAGTCGCCGGGGTTGTTGTTCAGGTAGGTCAGCCAATTCTGAAAGCCGCCCGCATCGGGATCGCGCCTGAGATAGCCGAAGTACTGCGACAACACGAACGCCTGATTGAAGACCGAGCGTCTTCCGGCGAATGCCTGACTATCCACTATCTCGCGCAACACCTGCGAGCGGGTTTTCCGACCCGTATTGAGATCGCTCACCAACTGATCCCGGTTCGTGAGCGTCACGCCCGCCGTCTGCGCCAGAGCGTCCACGTAAGCCGCGTTTGAGAGGCTGTCGTAGCGCATCCTGAACTCCTCGCGCTGCACGAACTCGTCGGTGAAGCCTGCCCGGTTGGCATCGGTCTCCGCCGCCGTCTGCGCATTCAGGCGCGTCAGGTCTTGTTGGAATTCGACGAAACGAGGCAGACGCCCGAGCGACGCCAGATAGAAGCGAATCGTGAAATAGCCCTCGCTCTGGAACTCGGGCGACAGGAAGAACGAGGCCGAAACCGTAATGCGGTCGCACGACGGATCGCTTCCCCGGAAGCCGCCGTTGCAGCGATTCAACACGGCCAGCCAGGCGGCAAGTCCCGACGCTTCCGGATCTCGATTAAGGAAGTCGCGGTAATGCTGCCGCACGAAGAACTCCGAGTTGTCAATCGGGTTCGCCGCCGCCGGCGTCGTGTCATTGTCGGTGATCGTCAAGGTGACGGTGTTTGGAGTGCCGAGGCTGGCCCCGGTCGGGTTGTCGAGAGAGATTGTGATCGTCTCGTCAAACTCCACCAGCGCATCGTCGGTGATTAAAATCGTGAAGGTGCGGCTGGTTTCTCCGGCGGCGAACATGAGCGTGCCCAATGCGGAGATGAAATCGGAGCGTTCCGAGGCGGTGCCGCTGCTGGTGTTGAAATCAACTCTCGCCGTCCCTGTGGTGACACCGGTGCGCGTGACCGTCACGGTGAAGCTGCCTGCGCCTTCGGAGACGCTGTAGTTAGCCGCGCTGAATTGCAGGCTGCCCTGCGCCTCTGCGGCGGTCTGAAGCGGCTGCACGGCGGGTTCGATGTCGTTGGCTTCGTCGTTGTTCGTCAGTTGTTTGGGCGTGGTGCCGTCGGGGCTGCTGGTATAGATTTCAAAGTCGCCGTCGCGGGTGCTGGCGAAAGCGATCATGGCTCCACTCTCGAACGAACGGCTCGGCGCGATATCGAACGACTCGTTCAGGACAGTGGCGGGATTGTCCGCGCTGTCGGTCAGGCGCGTCAGCCCGCCGCCGTTCGTGGCGTTGATCGAATAAATCTCGAAATTGGTTTCCGGCTCGTTCGGCGGGCTATCACGGTCACTCTGGAAAGTGATCCGCATCGGCGACCAGGTAGGGTTTGAATCGGTCGCAGGGTTGTTGGTGAGATTCCGCTGATTGCCGCCGTCGGCGTTCATCACGTAAATCTCATAGTTCTCGTCGCGGTTGCTGGCGAAGGCGATGCTCGTGCCCGTCGGCGACCAGGCGGGCTGCACGTCGTCGCCCTCACGGTTGTTCGAGAGATTAACGGGGCTGCTGCCATCGGCGTTCATCACGTAAATCTCGTCGGTGTTGTCGCGCCCGCTGGTGAACGCGATGCGCGCGCCGTCGGGCGACCAGGCGGGATCGAGATCATCCGCCGGGTTGTCAGTCAGGCGTGCGAGATTGCTCCCGTCGGAGTTGATCGCATATATCTCTGCGTTGCCGTCGCGGTAACTGACGAAGGCGAGGCGGTTGCCATCCGCCGACCAGACGGGACTCAGATCGTCCGCCGCGTTGTCGGTGATTCTCGTCAGACCGCCGCCGTCCGCGCTCATGACGTAGATTTCAAAGTTGCCGTCGCGGTCGCTGGCGAAGGCGATGCGACCCCTTCGCGGCAGGACTTCGGCGGCCTGCTTGGCATCTTGTTCCTGTGTTGACTGAGTGTAAGTTGAGTGTGACGGGGATGACCCGGCAGGCGTTTTAATTTTAACGTCTGAACGCGTATCGCCCGCCGCCCGCGCCGCCCGGCCTAGACCGGGCAGCGCCAGCAGATTAATTGCTACTGCCAGTGCGAGCAGCGTTTTGATTCCGGATCGGACGCCGTCTTTTGCAAATTTCATAACCTTGCTCCTATGAAGAGTGCCAACCTTGCCGCGCGTGTGCCAGCGCGGGGAGCACGAGTGTTAGAGGCGTATCCGGGTATCCGGGTTATTGATGCCCTTGGGGTTCGGCTGAATGGGGAAAGAGACGAACGGGAACACGTCGCGGAAGGGCGCGTCGTTGCGGTCAACGAAGTCGCCGAGCGCTGTGCCGTTATTGATCAGCGTAAAGGTGGCGTCCGCCACGTCGTCCTGCAAGCGACGGCCGCCCATATTCGCAGGGCCTCCGCTCGCGTTGTTGCCGCCGCCGGGGCCGGTGTTCGGGACGGTCAGATTGATGCGCAGGATGTCGCCGTTTTCCTGAATCATTCTCAGGAGCATGTTGCGGCTGGCTTCGTTCGTGCCGAAGTTATTGAGCGACGTGATGAGGTCTGCCCTGAACCGACCGTTCGCATCGTCAAGCGTCGTCGCGCCGTTGTATTCGTCTTTGCGCGGCGGCGGAACCAGCCCGTTGTTGACGAGCGGGACGCCTTCGCGGTCAACCGTCACATAAGGCCCGGCTCCGACGACCTGCCCGTCTCTGCGAAAAATCTGCTGGCTCCGACGCTGCGTGACTCCGTTTAAGCCGAGCAGGTTGCCGTTCATGTTGGCGGGCGTAGCCGTGCCGCGCAGCAACGCCGCCGGAAGACTAATGCCGATCATGAGCGTGTTGAATCCTGCATAGGTGTCGCGCCCCGGTCCCTGGCTTTGACTCGTTTGCGTGGGGCGACCGACCGAGCCTTGATCGTCCGCGTTGGGGTTTGTCCCGTCGGGGGCGTTGAACCCGGCACGCGCGGCGAAGACTCCCTTGTCGGGGTTGCCGGGGTTACGGATCGATGACAGGACGAAGCGATTGGCCGCCGTGTTGTCGAGGAAGAAAGGATCGTCGGGCGCGCCGGCGTAGAAACTGGCGCCGCTCGCGGCATCGTTCGTGACGATGAAGTCCGGCGGCGTGTCGCCCTGCAATCCGGGGGTCACGGGGCCGTTGAACGTCCGGCCATCGGGGAGACGGACGGTGCCCGTCTGCGGCAACTCGCGCCCGAGGCCGCGATTGAAGGTCACGTCAATAAACCTGTCGGGACGCGCGTCGCCCGTGTTCTCGATCTCGAAGCGGTAACGGATGTTGTGGTCGAAGATCGCCTGGCCGATGATCTCCGAAGAGATCAGGAACGGGTTAATCGTCATGATCACGACGACCCTCGAGTTGTCGTTGGGATCGAGGAAGATGTACATGTCGTTAATGTCCGAGGCTTTATCATGGGCGAGCGTCGGCCCGTCGATATGATCGGAGGCGTCCGTGCGCGTCGCGGGCGTGAACTGCACCGCGAGTACAACCGTCAGGGCGAGCGCTATGAGTGCGATCTTCTTATTTCTCGTTTGAAACATTTTTCATCCTTTCTTGATTCCGCTGGTAACAGCGAGCGCGCGACATTAATTCGCGGCAGTGTTCGTGTTGCTCCGGTCAGCGTTCTGACCTACTACAAAATGGTCGCCAGAATTCCGGTTGCAATGCCCGTCTCGTAGGCATACCAGAAACCGAAGGCGATGCTGACCGCCCCGGCGAGCGCCTGCAATCCGTAATGAATGCCGTTGAACCTGCGCGCGCTCAGGGCAAACGGCAAGCCGATGAGTCCCGACATGATCAACATCCCGAAGATCGAGCCGACGCCGAAAATCGTCAGGTACAGCAGGCCGATGGCCGCCGAGTTAATCTGCGTGAGCACGAGCAGCGTCAGCGCGGCCGACCCCGCCAGCCCGTGCATCGCGCCGACCAGTAGAGGTTTGATCCCGATGCTCGTGACGGCATGCGAATGCGTCGCCGCAGCGTGCGAGTGCTGGCCGTGCGAATCGTCGTGGGCTTCCGCGCCCGGCTCGTGAAAATGGACGTGCGCGTGAGCCATGTCGTCGCCGTCGTGCTGATGCTTGTGCAGGTGTATGTCGGAGCGGCGTCTGAGCGCGCGCAGGAACGCGTGCGCACCAAGCCCGATAATCATCAGGGCGACGGCGAACTCCAACCAGTTCGCCACGCGTTCCGGGATCGCCACGCGCAACAACAGCACCACCGTGCCGACGAGCATCAAGGACGCCGTGTGGCCGACGCCCCACAAGCCCCCGACCAGAGCCGCGCGCGACAATTTGCGGTGCTCGCTCACGATGGTCGAGACTGCAATAACGTGGTCTACCTCAGTGGCGTGTTTGAGACCGAAGACGAGACCGAGTCCGAGCACGGCGAGCGCGCTCGCGGAAACGAAAGAAGGCGCGTCGCCCTCGAAGCTCGCGCGGGTTTCGACGACGACCCTGCCGAGAAACGCCGACAGAGAGAATCCACCCTGACCGAGAGCTTCATAACAGATGACCGCGCCGACGCACGCGATCACGAATGCGCTCCCTATCGGCAACACGCGCACGAGACGGTCGCCGAGCGCGCCGGCCGGACGTTTCATCCAGCGTCCGGCGTAGACGAACATGAGGCCGATGGCCGTCAGGGTTGCCGCCAGCCCGATGCTGAAGGCGACGACGAGGAGCATGCCGTAGCCGACGCGGTGCAGAGAGATCGCCGAGAGCAGCACGACGAGAGCGGAAGGGCAGGGGAGCAGGCCGCCCGAAATGCCGAGCGCGAGCAGGCTGCGCCACGTCACGGGCGAGCCGTCCGCGCCGGGCGGCAAGTGCGAGTGTTCGCTGCCGCCGTCGTGCGAATGCGTGAGCGCGCCGTCGTGTGCGTGCGAGTGTCCGTCCGTATGTTCATGCGGCGCGTCGTGCCCGGTATGAGTGTGCGAGTCGGAGGTGTGGCTGTGTGACGCGTGAGCGTGTGCATGCACCGGACGGTTGAATGCGCCGCGCAAGCGGCTCGTGAAGAGGCTGAGGCCAATCGTGACGACAATCGCGCCGGAGACAAAGCTGAGAATGGGTAAGAGTGTTTCGGGGACGATGTACTGCGAAGCGAAGAGCGTCACGAGGCCGAGCGCGAAGACGCCGAGCGTGTGCGTGATCGTCACGGTCAGGCCGAGAAACGCTGCGTGCTTGGCCGTGCCGCGCGAGCCGACGAGATACGCGCCGACGACCGTCTTGCCGTGACCGGGCGAAAAAGCGTGCAGCGCGCCGAGCGCGCAGGCGATGAGCAGACCGAAGAGCGCGATCATCGGCGTCAACTCCGGCACGGCGATCAGCGCGCCGAGGCGGTCGCTTGATTGCGCGATGCTGGAACGGCCGCCACCCTCGCCCCCGCGAATAGTAGAACCGGCGGCCGGGGCGCCCTCACTTGCGCTGCCGCTCCAGTCGCGCATCTTAACGGAGGAAGAGATGCGGCGGGCGGGCTGTGCGGCGGCCCCGGCGGGGGCTGTTCCGTTGATGAAGGAGAGTTCCGCTTTGCGCTCGTCGAGCGGCGCGATCATCAAATCTTCGGGGTAGGCTTTGAGTTCGTCGGTGAATGAATCGGAATAGGCGTTCGAGTTGTAGACTGATGTTCCGGCAACGGGGGAGACGACGATCTCATGCCACCCGATACGATCAGGATGATTGGCATCCTCGAAGCTGAGTTTGCGTGAGCCGCCCGCGCCTGCTGCAACCTCTCCGGCGTAATCACACTCGATGCGCAGCGTCAGCAGCCCGCCGTCTCTGGGAACCGCCGCGATTCTCTGCCCGACCGTGCGAAGCGGAATGCGCGTCCCATCAACTGTCAGCCGGAGTTGTTCGGCGTATTGCGGGGCAACCCGCTCAAGGTATGCATTTAGTTCCGCGCTTGAAGGCGAGCCGTCGCCGTCCGTATCAGCCTGCTGCAATTCCTGAAGCGTGGAAATCTCCGCCATGTCAACGACGTATCTGACGCGGATGCGGTCGCCGTCGATCTCGATTCGTGAGAAATGATTGATGGTGAAATTGCCGAGCGGGTGTCCGACCGCTGCGGCGGCCAGAGCGATGACCAAGATCGCTGCGACGGGTAGCATGCGCATGCGACGGCAAGGCATTAAAGCCTGGCGGGAGCGAGGCATAAGACTCCTTTGGCTAGAAGTATCTTTCGACAATTGGGTTGATCGGGATATGCTTGGAATCACACATCTATATTCCCTTCGAGAATTTTTTTATTCCCACCCGGTTATCGCGATGCCGACTCCGATTCAACCCTCTTGATGATGCCTGCATAAAGCATTCGGCTTTCCAACGTCGGGCGGAGTTCGACATCGCGTGCCGCAAGCTCCGCCGCTCGCTGATAACGTCCCTCAGCGAAATCGAGCCGCGCAAGCTCGCGTAGATATCCTTCGTTTCCGGCGGCGACGACGCGCTCAAAAAAATGCAAACTCTCCTCGCGCAGACGTGCGGCTTCATCTTTGTTTCCCTGTCGCTCAAGGAGGTCTGCGAGCCGGAGTTGAATCTTGGGGTCGAATTGCTGCGTGATGAGTTGGCGGTAGCTTTGCTCCGCTGCCTTGAGGTTGCCTTGCCAGGCATCGAGGTCAGCGGTGAACTCCAGCGCGAGGCGATGATCGGTGACTTTCTCAAGCGCAGTCGCGTACTGCGCGCGGGCGACATCAAGTTTGCCGCGCTTCGCTTCAAGTTCGCCCAGAATGGTATGCAGCCAGGCGAGCGTGGGGGCGCTGACATCTTTTTTGTAACCGGCATCAATCGCCCTCTCCATCAGAGCGACGGCTTCGTCCAGGTTGCCGCGCATCTCAGCGAGGTAAGACATGTTGGCCCAGGTGTCCTGCGATTTCGGCGCGAGCACGGTCAGTTTGCGGTAGTGGGCTTCGGCTCCGTCGAAGTCTCCCGCGGCGAGCGCGGCATTACCGGCGACTCCGATCAAGTCCGTGTTGTCCGGGTCTCGCTGCAAACCCCGTTCGGCGACGGAACGTGACTGCGCGAAACGATGGCGCGAGAGGAGAAGTTTGGCGCGGAATAGAGCGGTGCGCAGATCGCCGGGTTCGTATTTTTCGGCTTGATCGAGTTGCTCCCACGCGCGGTCGTAGTCTTGTGGATCGCCGGTGGCATCGGCGCGGCTGACCAGCGTGTGAGCCAGCAGGCGGTGGGCCTCAGCATCCTTTGGCTGATTGGCGATGCGTGATTCGTGGAAGGCTACTTTCTCAGCGAGGGGCGAACGCGCCGAGGCTTTGTCGGACTTGACCGCGATTTCCGTCGAAGAAAGCTTTCCGCCGATGCGGTCTTTTAATTTGCGGGGCACGAACAGGTAGGCGGCTCCGGCCAAAGAGACAAGCAGGGCGAGCGAGAGAATGGCGAGTGTAAACTTTTTCATGTTTCCGATCCTGCTCGGAAAAAAAGGGGAGAGTGAAGGGGAAGGGCTGCCGCGCGTCTTGCGCCCCGGAAGCCCTTCCCGCAGGTTGTTGCTGTGACGTGCCGGTAATGCGTTGGCACGTCACAGCACTTGGTTAACGATTGACCTGATTATCGTTGGGTCTGCCACCGAAGACTATGATCGCCGGGTCGGAAAGGCGCGGGTATCCGGTCGTGTCTTCGCCGGCTTCACCCGGAACCGGGTGTTGTGAGGCGAAGAATGGGAACTCCGTATTCAACTGACGATCATTTCCGCTGTCCGCTGTGTTGTTGATAGCGCCAAGCGGGTCGCCGATACTCGGCGCGGTGTCCGGCTCGATGAAGTCCGTACCTTGCAGCACGGCGGTGACGCGCGCATCGGAGCAGATGCTCGGCGGCGTCGCCGGGAAAGCAGCCGATTGGCAACGCAGGCAACGACGACCGGGGAGGGCTTCTCCGGCGGGCGTGTAGCAGACATCAGCCAATTCACGTCCCAGACGAAGCACGATGTCCGTCACGTCGTCGGGAGTGCGACGGCCATTCTGCAATCCGAATTGGAGAGCGCCGAGGTCGTGGCCGCTGTTGTTCGACGCCTGCGCGCCGGGCAGGGCGGGCGAGACGCTCGACGGGCGGTTCAGGTCGAGGCGCAGAACATCGGGAAGCAGGAGCCTTTCAAGCAGTCGCTTGTCCGCGTTTCCGGTACGGACCGCGTTGAAAGGAGGCGCCAGTTGATCAAGGTAAAAAGGTACTCCGGTACCCGGCCTCGTGTAGAAGCCGCTCGCCAGCAGTTGTCTGCGTTGCGAGATGCTGTCTTCGCCGTAAACCGGAATGGCGACGAGAGCATCGGGAATCAGGTAGCCGAAATTCGCTACATCATGTTCGGGAGCGAGCTGGTTTTTGAAATTCTTCATTTCCGAATCATTCAGTGAGTACGGGCTGACCGAATTTGCGGGTGGCTGTTGCCAGACCCAGACGGTGTTGAAGAGTTGCTGACCCATGCGCTCAAACTGCTGATAGTTTACCGAGGGTCCCTGATTCACCTGACCCATGTTTCTCACGAGGCGTTCGTTGCCGTTGTCGCTCGCTGCGATGCTGGCTGTTCCCCATACGTTAATACAACCGGGGCAGGCGGGAACGGCGTTCGCGATGGTTTCCGTCGTGTTGCCGTCGCCATCAGAGTCGGTGACGTCAACGATTCCTTCGGTCGTGTTGCCGTCGCCGTCTATGTCCATAGCATCCGTCGGCGGGGCGCCGAGGCCGGCATTGCCCGTCTGGCCGGAGCGCACCCAGTTAACCGGAATTTCAACCGAGAGCACCGTCGCATTGAAGCCGCCGAAACCGTCGACACCGCTGTTCAGATCAAGCGGGTCCTGCGGGCGACCGCGCACCGGGCCGAAGGCCGGCGTTGCGCCGGTTCCGTCATTCTCACGGAACACGTCCTGTTCGTGATTGGGATAGTTGCGTCGCGGGTTGGGATTCAGGCCGATGCGGAAGACAGCTTGTGCCACATCGGTGACGAATGGATCGTCGCGGATGCCGACGAAGCATCGCGATCCGTCGCGTCCCAAGACCGGCTTGCGGCCACCTGCCGGGCCGGGATTAGGCGTCGGCGTCGCGCTGGGCGTCGGCGTCGGGCTGGCTTCCGGCAGCGACGGATTGACTCCGCCGCTGTCGCCGTTCACCGAGCCGTGATAGGAAATCGCCCGGCAGATCGGTTCCACGTTAAGGAGCTGATCCATGACGGGTTGATATCTCGGCGTTTGCGGACTGGTGGGCGCACCGAAGCGCACCTCGTAGGGTTGCTGCGCACCCGCCGTACTGGTGAACTGGACGACGAAATCCTCGACGGCGTCGCCGTTGTTGTCGATCTTAATCTGGTAGAGATAATCGTTGGCGAGCCGGTAGCTCGGCAGTTCGGTCGAGACGGCGAACGGGTTGACGTTCATGCTCAACACGAGCTTGCTCGGGTCGTTCGGGCTGATGTGTGCGAAAACGTCCGGCATGTCGCCTTCCGGTCTCGCATCGTTAATGGTGGAATCGCGGTGGTCGGCAGCGTTAGTGACCGGCGGCGCGGGGCTAAAGGAAGTGATGATGCTCGCCGCCAGCACGAGTGCCAGCGAACCGAGCGTAATTTTTCTCCGGCGCATATGTGTCTCCTCTATGGCCTGATTGTCCAGGGTTGAGCCACCCGCCGTCGTTGAGCTAGAATGCCTGCTGCTTAAGCGATGCATTCACTTGCGCCCTAATGCGAAGGTGGTGTGTTGGTCAGCAAAGCCCCGGCTTCATTTACCGATGATGCCGGGGCTTCTTGTCGTTCAAACTGGTGAGCGCAAAATAGCCGCTAAGTGCCGGGCGCGGCGTCGGGACATCGAGTGTCCTGCAAAATTTTTTGCTTTTGTTTTGCTTGTGTGACGCATTCGTAGCGCGAAGGGCTATCTCGCATTCTTAAATTTTATTCTTACATCAACATCACAGGGCAACTCTCATGCCGGACGCAAGGGAAGTATTGCCAATTCGAGTTCGGGCGTTTGAAACTGGTGCCCCTGCATAGAGTTAGAAACATTTCGCGTCTGACTTGTGTCTCTTAAGTCCACGTTACGATTCCCGCGCTGCGGACAGAATTGACTGGGCAAGCTTGTTGGCTACCGGACAATATTGCATTGAAGGAAGGGACTATCGTTTCGGGGCGGCGCGTTTAGAATAAACCTGGCACGATGCACAGCCGAACCTAAACGGCTGAACTTAGACGAACGAGGCCGAATTTGCCGCCGCTCAAACACGCGGGCAGCAAATTCGGCCTCTCCTTAGTAATTTTCACTCTCTTACCGGCGCGCGATGCGTTGTTGTTTAACTTTCGCGATGTAGCCGGCAAGCGAGTTCTTTATCTCGGCGTTTATTTCGAGCGAGCGGTCAAAGTCTTTCTGCGCTTCGGCGTCGCTGTTGAGATAGAGGTGGCACAGCCCACGGTTGGCATACGCCATCGCATAATCCGGCTTCGCCTCGACGGCTTTTGTGTATTCGTAGATGGCCCCCTCGTAATCTTTTCTGCCCTGATAGACGTGTCCGAGATTAAAGTGGGCCGTGGCATGTGACGGGTTGATCGAAACGGCGTGTTGGAAATCAACGATGGCTTCTTTCACCTTGCCCTTATCCTGCTTAAGGTTGCCGCGATTGTTGTAGGCGCTGAAGTTTTTGGGATCGAGTTCGATGGCTTTAGTGTAATCGGCGATAGCCCCGTCGGCATCGCCTTTGTTTTGCCGCTCGACGCCCCGGTTGTAATAATCCGCCGTCGTCTGTGGATTGTCGGTCGTTGAATTAGCGCCCTTTTGACAGGCAGTGACGAAAAGGAGAAGCAGTATGGTCAAACTCAAGGATAGCCGCATATGTAACCTCCGGGACGTAGGAAAATCCGACTGCGCTCAATTAACTATGAGCACCGGTTTAGTTGAGGTTCTGTAGAGCTTCAGCTTGCGGCGCAGCGTGCGCGCGTCTATGCCGAGCGTGGCGGCGGCCTGCACTTGATTGCCGCCGAAGGTGTCGAGGATGAAGAGGATGTACAGCCGTTCGGCTTCCGCCAGCGGCATCATCTCGTGTCTGCAACGGTCGAGCGCCTGATCACACAGAGCGCGTTCGGCGGCCACGGCATCGAGCATTCTGGGCGGCAAGTCTTGCAAAGTTAATTCTTCCTCAGTCCCGATGACGAGCGCGTACTGGATGGTGTTTTCCAACTCGCGCACGTTGCCGGGCCAGCTGTAGCCGGCGAGCACTTTGTAGCATTCGTTGGAAAATCTGCGCGGCCGCAGGCTGGGCTGCTTCGAATGCTTCATCAGGAAGTGTTTAATCAGCAAATGGATATCTTCTTCGCCGCGTTCCTGAAGACCCGGCACGTAGAGCGGCATCACGCGCAAACGGAATAACAGGTCAACCCGGAATGTGTTTTCCGCGACGCCATGCTGGAGATCGCGGCTCGACGCGGAGATCACGCGCACGTTGAACCGTATGTTCTCGCGCCCCCCGACGCGCCGCAAACACCGCTCCTGCAAAACACGCAACAGCTTTGCCTGCGAGGACAGGCTGAGCGCGTCCACCTCGTCGAGGAAGAGCGTGCCGCCCGCCGCCTCTTCAAACAACCCGCGCCGCGTCTCGTGCGCGCCGGTAAACGAGCCGCGTTGATGGCCGAAGAATTCCGCTTCGAACAGCGTGTCGGGGATGGCCGAACAGTTGATGTCAATAAAAGGCGCATGCGCACGCGAACTCTGCTGATGAATGGCGCGCGCGACCAGTTCTTTGCCCGTTCCGGTCGCCCCCATAATGAGCGTCGAGCTATCGGTCGGGGCGATCCGCTCGATGAGCGAAAAAAGGCGTAGCATCTGAGGCGACCGGCCGACGAGCGGTGTGGCAAACTGATTCGTGTCGATAGAAATCAGATCGGAGGCATGCTCGCTGCCGTAATTGCTGATGCGACGTGAGTCATTTATCTGACTGGCGTCATATATCGGTTTGCCTATCCGGCCCATTTTCGACTGCCCGACCTCACCTGACATATTTTGAGAATCGATCGCTGGAGTGATTTCTTCCAGGAGAGTAGCGTACTGCGGCATTCTGCTTTCTCCTTATTCTGAACCTATTGTCTGGTGTGTAAAGTCCAGCCCCGGCCCGAAATATTCCCCCCGGCTGACATTTAACTCTTTATTTGTGTCGACAATGCGCGCCAGGTGCCTCGGGCGCGGGGATGCCGCCGCTTGCCCATCACTGGCAAACGGGGCCCGGCGAATCGTTGCGAGAGAACGGCCGGTCTGTTATGCGTTGGGCGAGGTGAAGAGCCGGCTGAAGATTTTATGTGAAGTTTAGTGAAGGGATGCGAGCACCGGACATGGCGCACCTCGGCTAGACGTGTAAACGATCAAACTCGTCTTTAACCACCTGGTAACACTCACAGACCGCCTCCTCCAGCCCCGCGCGGTTGATGATCGTGATGCGTCCGCGATAGTAGTTGATGAGTCCTGCGTCCTGCAGTTTCCCGGCGGCGACCGTGACGCCTTCGCGGCGGGTGCCCAGCATGTTGGCGATCATATCGTGCGTCATAATCAACTCATCCGTTTGCAAGCGGTCGTGGCTTAACAGCAGCCAGCGGCAGAGTTGTCGTTCGACCGAGTGGAGACGATTGCAGACGGCTGTTTGCGAAATCTGGGTAACGAGCGCCTGCGTATATCGCAGCAGCAGATGGTGAAACTCACCGCCCCGCTTGAACTCATCCTGAAGCAATCGAGCCTTCATCCTGACGGCCGTCCCGGCGCTTTGCACGATGGCGCGATTGGGCATGGTGTCGCCTCCCATGAAGAGGGCGATGCCGATGACGCCTTCATTACCTACGATACCGATCTCGGCGCTCATCCCATTCTCCATTGTGTAGAGCAAAGAGACGATGCAGTCGGTGAGAAAATAGATGTAGTCAATGTGTCCGCCGGATTGATAGATGATGTCGCCCAGATCAAACCTGACTGGCTCCAGATGCGGGGAGAGTCGCCCGTATTCTTCAACAGGCAGCCTGGCGAGAAGTCGGTTACAGCAGGGATTCTGAGGATGTGCGAGGGCGTTCATCAATCGCCTCTTTCTAGGTCGGCCCGGGCTAGAGTCGTTAGCCGGACGGCTATATTACGGGTTTCCAAACCCGCAAGCACGGACGGTATGCAACAAACATGCTGCGACGAATGTTATTGACGAATGTTATTGAAGGACTAGCGGCGGCTAGAGCTTTCTGTAAAACCCCTTGTCGTATGTGTGTTAACACACACTGCAAGTGAGTTGCAAGCGTAAATGACAGATTTACGCGACAACCCGTGTTACAGCCAAAGGTCAATTTTAGGTGTTGATCAGCATCGCGGGCAAAAGACGCTTGAGAAAGCGCCTCAAGTGATTGAAGTTGTCAGGACTGATGACATAGACGTGATTCTCGTAAGCCACTTCGTCACCTTCGGCAACTGCTTTGATGCAAAAGACGACAATCGGCACTTCATTGTTAATCTCCGCGCGTTCACGAATGCGGACGACGGTAGAGATGAGATCGGGCGGCGGCTCGCCGAGGCAGACCAGAATCAGATCGGGATGCTGACGCCGGGCTGTGTTGACAGCATCTTGATCGTCTTGTGCCGTCGCAATACGGAACCCGTCCGTCGTTAGCAAGTCCTTCAGACCGTCACGAAGCCCCTCATCCGCTTCAACGATCAGAACTAGAGGTATGTCATGTTTTTCTGTGCTCATGATCTATCACTTCTCATATACGCGCCCTGTCTCCAGTTTAGTTTTCGCCGTCCGGGAAAAACAGTATTTCGTGAAAGAGTAGTTGCCAGGATATTGAAGTGTCGGGATAGCTCGAATAGTAACATCTTTTTCCACGTTGGAATCTCTTTTGCGCGCCACGGCAACTGTCTGCAAGCAGACGCTTGCGTTGAGGCTGATAGCTTACCTGGATACGCTTCAAGGAAAGAGACGAGTGAAGAAGTTTTGAGTCACTCGTGAGCCGAAACATCCGGCGGGCGGAGATGAGGCCGAGCCCGCTACCGCGCATATCGCCCGGAGGGGCGACTATTTTACATGGCGCGCTATCTTGAGTTGAATGATATTCCTTTCGTCAGAGGGTGAAATTGAAACGGACAATTTCTAGTGATACGCGCTTATCTTATTTATGTTTCTCGGAGCCACCTGCTCCGCCGGATGAACTTCGCGGCATTTCTCTAATTCGCTTCTGAGCAGTTTTCTGCCGCGGCTCAACCGGGACATGACCGTGCCGATGGGAACATCCAATATTACGCCAATCTCCTTGTAAGAGAACTCTTCGACATCAGCCAACATAATTGCCTCACGGTAGACGGACGGCAGATTCCCAAGGCTTGCCAGTAGTGATTCGTCACATAGATTTTGCGGGACGGGAGGCGTATAGGCCAAACACGCCAGCGCCTTCTCGCTATCATTAACTAACTTGAATCTATAATTCTTGCGGTAATAATGTTTGATCTTATTAGAAAGAATTTTGAAGAGCCAGGCGTGGCAATTGGTTCCCATTTCGAACCGGTAAAAAGATTTCCAGGCTTGGAGGTAGACTTCTTGCACGAGGTCTTCGCTCTCGGCCTGGTTGCCGGTCATCCGCACGGCAGCTTTAAAAAGTTTGTTGAGATGCGGCAAGGCCGCAAGCTCGAACTCCTCTGGTGTAACTGAATTGTGGGCTAGCATAAAATCACCTGGATCGAAGTATCCTGTTGTCGGTTAATCAGGAAGCTGAATTAATGCGTGCTCAGAGTCGTCGCGCTCAGTCCGGCGTCAGATGACCACGATATTCAGCGTCGTTTCCATGTGCGCAAACTTCACAGACAATCTGTAAGAATTAGTGAAGAAGCGAAACGGATTGCGAAGTCACATTTATATTCCTTACCAAGCAAGACGAGACAAGTAACCCAATTTGGATATTGGGTGATGAGTTCTGAATCAGAGGGAACTGAACTTTTAGTGGATGATCTTTAGAGGCTCAGCAGCCGGCAATAGACTAATTTTAGAACAACATGCCTTCATCCGGTGACTGCTAGATACATTTCATAAACCTGAGGGAACACCACGGAGATTACCGCAACGCACACTTCGCTGTATGTGTGCTAGCACACATCAGCTATGTGAAAAAACATGCGAATATATGTTTATCTTTTCACGAAAAATATCGGTTGAAGGGGAAACTCTGACTCAAAGGGCATGATCAAGGCAGGATGTTTTTCGTCAGCAGGCGAGAACCCCGGATGCTCTCCACGGCGTGCGGCCGACGCAAAGAGCAAGGAGCGTTGGATAGTGGTTCAGTTTGAAATCCGGTGGGATTAAAGGTTGGCGGTGCGAGCCTCTTCCAGCAGGCGCTTGACGGTGGGCACGATTTCTCTGGTGTTGGGCTTGACGATATAAACATCTGCGCCCGCGAGCATTCCCGCGCTAATGTCTGATTGATGGCCGTGGCCGGAAAAGATAACGATGGGCGTGCCCTTGTCTATGGCACGAATCTGCGCACACAACCCCAGTCCTGACAAGCCCGGTAACTGGCTGTCAATGATGTAGAGTTTAAATTGCTCCTGCCTGATGAGCCGGAGCGCGGCGGCCGTGTCCTGGACGGCTATGGCCTCTAAGTCAGCAAAACTCAAGAGGGATTCAAGCAGGTAGCGGGTGTCTTCATCGTCGTCAACGCAGAGGATACGCATAGATGGAGCTCCTTACTAGCAGGGAAAGGTCGGTAACCTGCAAACATGCTTGGGCAGGGATTATACATTATGTGTGATAGCACACACAGCTTTTTTCAACTGAACAAGTGCCGGTCAATCAGAACTCTTGATATTTTGATATTGGCTCTACAGACGAGTAAGACCGGGAATACTCTCACCGCACTTATCTAATTTTCAAGCGCGCGTCTGGCAATCACAGCATGCAGCGGATCGAATTGCGGATTAAGCGCGAGAGCCCGCTTGAGATAGTCACGGGCCGCGTCTTTCTCACCGGCGGCGCGTGCGATCATTCCGGCGTGATAAAACAGCTTCGCGTCTTGTGTGCCGAGCTTGAGCGCTTCTTTGATGGCCGCTTGGGCTTCACCCGTCTTGCCTGCTTTGAGCGCTGTCCAGGCCACGGCGTCCGCGCCGTAAATATCCTGCCGCGCTTTGTACTCCTTCACCGCATCCGCGTACGCTGCATCCGCTTTCATATCGTGATCTGCGTAAAAGAGCGCGAGCTGGCGGTTATAGAGCGCGCCGCTCGCCGCGCTGAGACGGCCGATTTGCTCGACGAGCGCATACTGGGTCGCGGCTTCTTTCTCTCTTCCGGCGAGTTTATAAAGATCACCGAGTGCAGCGACAAACTGTAGGTCGGGAAGAATCCGGACTGCGCGCTCATACTGGTGTATCGCGGCTGGCAGATCGCCAGCGGCGGCGCGCACGCGACCGAGGGAAGCCAGCGCGCGATAGTAATTCGGATAGGTAACGAGCGACTCGTGGTAGTGCCGTTCGGCGGTTTCATAATCACCAACGGCAAAGGCCATCTCGCCGAGTTGCCAACGACACCAGGCAACGGTTTCACGCGGCGGGATGGGGTGGTCGAGCGCCATGACCAGCGCAGCGGTGTAGTGGCGCGTGGCGGCAGCGTGGTCACCCCGCAGGTATGCCAATCGCGCCTGCCTCGTTTCGCTGCTGTCGTTGATGCCGCCTATGCGTTGAAATTTTTGAAAGGCGGAGGCGGCTCCTTTGTAATCGCCGAGTTCGAGCAGGGCATCGCCGAGCAGGGCGTGCGGGTAACTCTCGCCTGGCTCAAGTTCCGTCAATTGAAGGGCATGATCGCGCGCGGAGGCAAAGTCGTGTAATGAAAATTCGGCCTGAGTCAGCGCACTGAGGCCGCCCGCATTTCGCAGCGACGGTACGGAAGCGAGGGAGGCCTTTGCGGTACGCGTAGCTAGATCAAGATAATTGAGATTGCCCGTCTCGCGCGCCCGTTGCAGATAGACGGCGGCCAGCTTGTTGTTGGCGACGAAGTCTTCCGGGTCGCGTTTAACCCGGTCTTCGAGAAAGCGAAGCATCGTTTCGCTTGCCTGATCGTTAGCGGCGAGTGGAGCAGCGGCAGGTATCTTCGGCTCAGGGCGTGCGGCGGTCGCACGCCCTAACCACGTGCCGCCGCAACCACTCGCCGCTAAAGTTAACAACGCCAGCGCCACCCAGAGCGGGAGCCTATTCAACAGGGTACGCAAAGCCGGATATTCGATGGACATAAACTGTGTCAGCAATAAGCAATGCGATGCTGGCGTGATCGCCTGAATTAATTGAAAAGCTCCCGCGCCGGTGCTGTCGGCCCCCGGCGCGGGATCGTCATCAAGGTTACTGGCGCGTTTGATCTTCGGCGCCGGAACCGGGACGGAAAGGTTGGATCGCGTTAGCGACGAACGGGAACGAGTTGCGGAACGGCACCTGGTTAGCGTCAACCCGGTCGCCCATCGGCACGCCGTTGTTGATGATTGTAAAGGTCATATCAACCACGTCGTCCTGCAGGCGGCGACCGCCCATTTTCCCGAAACCGCCGTTGGGATTATTGCCTCCCTGCGAGCCTTTGTTCGGAACCGACAGGTCGAGGCGCAGGATGTCGCCCTTCTCCACCGCTGCCTTCGCCAGCATGGCGATGTGCGCGTCGTTCGTGCCGAGACCTTTTAACGATTTGACGAGGTCTGCCTGAAACATCCCCTTCGCGTCGTCTTCGGTCGAGGCCGCATTGTACTGGTTCTTACGGGGCGGCGGGACGAGGCCGTTGTTGACGAGCGGCGTGCCGCTGCGGTCAACCGTGATCCAGTCTCCGCTGGCTTTCACTTCGCCGTTATCTTCAACCCTTTGGTTGCGCTTGCGCTGCGTCACGGCGTTGATGCCGATGACGTTTCCGCTTTTCCCGCGCAGCATATCCGCCGGGACGCTGAGCGCCGTGAGCATCGTGTTGAAACCCGCGTAAGTGTCGCGCCCGCGTTCGCCTAACAGTTTCTTGTCGGGGCGTCCGGGGTTGGCAATCGAGGATGCCACGAAGCGATTCGCGCCCGTGTCATCGAGGAAGAACGGATCATCGGACACGCCGGCGTAGAAACTGGCTCCGGTGGCCGCATCGTTCGTCACCACGGGTTCGACCGTCGCGTATTCCTGCGTCGAGGCGGTGGTGGGCGCGGTGAATTTCTTACCGTCGGGCAGTTCGATAGTTGCCATTTGTGTCGTCACGCGTCCGAGTCCGGGCGAGTAGAGGACATCAATGTATGTATCCGGTTTGGCGTCGCCGGTGTTTTCAATTTCAAAACGATACCGGATGTTGTGGTCGAAGATCGCCATCCCGAAATGCTCTCCGGAAACGACGAACCCTTGCGTGCTTAACAGCAGGACGACCTTCGATTTGTCGTTCGGGTCGACGAACGCGTACAAATCGGCGATGTCCGAACTGCGGTCGTGCGTGATCGAGGGCGAGTCAATGTGGTCGGAAGCGTTGATGCGCGTCGGCGGCGTCAACTGAATCGCGAGCGCCACCGTTAGAGCGAGTGCGGCCAGAGCGACCTTCTTATTTCTTGAGCGTGTCATGCTTTATTCTCTCTTTCTTATGTGCTGACCGGAGCGCTGCACGACGATGTGCCACAACCTCGGCGAGGCTACAGACTCTCTTACCCGAGCCTGGTGAAACGCGGCTAGTTGCTCTAACCGCGTGCGGACAAATAGTCTTGTCTGCTCACTTTATTCCTTGCAGTTTCTCTTTTATTCCCGCTACGCCGGACATCGCGCTAAACACCTGAGTACTGAGGTTAGCTTCTGAAAACAATTCTGACGCTCATTTCCTCCGTCCCGGCATGCTGAGCTAACGCGGAGGAAACATCTCCGAACCGGGAATAAAAAGAGCGGTTTTCGGCCTTATCACTATGTCATGAAGTAAAAACGAGTGGTGTTGCACGCGAGAGGTGCGGACAGGATGTGCGAGGAGGTTCAAACTAAAAAGAGCGGGGAGGTTTTCGACTCTTTCGAGGCAGAGGCCGTGCCGCATATGAAAGCGCTGTTTCGCGTTGCCATGTGTCTGGAGCACGACCGCGGCAAGGCAGAGCATTTGGTGGAAGTCACTTTCATGCAAGCGTGGCAATCATTTCATCTGTTCGAACCGGGCGCGAACTGTCGCGCCTGGCTCGTTGCGATCATGTACAGCGTCAAACACCAGCGGCAACGTAATTTTGCGACCCTTAACTGAGGCATGAAGGAAAGCGAAGGGTGACCGGGATGCAATGCAGCGACTTGCGTGAGATCGCGGACTCGTGGTTGAGCGACGATTCGCTGGTGACAAGTAATCACGACGCGCTCGAACACCTCGAACTCTGCGACGATTGCCTGCGCGAGATAGTTGACCGGCGGAATCTGCGCGCCATGCTGCGCGCGGCCATTATAGATGCGCCGGCTTCGCAGATGAACGAGGAATTTGCCTCTCGCCTGCGCGCGCGGTTACGCACGGTATCGTCTTGCTGATCTCAGGCCTAGCCGGGGTGAAACAACGAGCATCGCCCGCATTCCTCGCTTGATGTGCGGCGCGCGTGCGAACACGTAGTCGAGGGAGATAATGAAGCTGATTAAATTCAAGGGGGAGGGCGGTGATTGGCTGGCAATCAACGCAGATCAAATCGAGCATGCGCGCTATCGTCAGGCGTCGGCGGATAGTATCTCGCGAGTTGAAATCATGTTTGTGGGGAACCCTGAGCGAACCCTCTTTGAAGGGCGCGTGGCGGAAGAATTTTGGGAAATCTTATCCGAACAGCAATGATGGTCAACACAAAAACAGCGTGTTGAATTCACCGAAGCATCATTGGCCCGAATATTTGATGGAAGCCGGCGGACTCGCAGGCTTCGTCGTCGGAGCGGGATTGCTGACCACACTGCTCGAACACCCCCACTCACCCGTTCATCAATCAATGAGTGAGTGGCCAACGATATTACGCCGGGTTCCGCTCGGTTTATGTATGGGAGCTTATATTGCGGGCATCATTTACTCGCCGTGGGGTCAGCGGTCGGGGGCACACATCAATCCGAGTGTGACGTGGACGTTCTACAGTCTCGGAAAGATCAAGTTGCGGGATGCGCTGCTTTATACGCTCGCGCAATTTACCGGAGCTATCTTCGCTGCGCAGTTAATGAAAGCGATGCTCGGACAGTGGTACGCGCATCCGTCGGTCAACTACACCGTCACCGCGCCGGGGCGGGAAGTGATAGGGACGGAACTCGCTTTCGTCGCGGAGGTCATTATCTCTTTCGGGTTGATGTTAGTCATGCTGCTCGCCATCAACTCGGAGCGTCTGGAAAAACTGACCGGATTGTTCGCGAGTCTTCTCATCGGCGTCTACCTGATTGTCGAGACGCCGTTTTCCGGCATGAGCATGAATCCGGCGCGCAGTTTCGGCTCGGCTCTCGCGGCGGGGCAGTGGTCGGGCTGGTGGATTTACTTCACCGCACCGCCGCTCGCCATGCTGCTCGCGGGGAAGGTTTACCGGCGGCTGAGACGAGGTCAAGTGAAGGGGTGCGCCAAGTTCTACCACTGCCGGGACAAGCCCTGCATCTTCTGCGATCACAAGGAAGGGCCGCAATACCCGGTCGAGGAAGCGGCCGCACAATAGGCAATTAAAGTTGTACGAATTAACGCAAGAGCGCGATTAGGCATATGTGCCAGTTGGGAAACGAAAATTATGAGTAATGAAGAGCAACGTCCCAAGTCAGAGGACATCCGCGGCCAAAAACTTCCATACCCGGCGAAGCAGTCGGAGATGAACCCCCAGCCCGATAGCGATCTCTCGAACTACAAAGCGGCCGGCAAGCTCAGGGGCAAAGTCGCTCTGATCACGGGCGCGGACTCCGGCATCGGTCGCGCCGTGGCGATTGCTTTCGCGTTGGAGGGAGCGGACGTGGCGATCCTTTATAACGAGAACGACGAGGACGCCAATACGACGCGCGCTATGGTCGAGGCCAAAGGGCAGCGGTGTCTCGTGATTAAGAGCGACGTGCGCGACTCGGATGCGTGCCGCGCGGCCGTCAAGCGCACGGTGGGCGAGTTGGGCACGCTCAACATCCTCGTCAATAACGCCGCCTACCAGATGGCGCAACAGAAGTTTGAAGACGTGACGGAAGAACAGTTTCGCCGAACTTTCGAGACTAACATCTTCGGCTACTTCTACATGGCGCAAGCCGCGCTCCCGCACCTTTCCGAGGGCGATACGATCATCAACACCGGCAGCATCGTCGGCCTCGTCGGTCACCCGATGCTGGTCGATTACACGGCCACGAAGGGAGCGATTCATGCGTTCACCAAGTCGCTCGCCTTGAACCTCGGCGAGCGCGGCATACGCGTCAACTGCGTCGTGCCCGGCCCCGTCTGGACGCCTAACATTCCGGGGACGATGCCGATTGAGGAAGTTGAAAACTTCGGCCACGAGGTCGCGCTCAAAAGACCGGGGCAGCCCGAAGAACTCGCTCCCGTTTACGTGCTGCTCGCGTCGAGCGACGGCAGCTTTATGACCGGCAGCCTCGTGGAAGTCACCGGCGGCAAACTGTCGAGCAGCTAAAGTCAGCCATTGAACAGCCAGGTAAGTGATGACGCACAAAACCTATCCGCGCGGCACAGTTCGCGCTCTGGTTGAGACGGACTTCGTCACCCCGGCCACGCGCGCGGTACTGAAGTCGCGGCTCGTGCCGGATGATGCTCCGCCGCTCGCCGTTTCAAAGCCGCGATTCTTCGATGCCGAAGCCTTCGACATTCTCCGCGCAGCCTGTGCACGACTGATTCCGCAAGCCGACCGTCCGCGTCCGGTTGATCTGGCGGGCGCGCTCGACGAGCGTTTAGCCGAAGGCAAGTGCGACGGTTGGCGCTACAGCCAGATGCCCCCCGACGGAGAAGCACACCGGCTCGGGCTGCGCGGGCTGAACGAGAGCGCGCAGGCGATGTTCGATCTGGCCTTTCATGTGCTCGATGCGTCGAATCAGGATGAAGTACTGCTGGCGGTGCAGCGTAATGAAGCGCCGGGGCGGACGTGGAAGACCATCCCTGCCGGCCGGTTCTTCGAGGAACTTCTGGCGGAACTTACCGAGTGCTTTTACAGCGACCCATTGACGCTGGAAGAGATCGGTTATGTCGGCTTTGCCGACGCGCACGGCTGGAACGCCATCGGCCTGAACGAACTTGAAGCGCATGAGCCGCGCGCGGTTGAGGACACAGCAGATGGAGGAGCGCGAGACATCGGACGAAGATGAGTTGCGGCGAAGCGCGGCTATCAGTCTCCAGGATCAATCGCGCGGGATGCGATTCTATTCGACAAGCGAGGCGGTGGACGCCGTCGTCATCGGCACGGGAGCGGGCGGCGCGCCGCTCATGGCGCGACTCGCCGCCGCAGGCTTGAGCGTCGTCGCGCTCGAAGCCGGAAAGCATTGGTCTCCGGCACGCGATTTCGCCACCGACGAGCGCGCGCAGGCCAAGCTCTTCTGGAATGACGAGCGACTCAGCGCGGGCGACGATCCGCTTCCCTTCGGCAACAACAACTCGGGCACGGGCGTCGGCGGTTCGACGTTGCATTACACGGCTTACGTCCCCCGGCCGCAGCCCGATGACCTGCGGCTGTACACGGAGTTCGGAGTCGGGGCGGACTGGCCGCTTCGATACGGCGACCTCGAACCTTATTACGACGAGCTGGAGCATTTCCTCGGCGTCTCCGGGCCAAGCATATATCCCTGGGGGCCGCCGCGTCGCACCTGTTATCCGCTCGCGCCGCTACCCTTGAACGGCGCGGCGCAATTGATGGAACGAGCCTGCGCCGCGCTCGGCATACGCACGTCGCCCGCCGCCAACGCCGCACTCTCCACACGCTACTTTCAACCGGGCGTCGGCTGGCGCGCGGCCTGTACGAATCGGGGCTTCTGTCAGGCCGGGTGCAGCACGGGCGCGAAAGCGAGTATGGATGTCACGTTCGTCCCGTTAGCTATCCGCGCCGGGGCTGAAGTGCGCGCCGAGAGTTTCGTGACTCGCCTTGAGACGGATCGTGAGAAGCGCGTCACCGGAGTCGTTTACGTCCGCAACGGACGCGAGGAACGCCAGTTGTGCCGCCATGTCTTCCTGTGCGCGGGCGGAATTGAAACGCCGCGCTTGTTGCTCATCAATAATCTCGCCAATTCGAGCGGGCAGGTTGGACGCAATTTCATGGCGCACACAGGGCTACAGGTGTGGGGACAATTCGCGGAAGACGTGCGGCCGTACAAGGGCATACCGGGCGCGTTGATCTCCGAGGACACTCACCGCCCGAGAGACACGAATTTCGCCGGAGGCTACCTGTTGCAATCAATCGGCGCGATGCCGATCACTTACGCTTCGCAGTTGGCGCGCGGTCGTGGCTTGTGGGGCGCACACTTGCGTGAACACATGCGCGGGTACAATCACACGGCGGGCATCAACATCCTCGGCGAGTGTCTACCCTCCGCGCACAATTACGTCGAGTTGTCGGATGAGCTTGACGCGCGCGGTCTGCCCAAGCCGCGCGTCTATTTCACCAACGGCGAAAACGAGCGGCGCATGAACGCCCACGCGGAAAAATTAATGCGCGAAATTTGGACGACGGCGGGCGCACGCGACATCTGGACCTACCCGCGCAACGCACACATCATCGGCACTTGTCGCATGGGTAATCATTCGGTAAACGCGGTGGTCAACTCAGAAGGCCGCGCCTTCGACGTGCCTAATCTCTACATCGCGGATAACTCGATTTTCCCGTCAGCTTTAAGCTGTAATCCCGCGCTCACGATCATGGCGCTCTCTCTGCGCACTGCCGATTGTTTTATTGAGCGCTCCCGACGCTCCGAGAATTAACACGAGGCACAAATGGCAAAGAAAGGCTTCCTTGAAATCGTCAAGCGTGCGCGAGGCACGAGCAACTACGCCGGAGATCAACACGGCGGAGCGTCGGGTTCAGCGGGCAGCGGCCTGCCCGACGGGTATGCGGGGAATTTCATGTTCGCCACCGGCATTGAGTGTTCCTACCCGACCATCCGGCACGGACATGTGCGCCGCGATCAACTCAAGGAGTGCGGGCATTACGACTACTGGCGCGAAGACTTGCGGCTGGTTCAGGAGTTGGGTTTAAAAGTGCTGCGTTATGGCTTGCCGTACTACAAGATTCACCGCGCACCGGGCAAGTATGATTGGAGTTTCGCCGACCTGGTGATGAACGAAATGCAGCGGCTCGGCATTACGCCCATTCTCGATCTGCTGCACTTCGGAGTCCCCGCATGGCTCGAAAACTTTCAGAATCCCGAACTGCCCGTCCACTTCGCCGACTACGCCGACGCCGTCGCCACGCGCTACCCGTGGGTGCGCTACTACACGCCGGTCAATGAAATCTACGTGACGGCCAAAATGAGCGCGAAGGACGGCGCGTGGAACGAGCAACTCAAAGACGACCGCGCCTTCGTCACGGCTATGAAGCATCTGGTGGGGGCGAGCATCCTCGCCACTCACAGTATCGTGCGCCGCCGCCCCGATGCCGTCATCGTGCAAAGCGAAAGCGCCGAGTACATACACGAAGCGATGGCCGCGCAGTCTGCGGAAGTGAAGCTCATCAACAAACAGCGTCTCATCTCGCTTGATCTGCTCTACGCGTTCCCCCCCGATGCGGACGTGTCCATGTACCTGTCGGACAACGGGCTGACGCGCGAAGAGTACGAATGGTTCATGACGGGCGAGCCGCCCGGCTACCAGATCATGGGCAACGACTACTACGGGCGCAACGAGAAGATTTTGAAACCGGACGGCTCGATGTGCACGGCCGAGGACGTGATGGGCTGGTATCAGATCACCAGAGAGTATTACCTGCGCTACAGGAAGCCGGTGATGCATACGGAAACGAACGTTTTCGACGCGGACGAAGCCCCGACGTGGTTGTGGAAGCAGTGGGTCAACATCCTGCGGATGCGTAAGGACGGCGTGCCGGTGCTCGGCTTCACCTGGTACAGCCTGACGGATCAGGTCGACTGGGACACCGGGCTGGCGAAGAAACGCGGAACGGTGAACGCCTGCGGCCTCTACGATCTCAAGCGCAAGCCGCGCCCCGTCGCGGCCGCTTACCGCGCGCTGCTCGAAGAGTTCGGCCAGATCACCATTGTGCCGCACGGCGAGTTGTTCGAAGTTACAAACCGTCCCGCTCGTCTCAAGGTCGAGGTCTAAGTGGAAATTAAAGACTCTATGAGGTGCGAGGTGAATGGCATCAGCATGAACGTCGTCGAGCGGGGCGGGAGCGATTCACGCTTAAACCGCCCGGCGCTCGTGTTCCTGCACTATTTCGGTGGCTCATCGCGCGCGTGGTCTGAAGTCATCGCCCGACTCGAAGGCGAGCACTTTTGCGTCGCGCCTGACCTGCGAGGGTTCGGCAATACGGAAGCGCCCCCGGCGGGTTACGCCGTGAGCGATTACGCCGATGACGTAGTGGCGCTTGTCCGCCTCCTCAGCATCGAGCGTTACATCCTCGTCGGTCATTCGCTAGGCGGGAAGATCGCGCTGCTCGTGGCCGCTCGCGCGGCTCCCGGTCTTGAATCTCTAGTGTTACTGGCTCCCTCAACCCCGACGCCGGAGCCGATGACGGAAACCGAACGGGCGCGCTTGCTGAAGTCATATGGTAACCGCGCCGCAAGCGAGGAAACCACGCGCCAAACAATCTCTCTACCTCTATCCCAAGAGCTACACGATCAGATCATTAAGGATAGCCTACGCGCTTCTCGCCTCGCCTGGAATGCTTGGCTCACTGAGGGTAGCCGCGAAGACATCTCGGCGCAGATGGGAAACATTCGTGCGCCCGTCCTTGTTATGTCAGGCGCGTGTGACCGCGCGATACCAGCCCACCATCTCGAACGCGAGATTGTGCGGTGCGTCCCCGGAACTCGCTTGGTGATAGCGCCAGAGGCAGGGCATCTCTTGCCGCTTGAGGTTCCCACCGCAACGGCGGAATTAATCGCCAAGGCGTCGGCAATTAGATTAGATTTTTAGCGCCATAGCGATAAAGAGTCGATCACGGAACCGCTGGGACAAGGTGATTTACGGGCGCAATCGGGCAGCCTGAAGACCTCGCCGACGCCATCGCGTTTCTCGCCTCCGACGAGGCGTGCTTCATCAACGGGACTACGCTCGTCGTGGACGGCGGGCGACTCGACATCCTGTACACCCGTCCGGGGCGCGATAGATGAATTGCGGGGAAATGTTTCGCTTACGAGGGGAAGTGAAATTCTAAACTCAGGAGACGAGCGTTAAACGCGCGCAGGAAAACAACGATGCGTTTTACAGACAAAGTATGTTTGGTGACGGGGGGCGCATCCGGGATCGGACGCGCGTGTTGCGAGCGGTTCGCGGCGGAAGGCGGCAGGGTCGCCGTGGTGGACGCTAACAGGGAACACGGGGAGGAGACCGTGCGGGCGATCACTGCGGCGGGCGGCGAGGCGACCTTCCTGAAAGCTGATGTTTCAGTTCCGGCGGAGGTTAAAGCGGCGGTGCGGGCGGCAGTTGATCTGTGGGGTAGGATCGATGTGCTGGTGAACAATGCCGCGATGATGACGTTCGAGCCGATCACGGAACTCGCCGACGAAGACTGGGACAAGGTCATGGCCGTTAACCTGCGATCCGTCTTTCTCTTTTGCAAATACGCTCTGCCCCACATGCGGGGCGGCAGCATCATCAACGTCAGTTCGGTACACGCGCACGAGACGACCGCGGGCGTCGTCCCCTATGCGACTTCGAAAGGCGGCATGGAAGCGTTCACGAGGGGACTCAGCCTCGAATGCGCGGCGGCGAAAGTGCGCGTCAACGCCGTCGCGCCGGGTGCGGTCGATACGCCGATGCTGTGGGAGAATCCGAATGTCAAAAGCGGGCGTGAGAAAATTACGGGCGCAATCGGACAACCCGCAGACATTGCCGCCGCCATCGCGTTTGTCGCCTCCGCCGAGGCACGCTTCATCAACGGTACTACGCTCGTCGTGGACGGCGGCCGGCTCGACATACTGTAGAAAGCAACGTTGCCAGAATACTAAGTAAAGCAGGAAATGCTCGATTTCTTCTGCAAGAAACCATGCGGGCGGCCGTTTGCCGTTGGCTCCAGCGTGCTCCGAGGCGTAAAGAATTTCCTTTACGCCAGTGGCTTTAGCGATTCAACACGAAAGGTACGCCAGCGCACGGAAAGATTTAAGCAGATAGAGTACAGTTGCGTTTCCTGTTCTTTTAGAATTCATCTTTCGTCATCCGGACATGCCTCGCGAAGCGTCTCCTTGTGCCGTCGGCTGGTTTCACCAGGGACTTCAAACAAGGAGCGCATCAAGTGTCCAATATTTCTCGACCGCCGCCAATCCACAACCAACTGCTGGCCGCCCTGCCCGGCAAAGATTACAAGCGTCTGCTTCCGCACCTCGAATCCGTCCCTCTGCCGTTCATGGAAGTCCTCTATGAGTGCGGAGACGCAATCAAACACGTTTACTTTCCCAACGACGGACTGATCTCGCTATTAGTCGTCATGAAAGACCAAACGCACAGGGAAATAGGCGTCGTCGGCAATGAAGGCATGCTTAGTGTTGCCGGGGCATTGGGGATGAAGACAACCCCACACCGCGCGCTCGTCCAACTGCCGGGCAGCGCCATGCGTTTGAAGGCTGTCACGCTACGCAGCGAACTCAAGCGCGGCGGCGCGATTGGGGAGGTGCTGCAACACTATGCTCATTCACTCTTTACTCAAGTCTCTCAATCGGCGGCCTGCGTCAGCGCGCACGCGTTGGATAAACGCCTCTCGCGCTGGTTGGTCATGACGCATGACCATGCGATAGGCGATGATTTTGAGATGAAGCACGAGTTCCTGGCGAGGATGCTCGGTGTGACTCGTTCCATCGTCACGAGAGCGGCCGGACATCTGCAAAACCAAAAGATGATTCGTTATAGCCGTGGGCGAGTGACCATCCTCGACCGGCACAGACTGGAAGCGACAGCCTGTGAGTGCTACGCGGTGATCAAAGCTGAATACGCGCGCCCAACACACACATAAACTAACCGCAGTTGAGAAGACAAACGGGTAAGGAGACTGTGAGAATGAAGCCAAACGACGAAAACGGTAAACTACCAACCGCCGAACGGCCTTTCCGCGTTCTCATCATTTCGGGCTCGGGTCGCCGGCAGTACAACTGCCCCGGTGTCGATTCCAAGTCGCGCTCCCTCATGCTCCGCATGGCCGGACGCATGCCGCAGGAGTGGGAGATCGATTACGAGGATTTGGGTAACGTGTACGGTCGGGCTCGCATCCAGAGCTGCAACGCCTGCGTCTCGACCTCGATGGCGCTCTGCGTCTGGCCTTGCAACTGCTACGAGAAGAATCATCGCTCCGAACCCGACCTGATGTGGGACCTGGACATGTATGCGCGGCTCGACCTGGCTGATGCATGGGCGATCATCGCTCCCATCAACTGGTACGCGCCGACGACGAATTTGAAGGCGATGTTCGACCGTCTGGTCTGCATGAACGGCGGCAACCCGCGCGAGGAACTGATCGAACATAAAGACGCCGAACTGGCGAAGAGACTCGAACACTCGCCCGAGTGGGAGCAACTGAGCGTCAACCACCTCGAAGGCCGCACCGCCGCGTTCTACTGTTACGGCGACGCCGGAGGTGACGAGTTGGACGACACGGGGCGGCCGAGACTGCTGCGGCACAAGCACTACTTCGATCCGGACGAAGAACCCTTCGCGCAGGAGCGCGAAACCTACGCGCCGCTCGTCTGGCAATGCCGTTACGGCGGCGTCGAAGTTCCCGACCACCTGTGGCGATACAAAGAGTTCGGGAGGGGGAAGAAGTACAGCGACAATCAGGCCGAGCACATGGCGACGGAGACGGATGTCTTCGCGGACTTCGACGCCTGGACGGAGGCTTTCGCCGAGTTCGCCCGGGCAAAGGGAAAAGTCGAGCCGGGCAAGTACCGCGCCTACGGGTACGAGTCACCGGGTCATCTGCTCAAGGACCTGAAGGCGAAGTGGCGAGAGGTCTGGACCGGACTCGGGTTCCCGCCGGAAGGGTCATCGCCGGCGAGGCAGCAGGAGTTAGACCTGAACCGGGACGAGACGCTGACACCGAAGAAGAGCGAAGGCGAGAAGCTGCGCGAATAATTATCGGGATCGAGCAGTGGGCACTGGCACGAGGGATGTGTTGCAAATGCAACACATCCCTCTGATAGGCCACTTTCAGGGTCTGTTTACTTGCTCCTCACCGCCATACTGTTAAGCTGCCCTAATGCCTCTTCACACCAATCAAGTAGGGCTTGGCTGACGTGTTGGCCGTGCCGAATCGTCAGTAACCAGTATGGTAAGTTAGGATTGTCCTTGTGTTTGACCTGAATATCCGCCTCAATGTCCCTGTACCTCTCCAGTAATCCCTGCTGAAGCTCCCGGTATTGCTCGATGTGACGGATGTTAGTGTCGAAGGTAACCTCTTCTCCGAAAAACAGCTTCAGTAGAAACTCATTGCGCTCCACCTTGGGCGTCACCCCTTCGCCCAGCCATCGTTGCAACTCCTTACGTCCCAATTCCGTCAGGGAGTAAACGTGACGATCCGGCTTGCCTGAGCCTTTCTCGACGGTCTTGGTTACAAGTTTTTCGGCCACCACACCCTTTAGAATCGGGTATATCTGCCCGTAACTCTCCGTCCAGAAGTTGTTGATGCTTTCCTCAATCCGCTTCTTGATGTCATAGCCGGACATCGGAGCGATGCTCAACATCCCCAGAATTGCATATTTGCTCTTGGTCTCTCTCATATGTTGACTTGTTATATATCTAAGTGATATATAACTATCTGATACGAGGAATCATAAAGGTTTCCCAGTTTGATGTAAAGGTGATTTAGTAATGGCTGAACTCACGCGCTCGATCTTGGTCGTTCACATATTCTTCGGCATGCTCGCGCTTTTCGTCGCCCCCGCCGCCATGATCACGCACAAGGGCGGCCTCTGGCATCGGCGCTGGGGGAAGGTCTTCTTCTGGGCAATGGCCGTCGTGGCACTCTCGGCAGTGCTTCTATCCATTCTGCGCCCGCAGCTCTTCCTTCCGATGGTCGCCGTTTTCAGCTTTTATCTGGCTTTCACGGGTTACAGGGTACTTTACCGTAAATCTCCCCAACACCCGGCGAGCACTCTGGATTGGATCGGGGCCGTACTGATGTTATTAGGCGGCGTCGGGCTGCTCTGTTACGGCGCCGTCCTGGTGCGGACATCGTCTTTCGGGACGGTCGCAATCACCTTCGGCACCATCGGCCTGCTGCTGGCTATTTCGGACGTACGAGCCTTTCGACATTCCTCTTCGGACAAGCGCGCTTGGTGGTTCGCGCACATGAGGAGAATGATGGCCGCTTACATCGCAACGGTTACGGCCTTCTCTGCGGTAAACTTTCAATTCCTGCCGCCGGTCGCGCGTTGGCTGTGGCCGTCGGTGCTTGGTACGCTGGGCATCTTCACCTGGTCGCGTTATTACCGAAAGAAGTTTTATGGCACAAAAATGCGAAGCAAGGTAGTCATATAACAATGGTGCGTGGTAGAACACGCCTAGCAGCGGCATGCACCCGATCCGCAATAGCGTAGCTCTCAAGCTCATTCTCGAGGGCGGGCGGTGGTGCCGGGCGTGAGGCTGGTTCGCCGAATGTGTGATAAATAACTTCTTATGAGGCTTTCGATGCAAACAGTTGATCTACAAATTAAACTTTTACGTCTCCTCGGCTTAGTGCTACTTTGCGGAATAAGTTTGGTGCAGGCAGATGCGCAATCGCCAAAGCCCCTCCCTGCCGTCCTTGAAGTCCCTTTTGCCCCGATTCAGGTTAAGGCGATGGACAAGATGACTGTGGCGTATGAACTTCATATCACGAACTTCAGCCGGGCGAATCTTGTGTTAACAGGCGTTGAAGTTCTCTCCGGCGACGCGCGGGCAACCTCGCTGGCAAGCTATCGAGACGCGGAACTTCTCAAGCGGCTGCTGGTTATTACCGGAGCCACCGATTCCCAGGAGAAAAACGTTATCGGCGGCGGTCAGCGAGCGATTGTGTTTTTGATGATTAGCGCTGATGTCTCAAGTGCGCCGAGCGCTTTACGCCATCGCCTCTTCTTCAAACCGACCGATGCCGAGGGTGGCGACAAAGAACAAACTGTCGAAGGAATGCGCGTCGCCGTTCAAAATGGTAAGCCTTTTGTCATCGGCGCGCCTTTTCGCGGAAGATGGATTGCCGTTAACGGTTTATCGAATGATACGGGGCACCGCCGCTCGATAATTCCGATTGGCGGCGCAGCCCGAATCCCGCAGCGATTCGCTACCGATTGGGTGAAATTAGGGGATGACGGCCTGGTAGCGCGTAATGGTGACTTATCACAAAACGCGAATTATTACACTTACGGCGCGGAGACGCTGGCCGTGGCAGATGGCGTTGTCGTCGATATAAAAGACGGCATCCCCGACAATGTTCCACAGACGAAGGCGCGGGCTGTGCCAATTACGCTGGAAACCATTGGGGGTAATTACGTTTTACTCGACATCGGTAACGGGCGTTTCGCTTTATACGCTCATCTGCAATCGGGAAGCCTGAAAGTCAAAGTCGGCGATAAAGTTAAACTCGGACAGATTCTCGGTTTAGTCGGAAATTCCGGCAACTCCGATTTACCGCATCTTCATTTTCATATCGTCAATGCTGCCTCGCCGCTCGCTGCGGAAGGTGTGCCTTATGTCTTTAAATCATTCGTGATGCAGGGCGCACTAAAATCGAATGCCGAGATTATCAAGGGCGGCTTTAAACCTGACCCGGACACCGCAAGCAAGCGTCAAATGGAAATACCGATACAAAATGCCATTATAGTTTTCGAATAAGGCGCCGCCCAACAAGTTATTCGAGC
>DATCWB010000222.1:0-24221 GCA_036566625.1 Pyrinomonadaceae bacterium
GGGAGTGTCTAAACATAAGTAGCAAGGGCATCAGTAATGTTCGCCGCATACTTTGGATCCTTTCGCTTTCTTAACTGACGCACGTTATAGCAGCGCACGAACAAGTCTACTGCTCGTCTCAGTGCGTGCAGACAACGCGAAAAGCAACGTGAACGGCGAGCCAAGCGTGCCAGATAATGCCTCAGGTCAGCGTTCGTGCCTTCGACTGAATAGGTCTGAGACTTGTTAGACATCGCTTGATGAGTACCTCACCAACAGAGTTCGCGCTACGTGTTGAAGGCGTCACTAAAATAGTGAGCAGCGTGCGGCGCGGCATCTACCACCGACTGCATCGACGCGGGCGTGCGCGCCTCGCAGACCGACCACGCCACGATGCAACGAGTCGTCCGGTCTAGGATGGTGACGATGTAGGCTGGCGTTTTTTTGAGCCGATGAAGGTGAATAGCTCATCCATCTCCAGCGTCTGCTCGACCGGCGCACTCGCCTCGGGCAGGCTGGCGTGATAGGCATTGACCCAATTGGTCACTGATTGATGATTGACAGAAAGTATGCGCCCGATGCGTCGTAGGTTCATGCCATCTAGGTACAGCTTGACGGCTTGGTGTCGGACTTCATCAGGATAACCGTTGGGAGCAGGTTCAGGCGTATAGATGCGGTCACACAGGCGGCAGCGAAAGCGTTGGCTGCCGGAAGCGTTGAATCCGCTCTTAATCTGTTGCTCTGTGGCTTGGCAGTAGGCACATTGACTCATCTGAGCCTTATAACCTAACTACTGCCATTTAGTCACTCCCTCCGCCGGGGGAGTGTCTAAATCATAGCCGCCGATGATAGGCTGTTCAGATAAGTCAATGCCCACATTGCGCATCATCAGAGCAACAGACTAAATCCGGCCATACCCTCACGGGCAGCCAACGCTATAAGTGCAGGGAGTGCCAGCGTATCTACACGCCCGACCCAAAGCCGCTAGGCTACCCCGACGAGACAAAGCGTGAAGCGGTGCGCCTCTATCTGGAAGGCGCTAACTTCCGCCGCATCGGTCGGGTCTTAGGCGTCAACCATCAGTCAGTTGTCAACTGGGTCAACTCCTACCACGCCACCTTGCCTGCCGCTGAGCAGTCCGTCGCCGCACCCGAGACGCTGGAGATGGATGAGCTATTTACCTTTGTCAGCTCAAAAAAAGGCCAGCCTACGTCGTCACGCTCGTCGAGCGGCAGTCGCGCTGCGTCGTCGGATGGGCGGTCTGCGAGGCGCGGACGCCGGAGTTAATGCAGTCGGTAGTGGATGCCGCTCCGCACGCTCAGAACTACTACGCGGACGCCTTCAACACTTACCGCGAGTTGTGCTGGTGGGGTGCTCATACAAGCATGTATAACAAGAGCCAGACCTACGCGGTCGAGGCCGTCAACGCGGACTTGCGGCATTGCCTCGCCCGCTTAGGTCGCCGCTCACGCTGCTTCTCGCGTTGCCTTGAAGCTCTGCGGCGTGCGGTTGACCTGTTCGTGCGCTGCTACAATGCACGGCAACTGAGGAAGCGCAAGTATCCACGCTACCCTGCGCACCTTGCAGCTATGATTTTCACACTCCCGACTCTGGAAAGCATTGAAGCGGTGAACGTGATGAGGAAAGGTCAAGTCAAAAGATTAGCAGGGAAGGACGCACGAGGGCAGGCGACGTTCGTTGCTTCGCTCTTTCAGATTGCCGCCTGAGAATGAGTCGCTCGTGACCTTCTACGTTTTGAAATAAATTTTGCAACACTGCCTTTTCAGTATAGCCGCCTGATGAAAAGTCGCTTGTGACCTTACTGCGCTCAAAAATATTCTTCGCAACACTACCAGAAATGGGAGTGTCTAAATCAAAGCTGCCAATGTTAAGCTGAGAATATGAGTCAATGCCCGCATTGCGCATCAACAGAAGCGCAGACCAAAGCCGGTCATACGCACACCGGCAGCCAACGCTACAAGTGCCGCCCGTGTGCGCGCTTTTATACGCCAAACCCTAAGCCGCTCGGCTATCCCGAAGAGACCAAGCGCGAAGCCGTGCGGCTCTACTTAGAAGGCACTAACTTCCGGCGCATCGGGCGCATCCTCTCGGTTAACCATCAATCGGTCGTCAACTGGGTCAATGCTTACCATGCAGCATTGCCCGAAGCTGCGCCGTCTGCATCTACGCCCGAAGTGGTCGAACTCGATGAGTTGTTCACCTTCGTCGGCTCAAAAAAACGCAAGCCTACGTCGTCACGGCGGTAGATCGAGCCACCCGGTGCATTGTCTCCTACGATGTCGTGTGGGAGCGCACACCCGAAGTTTTGCAAGGTGTGGTTGACCGCGCACCACACGCGCCGCGTTACTACTCAGATGCCGCACTGGTCTATCGAGAGTTGAGCTACTGGGGAGAGCATACCTCGATGTACAACAAGAGCGAGACTTATTCAGTCGAAGCGGTTAATGCCGACCTGCGTCATTACCTCGCCAGACTTGGCAGGCGGTCACGCTGCTTTTCACGGTGCATTCAGGCTCTGCGTCGAGCGGTTGACCTATTCGTGCGCTGCTACAATGCACGGCAACTGAGGAAGCGCAAGCACCCGCGCTACCCTGCGCCTCTTGCTGCTTTGATTTAGACACTCCCATATAACAAATCATATTTACACTTTCCTTGCCGATAGTTAGACTATTGGGTATCGCCTCCGGAGTGTGTTCCATTGGCGGCACGTTGTTGCATCTGCGGTAGAGGACGCGCACTATAACCCAAGATAGGTTGAAGGTCAAGAACTATTTGAACCTATTTTAGGTTGGCGTGTGGGTCGGGGAGTATCTGTTTCTTGAAGAAGAATATCGAAGACTTATACAACCTGATGCGGACACTTCTGGTAGAGGCTCGCGAAGGGGCGGGGCTTTCACAGCAGGACGTGGCAGCCAGAATGGGCAAACATCAAACCTTCGTCTCGAAAGTCGAACAGGGCCAACGAAGACTCGATCTAATAGAGTTCCTACAGATGGCCGAAGTGCTTGGTATCGACGCCCATAGCTTCATCAGAAAGTTGACGACAAACCGTCCCCGTAAATGATTTCTGGCGCCACTCTACCGGATTTTAATTACTCTGCGGTTCGAGCCAATCATCCGAGATCTCCGAGGTTACGGCGGAGCGGTGCCACGATCTGCTCCGGGGCGGTGGAGGTGCATCACTTGGCCAGCATAAGCGCTGATTCCTATAGGGAGCCGCATCCAGTAGGGCTAAAGGCGGGCGCCTTCTTCGGGCGAGCCACAGCCGGAACTACTCCTTAAAGAGATTTTGCAGCGAAGTCAGCCTCGCCGACTTCGCCAGCCGGTTGCGCGGCCCGCCTGGCCCAGCCAACTCGGTTACCACCCGCAGCCGGAGCGCTATCGGCGGGTGCCAGTCAACCCCATTCTCGTCCCCACCTTTGGTCTCTTCTGGGTAGTCTACCTGTACACGCTGGATACCTTTGACGAACTCCCTCGGCTCCAGCCCGAGTGCTACAAGGGTCCGTGTGGCGACGGCGTCGCACTCGAGCTCTATTACCGACAGTTCACGTAGCGCCTGTCGCGCCCCCTGGGACTGGGACCTTCCCGTCGCGGTCAGTCCGTCTATCAGGGCTTTTGCCGCGGCAGTCCGTTGCCCAAATCTAGCATGCGCGACCTCGTGCGCCACCAGACCTAGTAACTCGTCGTCGCTCCGAGCGCGGTAAATCAGTCCTGTAGTGAGTACTAGAATTGCATCGGAGTCGAGGAAGAGCGAGGGCTTTGGAGTGTTAATGAGATAGAGCTCGTAATCCACTTCGTACAGAGAGAAGACAGGCCGCAAGAGAGACCTCAACTCGCGGGCGACCGCCGGGTCGGTGTTGTGCCTAGACCGCCACGCGGGCGGGAAGAGGTTAATTGCGGCCTCGCGGAACTCTGGACGGACCGGGCGGTAGGTAGCGCGTGACCATGCTCTCCAGAGCGCTACCTGCTTTGCCGCCGCAGGCACTCTATACTTGGCGATAATCTCGTCGGCGTCCTGTGGAGTTATCACCGGATGGGTATCGAAACCTTTGCCATGCGTCGGTTCGAGTGAAGTGAGGCTCAAGATAGCGACGAGCAGAGCGAGGAGGTGACGACGCCTTAAGCACTCTGGTATCTTTGCCAGCGAAGGTTCTTGATTTTCGGTGAAGAGAGCCATGACGTGTCCGAAGGCCCGAGAATGGGTGCACAAGTGCGGGCGGACCCGCGCTGTCGTGAAGACTTCGGATAAGTGAACAAATGCCGGTCCCAACCAGACCAAGAGGCTTGTGATCGAATCCGCCGGGGGCATGTTTCGCGAGGCCTTGGCGGAAAGCTTCACTAAGAAGACTTCACTATCATTTGATAGTGGCGAGACTATACTACCAAATGATAGTGACGGCAAGTATCTGCGAACCACATCAGGGGAGGAAACTTCCTGATGGGCAGCAGCAGCCGTCCGAAGCCGCGGCGTTTACCTGAGAAACTCCGGGCAATCCGAGTTGCACTGGAACTTTCGCAGGAGCAGATGGTTAGAAAGCTCTCGTACGACGAGTCGCCGCTCTACGCGGCTCAGATCTCCCAGTTCGAGCAGGGTAAACGCGAGCCCCCGCTGGCGCTGCTGCTCGCCTACGCGCGGGTCGCGAACCTCTACGTTGAAGTCGTGATCGATGACACCTTGGACTTGCCGAGCACGCTACCGGCCAATCTTAAAAGCGAGGGGGTCAGGCGTCAGACTCAGGCGGATCCGAAGCGGCGCAAATCATCTAACCGGTAAGCTTCTTGACGGGGTGCTGTGATGAAAAACATGGGTTCTTCTGGCAACGTCGTGCCCGCCGTACCGGGCGGAGATTCCCGACTAGGTCAGATGGCAGCGGGAGTACAGGACGCGTGGGCTACAGGGGATAGGCGTTACATACCCGCCGCTGCGGGGGAGTACTGTCTCCCACGACGCGGTCATTCTTGTTGACAACCCTAAAACCGGGTCGTCACTCACGCCCGCGCCATCTCCTGATCTCCTAGTAAAATGTACGGACTCAGCCTTATGGTTCTTAGTGGAAGATCGGACGAGATCATGGCAGAGCAAAACCCAGGGATACCGGACGATTTTTACATCGCCGATCCGGCTGTCGCATTCCCCGGCTGTTTGTCTGTGCTCATCCCCTCTGCCCGTGCGGGGGAGTATAACGAGATGGTAGCGCGCGGCAGGAAGCGCGCCTTCACCGCCAGAGCCATCCTCTCCGACCACATTCCCTTGGCGGGGGACGTTCGGGACATCCTCAACCGCCCGAGCCAGCACCTGCTGATGATAAACGGGGACTCGTTCCCACTCTACCTCCAGCACGGCCCACGCGAGGTCGTCTACTTCGATCTATGCAGAGGTGACACCGGCGACCTATCCCACCTGCAAACTGAGATCGCCGCCTCAAACCCCCTGCGTGTTTTCCTCGTGGCACGCAGCATCTTCAATCAACTCTTAGACGTGTTAATGCGTGAGGTGTGGATGCCGTTGGTCATCATGCGCGTTGACCTCTACCTGAAGGGTGGAGGTCAGCCGCTCGCGCACCAGATACTGTTCCCCTTCAATACGCGCATGAAGCATCGGGCCGCTGGGCGGGTACGGTCAGGTGCCGATCCTGCTCCCTTACGAGTCGCTCCTGCGCGAGGCAGTCGTCTCCACGAGTCAGTACTGGCGATTCCTGTGTGCGTGTCGCCTCTATGATGGCATCCCGGCGCTGAGGAGCTGGGTGAGGAAGACGGCTGAGCAGTTGTCCGTTAACGAGGTGATGCCGCCCGACCCTGCCGTGGACGTCATACTTCTCAGGAACCTCGGGCTGCGGGAAGAGTATTTGAACGGCGTTAAGACGGCCAAGGATTTGCGTGGCAAGTTCGGCGAGCAGCGTAACCTGTTCGCCCATTTCCTCAACCGGGAGAACCCAACGCCCGTCGACTTCTCACAGGGGATGAGCCAGCGGGATTACGCGCTGTCGGGAACCCTAATGCTCTTCTACGCGCAGCAGGCCCTCGCCGAGCTGAGGATCTACATCCTGAGTAACCTGGAAGGCAGGCTGAAGCGCGGGGCCATACTTCCCGAGCCCGAGCACAGGTCTAGGTATGTCGTCGACGCGGATAGATTCTTCGAACCGTCACCACCGTAAGAGCCTTAGTGAACAACAGGATCAGGTGGTTTGACACCTCTGGCAAGAAGGCAGACTCAGACTCTACCTTCTTGCCCGTCGTCCACGCAGTACCACCATTGAGTTCTACGTATCGGGAAACCCTGTGTATGTTGTTGCGGCACACCACAGGACGTTATGTTGCACAAAAGAAGGCGTTCCAGACATAAGGTCTGGGACACCTCTTAACATTACGGAATCTGGGATACATCGCTGGCAGCCGGGGAAGCGGCGTCTCTCTTATACGGCGGCACTGAACTCTTAACAAAATGGCTCATTCTGTTAAGAGTTGAAGTTCAGTGTCCCTCCCGCTATTGACGCTGAACCTCCCACGGATTCAAACTGCCTGCTGCTACAATTAGCCTCTCGCTCCCTTAGCAGTTTGTCCTTTGCCCGTATTCAAGGCGGAGGACGTGGGGGCGTTTACATCTAAGTCGCTAAATGTCGATCCCAGAGACAACATCAGCCGAATCCTTCTGGCGCTACGCCGGAGGGACGTGCCTGTTCGAGGGTCGAGGCGAGGCGTGGCGGGACGTCAAAGCATGGCTCACCGCCCTGCCGCCCATCGTCGACACGCTACACATCCCTCCGCTCAGCGAGCCGTTCCTCGCCTGGGTCACCTCGGGCGAGGTCGACTTCCAGGAGCGGGAGGACGGACAGCCATGGGTCACCAACCGGATCAGGAAGGGCTCTTTCTTCCTCACCACGGGCGGGGCACCCTACGACGTCCGCTGGAAGGCGGTGACCAAGGAGCCGTATGAGACTATGCTAGTCTTCATCGAGTTGCCTGTCCTCCAGCGTGCCCTGGAGGAGGTCTTCGGGACGGACGCGGCCCACGCCCGGCTGCGGGACGCTTCGGCCTTCGATGACGAAGCTTTGAATTCGCGGCTGGGACTGCTGCGCGAGGAACTGGTGCGCCCGCAGGCGAGCCCCATGGTCGTGCAGTCTCTCGCCGGGTTGATCGCCGTCCACCTCGCCCGGAAATACGGGGTGACGGACGAAGAGTCGCACGGCAGTAGCCCGTCGCTCCCCGGCCACAAGCTCCGGCAGATCACGGACTGGATAGCCGAGCACATCGCGGAAGAGTTCAGCCTCGACCGGCTGGCGGATCAAGCCGGACTGAGCAGGTTTCACTTCCAGCGCCTGTTCAAGGCCGCCACAGGAGTCCCGCCCTCGCAATACCACATCAACCTGCGGATGAACGAGGCACGAAGGCTGCTGCGAGAGACGAAGATGGGTGTGGTGGACGTGGCCCTCGAAGTTGGCTACGCCAACCCCAGCCATTTCGCACGCCTCTTCCGCAGGGAGACCGGCCTCTCACCGAGCGACTACCGCCGACAGCGCTAACCGCGCCACGGATTTCCGGGCAGAAATTCCCACCTCTCCGGCCCCAAAATTCCACCCTTTCAGTTCAAGAGCGTGCGCGTTTCTGCGCCTAATCGCAGGATTATTGAACCCCCTAACCCCTAAATCGGATTTACGAGCAAAATCGGCACAGGTGAAGCAAGAGTGCGCGCGACAGCAAATCGCAAGCCGCCTAAACTCCTTTCATCAACAAGCGAGAGAGTTAGGAAACCGGACTACTAGAGGGAGATCATCATGCGAGCAACAGTAATCGGGGCGGGAAACGGCATCGGGCGCGCCGAAGAAATCGGCGGGCGGGCGCTCGCCGTCACGGGCGATATCGTGCGAGTCGGCGATGTACGACAAGCACCCGCCACCTCCCGATCAACCATCTGGAGCGCCGTCGGCTCGATGGCGCTCTGCGTGGCTCTTTTGATCGCCGCCGAGTTTATGCCGGTGAGCCTGCTGACACCGATAGCCGATGATTTGGGCGCGACCGTGGGTATGGCCGGACAGGCGATCTCCATATCCGGATTGTTCGCCGTGATCACGAGCCTGTGCATCGCGACCATTGCCGCCCGCTTCGACCGCCGGAATGTCCTGGTCGGGCTGACAGGCGTGATGCTTTGCTCCTTAGTGCTGATCGCGTTGGCCCCGAACTATGCGGTGTTGATGATTGCCAGAGCGCTTTTAGGCGTTGTGATCGGAGGATTCTGGGCGCTCGCGACGGCGACAGTCATGCGCCTCGTCCCGGTCGAGTCGGTTCCTAAGGCGCTGGGCGTTGTTTATACGGGAAACGCTGTGGCCACCGCCTTCGCCGCGCCTATCGGCAGCTATGTCGGAGGAGTCATCGGTTGGCGCGGCGTCTTCTGGGCACTCGTCCCCCTCGTCGCGGTGAACATGATCTGGCAGTGGAAAAGCCTCCCCGCGATGCCGCCACAGGCCGCCAACCCTATCGGAAAGTTGTTCGGGCTTTTGAAACGGCGCCACGTCGCCTTCGGGATGCTGGGAGTCATGCTCACTTTCTCCGGGGCTTTCGCTACGTTTACTTATCTGCGCCCCTTTCTTGAGACCCGCACGCAGGTGACCTTGCCGCAGTTGTCACTTCTTCTGCTCGGGCTCGGCATGGCGGGATTCGTCGGGACGTACGGCGCGACCACTTTCGTGAAGCGGCACCTTTACCTTCTGCTCGGCGGTCTGCCCGTTGCGTTGGGCGTTGTGACGCTCTGCCTGTTGGCCGTACAGCATTCGATGTGGACCGTGGGGCTGACCATGATCGCATGGGGCACGCTGAACTCGGCGATCCCGGTCGCGTGGTCCACCTGGCTGACGAAGGGCATCGCAGACGAGCCCGAAAGCGGCGGCGGGCTGATGGTGGCCGCGATCCAGCTTTCGATCATGTTGGGCGGAGCCCTTGGCGGTTACCTTCTCGACGCCCTTTCGATTGGGGCGACATTTATCGGCGGCACCTTGCTTCTGTTTGCCGCCGCCGCCGTTGCGGGCACCGATAACCGCATACGACCCTTGGACATCGAGAGTGAGAGGTAAAGGATATATGAAGTATTTGATCTTAGTCTTGATTTCAATAGGAGCCGCCTTCGTCAATTTTGCGGGCTGCGCCGGAAGCGATCTTTCGATCGCCGAAAACATGAATACTCAGAACATGAATAACAACAGCGGAAGGAACAGCGCCGGTAACACGGAGGGCAATCGGGTGAAGATCAAAATTGGTTCAAAAACTTTTACCGCCACCCTCTTCGACAATGAAACGGCGACCGAGTTCAAATCCAGACTGCCGTTGACGCTGAAGATGGACGATCTGAATGGCAACGAGAAGAAATATGACTTCTCCAAAGCCTTTCCGACCGACTCGTCTAATCCCGGAACAATCAATAACGGCGATCTAGTGATCTGGGGAGGTAACACTTTAGTGCTCTTCTACAAAACCTTCCCGACGCCGTACAGCTACACGAGGCTCGGGCGTATTGATGATCCTTCGGGACTAGGAAACGCAGTGGGGGCGGGAAGCGCCACCGTTACTTTCGAACTGGAATAAATACGACGCCGCGGAGTCGATACCACGGCCATGTTCCGGTTAATCCACACAATGAAATTCACTAAATGAAGGAAGGTCTCATGAAAAAGCTCATCATGTTGTTAGCACTTACGCTCAGCTCACTTTCTGCAACCGCTCAGGACATGTCCAACGGGGCGGCCAACTTTTACAAGAGCGACAAGGTGACCGCGCAGAAGGTCACGTTCAAGAACCAGTACGACATGAAGGTCGCCGGGAATCTCTTCATCCCCAAGACCCTGAATCAGAACACCAGGAACCCCGCGATCGTCGTCGGGCACCCGATGGGTGCGGTCAAAGAACAAAGCTCGAATCTCTACGCCCAGAAACTGGCCGAGCGGGGTTTCGTCACTTTGTCCCTCGATCTGTCCTTCTGGGGTGAGAGCGAGGGGCGAACCCGCAACGCCGTTGCGCCGGACATCTACGCCGAGGATTTCAGCGCGGCGGTGGACTTCCTCGGCACCCGGCCGTTCGTCGACAGGGAACGGATCGGCGTCCTCGGTATCTGCGGCAGCGGGAGCTTCGTTATCAGCGCCGCCAAGATCGACCCCCGCATGAAGGCCGTCGCGACCGTCAGCATGTACGACATGGGCTCGGCCAATCGCAACGGGCTTAAGAATTCTACGACCCTCGAACAGAGGAAGAAGACAATTGCGGAGGCGGCAGCACAGCGCTACGTGGAGTTCACGGGCGGCGAGACTAGGTACACCAGCGGGACCGTGCATGAACTGAATGAGAACTCCAACGCCATCGAGCGCGAGTTTTACGACTTCTACCGCACGCCGAGGGGCGAATACACCCCCAAGGGTTCGTCGCCGAAGCTGACGACGCACCCGACGCTGACAAGCAACGTCAAGTTTCTGAACTTTTACCCATTTAATGACATTGAGACGATCTCGCCCCGCCCCATGCTCTTCATCACGGGTGACGTCGCGCACTCCCGGGAGTTCAGCGAGGACGCCTACAAGCGCGCGGCCGAGCCGAAGGAACTGGTTATCATTCCGGGCGCGGGCCACGTTGATCTGTACGACCGTGTGGGGTTGATCCCCTTCGACAAGTTGGAGGCTTTCTTCAAAGCGAATTTGAAATGACCCGGACGCTTCAGGACGTTTGTGTTCATGAGGCGGGCAAAGAAAACAGAACGAGCGATTTGAGAGGAGGAGACGAATGCGTGGAGTTGTGATGTACACCGCAGGCGACGTGCGGGTGGAGGAGCGTGAGTATCCGAAGATTATCGAGCCAACCGACGCGATCATCCGCCTGACGGCGACCTGCATCTGCGGGTCGGACGTATGGCCGTATCGCGGGGTCGAGCCTGCCGACCATCAGGTGATGGGTCACGAGTACGTGGGCGTCGTGGAGGAGATTGGTTCCGGAGTGAAGAACGTCCGTGTCGGCGACTTCGTCGTCGGGTCGTTCGTCATCTCCGACAACACCTGCGAAATCTGCCGATCCGGCTACCAGTCTAAGTGCGTGCACGGTCAGTTCGTTTCGCAGACGATCGGCACCCAGGCCGAGAGGGCTCGTATCCCCTACGCGGACGGGACCCTCGTCTCCACCCCGAGCCAGCCCGACCCCGAGTTGATTCCGTCGCGGCTGGCGGCATCCGACGTGCTCGGCACCGGCTGGTTCGCGGCCATCGCCGCCGAGGCGGGGCCGGGCAAGACGGTCGCGGTCGTCGGGGACGGTGCGGTCGGCCTGATGGCGGTCCTCGCCGCCAGGCAGCTCGGAGCGGAGCGGATCATCGCGATGTCCCGCCACCCGGGGCGGCAGAAGCTCGCACGGTTCTACGGCGCGACCGACATCGTCGAGGAGCGCGGCGAAGAGGGCGTAGCGAAGATCAAGGAACTCACGAACGGGCTCGGTGCGCACTCCGTGATTGAGGCCGTCGGCACGCAGGAGTCGACCATGCAGGCGATCAATTCCACGCGGCCCGGCGGGCACATGGGCTTCGTCGGCGTCAACCACGGCGTGACCATCCCCGGCATGGAGCTGTTCTTCTCCGGCATCCATCTGCACGGAGGCCCCGCGCCTGTGCGCCGGTTCCTGCCGGAGTTGATCCAGCTTATCTGGAACCGGGAGATCGACCCCGGCAAGGTCTTCGACCTTACGCTCCCGCTTGAGCAGGCCCCCGAGGGCTACAGGGCGATGGACGAGCGCCGCGCGATCAAGACGCTGCTGACCCTGTAGGGGCGTTCGGACCATCTTTCTGCATTCGGCGACACGGGAGCACCGGCACGGTGCAATGTCAACGACGGGGACGTCACACATCGCCATACAGGACGCGCTCGACGGCAAGGCGGTCGAGTGGATGGAGAAGGTCAGCGACGGACAGTATCTTGCCGCGGCAAGCGGCGCACAGTAAGGGTCAAGTTGCGATGAAGCCCTGCGTGATCGCAATTCGAATATTTCCTCTCTGAGGTTTTCAAGGAGCAGTTGGAATGAAGGTTCAAATGAAAAATCTACTCCGGTCGGCGGCGATCCTCCTCACGGTTATGACCGCTCTGACACTAAGTGCGGCGGCGGCCGACCGGGTGAAGATCTCCGCGGGCGTGGTTGAAGGCGCGGGCACGCAGCAAAGCACGGGCGTCAGAATCTTCCGAGGCGTTCCTTTCGCCCAGCCACCGACAGGTGACTTGCGCTGGCGCGAGCCGCAACCGGTAAAGAGCTGGCGAGGCGTGAAGCAGGCCACGAGTTTCGGGCCGCGCTGCATGCAGGCTCCGGTCTTCGGCGACATGGGGTTTCGCTCTGCCGGGATGAGCGAAGACTGCCTCTACCTGAATGTCTGGACACCGGCCAAGTCGAGTGGTGAGCGGCTGCCCGTGCTCGTCTATTTTTACGGAGGCGGGTTCGTCGCAGGCTCCGCCGACGAGCCGCGCTACGACGGCGCGGAGATGGCCGCGAAGGGCATCGTTGCCGTTACGGTCAACTACCGGCTCGGCGTCTTCGGCTTCCTCGCTCACCCGGAGCTGACTAAAGAATCACCGCACAATGCGTCCGGCAATTACGGGCTCTTAGACCAGAGTGCGGCGCTCCGGTGGGTGCGGCAGAATATCGCGGCGTTCGGCGGTGACCCTCGGCGGGTGACGATCGCTGGCGAGTCAGCTGGCTCGATGTCCGTTAGCGCGCAGATGGCTTCTCCGCTTTCGAAGGATCTGATCGCCGGTGTCATCGGAGAGAGCGGTTCAATGATGGGCAACTCCATCAGTGCCGTTCCTCTTTCTCAGGCTGAGCAGGGAGGGGTCAAGTTCGCCGCAACGTTAGGCGTATCTTCATTGTCGGCGCTGCGTGCGATGACGCCGGAGAGGCTCCTTGAGGAGGCGGCGAAGGGGGGGATGGCGAGCGTCCAATGTTTCCGCATCACGGTTGACGGTTACTTCTTCCCAGAAGACCCGGCGGCGATTTACACCGCGGGGCGGCAGGCAAGAGTCCCGCTCCTGGTGGGCTGGAACTCGGAGGAGGCGGGCTGGGCGTCCTTTCTGAGAGGACAGGAGCCGACCCCTGCGAATTATGAGAAGGTGATGCGAGAGCAACTGGGTGAGAGAGCTGACGAGGCGCTGAAGCTCTACCCCGCCTCGAACCGGGAAGAAGTCATCGCCTCCGCCACTGACCTGGCTGGCGACCGCTTCATCGGCTACAGCACCTGGAAGTGGTTTGATCTGCACCTCAAGACGGGAGGCGGCCCGGTCTACCGCTACTTCTACACTCGGCCGCGACCCCCGATGAGGCCCGAGATGGGTAACGCCTCGGCCGGGCTTGCCGGGGGAGTGGTCAGAGGGCAGAACGCTCCAGCCGCGCCCCCGGCGCGAGGCGCCGTGCACGCGGCCGAGATCGAGTACGCGCTCGGCAACCTTTCTTTAGTCAGGGTGTACGCCTGGACTCCTGACGACTACAAGGTGTCGAAGACCATGCAGGAGTATTTCGCCAACTTCATCAAGAAAGGCGATCCGAACGGCCCAGGATCGCCACCCTGGCCCGCGGCTAATACGAAGGATAATGCGGGGAGTGCCCCGCAGATCATGAAGCTGGATGTGGAGTCGAGAGCCGAGCCCGACAAGACCCGCGCACGTTACATGTTCCTCGACCAATTATCCGCCAAGCCGTAGGCCATGCCATGTCACCCCTCGGGACAGAGATTCTCGACAGCGGGTTTGGGTAGGATTCAAGACACGAACCTCGTGCAAGGAAAAAGAGATGAAACACACAGCAATACTATTAGCAGTGGCGGCTCTGGTCTTGTCGGCCGCATACGCTGGCCGGGCGCAGAACACACAGGCAGGCGCACAGCCGCAGACCATGGTTCGTGCCAGCTCTCAGCCTTCGGGCAAAGGCCCCGCCGAGAATTTCACCGGCAACGTCACCGTCACCCCCCTGTTCGCGGCCGACGCTTCCGCGCCCTACTCCGGCGCGTACGTCACCTTCGAGGCAGGTGCCAGGTCGGCGTGGCACACACACCCGGCGGGTCAACGTCTCATAGTGACCGCCGGGGTGGGCCGCACCGCGGAGTGGGGAGGCAGGGTTCAGGAATTCAAGGCGGGCGACGTCGTCTGGTGCCCGCCCGGGGTCAAGCACTGGCACGGGGCTTCACCCACCACGGCCATGACGCACCTCGCCCTCACGAACAGCGTCAACAACAAAGTCGTCGAGTGGATGGAGAAAGTCACCGACGCGCAGTACAACGAGGGAGCACGACCGATGAATATAATCCACGCTCTAAGCGCGAAGCAGCGCGGCATCATTCCCATCGCCGCCTTCACCGCCACCGGCGAGCAGGAGAGGCTGAGAACTGCCTTGACCGAAGGATTGGAGGCGGGTCTGACCGTGAACGAGATCAAGGAAATCCTGGTACAGATGTATGCATACGCCGGGTTTCCGCGTAGCCTGAACGGCATCCAGACTTTCATGGCCGTGATGGACGAGCGGCAAGCCAAAGGCATTAAGGATCTGGCGGGCAAAGACGCCGCCCCCTTGCCCGTCGGCATGAACAGGGATGAGTACGGCGCGAAAGTGCGGGCGACGCTTGCCGGGCAGAAAGTGATCCCGCCTCCCGGCGGTTACCAACTGTTCACACCCGTCATCGACACGTTCCTCAAAGAGCACCTGTTCGCGGACATTTTCGCCCGCGACGTCCTCGATCACCGGAGCCGGGAACTCGCGACCATCGCGGCCCTGGCGAGCATGACGGGCACGCGGAGTCAGCTCCAGTTCCACCTCGTCGCTGCGATGAACGTCGGACTCACCGAAGCTCAGATGCGGGACTTCGTCTTCGTGCTCGCGGCTAAGGTTGGCGAGAGGGAGTCCGAAAGCGCCGAGGAGGTGCTGACCTTCGTCTTGAACAGCAGGAAGTAACATTCCACCTCGTCGGGCTGGTCCGGCAGTGGGGCAAGCCGGGCTAGGAGTCAGGTAGGGTGATGTGTTTTGGGCACCGCCCGGCCAGAAGCGCGTCTTCATTTATCCCATAGTGACCGTCCTGGCGCGGTCAAGCTCACACGCGCCCACTGTTAATCTCAGCGATCCGTTCGAGGAAAAAACGTAGCTTGCGCTCGAGGTCTTCCGTGGAGGCTTCCTCGGAGGGAGATCCGCCACTTTCAATCCACTGCTTGTGAATAACCCAGGGTCGTAGCCCGAGGAGTCCACCCAATTTGGCGGCCGCCCGCTGGGTCCTTTTTCGGAGTTCGTCCTTACGTGCGTAGATAGGTAGATCAGCGAGGTCGGAAGCAGGATCAACTGGTGCGGCCTGCGGAGTGAGTTGTGGAGAGACGGGACGAGGAGGGGCTGGGTTACATGCCGGTCCTTGTTGTCTCGCCGTCGGAAGAACAGTTTCTTGCGGGTCGGCAGACTCCCGGTGGATTACGAACAGGCCATTGTCTGAGGCGTGATACCTAAGCATGGCGGCCACCTGTGGCGTCGCGAGTGGGATCTTGAACTCGGCGCGAAACCTTTCGGCATATGACAGCTCGGCGGGGCTGAAACTTGCGCCGTCGAAAATGGTGTCGTGTTCAGCGGGCGATGATCCTAACGGCACGAAAGCGCCGAGTTTCGCTGGAGGGTTCTGCCCACCCCTCTCAGAAAAGTCGGCTGGAAGGCCTACTCTCGCTTGTGCTAATTCGTGATCTCGCTCTTCTTTGATTTGTCGGGCGTACCCCAATATCGGTTCTACCGCAGGCAGGTACATTGTGGCGCTCTGTTGTGGCACGCCCGGCACGACACGTACTAGACGCCCGACTGCCTGCCTGAAAAAAAGTTCAGACTGAACGTTTGTTGCCAGAACGCCGACTCTTAAGCGGGGCAAGTCGACGCCCTCGGAGGCCATCCTCACACAGATCAAAAATCTCTCGGTGCCACCGGCGAAATCCTTGAGCTTCGCCGAAGCCTCCGGGTCCTCCGAGATAGCCAACACAGGATCTTGGCCTGTAAATTTCCGGACGACCCCGGCGATCGCCTTGGCATGCGTTTGGTCAATAGACAGCACGAGTGCCGCGGCGTCAGGGTGGCCTGACGCCCGGATTTCTGTGAGCTTGTCGTTCGCGGCGCGTAGGGCGGCGCGCAACCAGCCTCCGCTTGGATCCAGAATCGTCCGTAGTCTCTCGCTCTCGTGGTGGCGCCGCACATCGTCCAGCAGCCAGCAGTCGAGGAGGGAGCCGTCGCGGCTGAGCCAGCGTGCTCGCCCATTCAGTGTGGGAAAGTATGTCGGACGGCAAATCCCATCCCTGAGCGCCTCCGCATAGCTGTAGCTGAAGTCAGGACGAGATCTGCCCTCTTCGTATTCGACGAACGGAATAGGAAATCTGTCCCCGCGAAAGGGTGTGCCAGATAGAGCACACCGCAACTCCGCCCGGGAGAATGCCTGCCGCAGTGCGTCGCCCCAGCATAATTGATCCGCCGCGTGGTGGATCTCGTCGAAAACTACGAACGTCGGCTCCTCACACTGCTTATCGAACACAGCGGAGGCGTAGGAGACCTGCTGGTATGTGACGACGATCCCGTGGTAATCCCCAGCTACCTCGCGACCGGAGGAGTTTGACCACCGCGGATCCAAGCTCAGTCCGATCTGGTGGGCGGCGTCAGCCCACTGGCGCCTCAGATTTTCCGTAGGGCACACGACGACGACACGGGTGACTAGACGTTCGGAGAGCGCGTGGTGCGCGATTCTGAGCGAGCCGGTCGTCTTGCCCCCACCAGGGGTGCAGACCAAGAGGAAATCCTGCCTCCCGGCAGAACACCACGTCTCGAAAGCGCGACGCTGCCAGTCTCTCAACGGCCGGTTCTTGGGCCATGCTCCCACCGACTTCCTAGATACTATGACTGTTTTAACAGGTTTGCTGCCCATAATCTCACCAGGGGTTTTCGCAGCCTTCCGTAAGTTACATACGGCGCAAAGCGCCTGACCATTGAGTAAATCAGTCGGGCCACCGCCGCTCCAGGGGTGTCGGTGGTCAGCGTGCCAGCCCTGCTCGAGAGGTTGCATGCAGGCTGGGTTAGCGCATCTTCCGCGAGCATAGAGGAACAGGGCGGTGCGCTGAGTTCGATTGAAGTGACGTGCCATCCGTTTACCCCCACAACAGGTATTACAGCTTTCGCCAAGATGACCAAGGCGTAAGTTCGGCTACGTAGCTCGTGGATTAACGGCAGAGGTCGAAGCCACCCTCAGTGGGAGCGCACTGTAACCTAAGATAGGTTAACGGTCAAGAAGTTTTTAACCTATTTTCGGTTGGAACGTGATCAGGGAACGTTCAGCTCATGGAGAGGCATTTAATTAAGTTGCCAGATGCCAAAGAAGGCAGGCGACCCTAAAGAAGGGTTGCCTGCCTTCAACCTTTTGAGGTCTGGCTAAAATCCAGCGCGGCGCAAAACGCCTTCGCGCTCGACTTCCACGCCATCCTTAATCAAACCAAGTCTGAGCTTTCCAGCGTCTATACAGAAGGAGTCGGCGAACTGTTTGAGTAGCCGAGACTCCTCCAGCACCTCAATGTCATTCGACAGGTGCTCAAGCATCGACCACGTGAGAAACACGATGAGCTTTGCCCTGGAACGGGAAGTCAACACGTTAAACCTATTCAGGTTGTAGAGAAACTCGTCTTCCGTGCTGATAATGTCTGGATCGCCAAGGCCGAACGAGGCGATTATGATGTCGCGCTGTTGGCCCTGAAAGCGCTCGACCGTGTCAATTGCTGAGCGAATGCTTTCTGCCGAATGTCCCGGGAACACCTCCTGTAATCGACGATTTACCTTAGCCATCTGGGCCTTGTGTGGCGTAACTACTCCGACTGCCTTATCCCAGAATCCTTGTTCGGTGTATCGGGTTATTGATCCGACCGGCTTTACGCTGCCGTCTGGCTGCCTCTCGTTGTTGAGTTTGTTGGCAAGGCGGCCCTCCAGGAGCCATAGCAGGGAGGCGACCGCATCCGCCTCGAAATTATTCACCTGGCTACTTAGTCTGTCGTCGTAAATAAAACATACAGCGGGGTAATCGGGGTCGAGGAGTTTCGCCCATACCGGCGTCCAAAACAGTTCAGCGGGCCAACTTGGCGGTTTAGTCGTAGGTAGAGGTTCTAGTATGTTCAGTCTCAGGTCGGGCGAGTAGCTTTCAAGTTTCGAGCTGTATCCCGCTACACGAATGAGCCTCACAATGGTGTCATTAGAGCGGTAGTTGACGTTGAGCGGGCTTGGCGCAATGTTGTGATGGCGGCGGAAGTAGTTATAGGCCGAGCCGACCACGTACTCCAAGTCTTTAGGAGCGTCAGCCTTGTGGATAGGGGGCAGCTGTAAATCGTCTCCAGCGACCACGCACGAGCCGCCCGGGGCGATCTTCGACAACACGAGAGTGTTCGTTGCCACATCCATCTGCGAGGCCTCGTCGATCAGAGTAAGATCGAACCACGGGCAGATGGTATCAGCGGGCTTCTTCGTAGAGCGCCCCGCGATGGCGAGGTTATGGAGCTGCTGCGGTAAACAACCAATAATTACGATATCGTTTACGGATGGCGTTTTAAGCCGCTTACGCAGTGCCTTGATTTCCGGAGACGGACGAGCCTTGTCCAACATCAAGCTCTGGACGTCAGGATACTCTACCACTTGGCCCGAATCTTCCTCCCTCCACATGCTGTTGATCCGGAATATTTCAAACGGCTTACTCGGGAGAATGGCCTTGAGTTCCTTCTCTGAGTCTAGGAGAACATTGTCGATCGCAGTATTCGTGTTAGAAGTGACGAGCAGACGTAGAGGCCGCCTGCTCTCAAGAGCCTCTAAGACCGCTCCCAGGATGACGGCGCGTAATAAGCGACTCTTACCGGTGCCTGGTGGTCCCCAGACTAAATTTAGACGACGAGAAAGGCACTCTTCCCAAGCCTCCCACTGTGAATCATTCAAGGCAGCAACGCCGCCAGCGAAGAACGATTCCAGCCGCTGCCGTACGGGGGCGAGGTTTCTGTTTGTTGTCGCTCCGTGAACTTGAGGAGCCTCCCATAGGAACTCTGAGGCAGGGGTTGGTGTGGAGTTCAGCGACTGAGTGTTACTCGGTAGTCCCAGTGCTTCAAGCAGGTGCGAGTCGGCCACCGCACTCGCTGGGTATCCGATACCCCGGACAGTTAAATCGACCTTCTTACTCAGGTAGTCATTGTAAACCTTGTCGAGATTCACGTTTTGGGAAAAGTCGAACTGCGTATGCTGCTCGATTTCCAGGATGGAGCAGTTCCGGCCGCCTCGAAGGGCGATGAAGCCGCCCACCCTATCGATGGCTTCGATCTGGACGCTTGTCGCACCTGATTCTTCGAAGGTCTGTTTGCCCCAGTACCTGTTAGGTATATTAGCGTCTTTCAGATGGCGATATGCCTTCTCGTCGAGAAACCCAGGGGAGGCCTCGGGGGAAAGCGCCAAATTGAAATCACCTATCTTGAAGTTAACCTCTATCGAGTCAGGACTCATCTGGTAAATGAACAGATTGGGGGCTTGTATGAGGATGAGTTTAGAGCTGGCGTTTATGGCCGCGATTGCCGCCGCTTCCTCAGCACCGGACAGTCGTTGGGTCAGTCGGGCTGACTTGAGCCGTGCCTCCCTCTCGGCCGGTGCCATTGAGCGGGTAGAATGAACGTCCAAGCTTTCGACTGCGGCATTTAGCTTTGTGTATTCGGACCAGAGCCGCCCTTGCGGTGCCACCCCGGTCACAGCTTTATCTGGCCTCATTAGCGGTGGTGCCGCCTCGCGAGCCAGATGGTCCTTCAAGTCCTTTTCCAGCTTACTAACAACAGAGCTTAACGAGTGTACCTTCTTGCGTACCGTGTCCTGGAGGCGCTCCTGCGTCTTGATCCAGCTGCCGTGGTGCTTCCAGTACTCATGTATGCGTTCCGCCGGGACGAGGTCGCTCATCGGCTCCTGGTAGAGCGGGTGCAAAGGAGCGATCTCAGCGCCAGCGTAGAAGAAAGCGACATCGGTCAGTCGGTGATAGTGAGGAATCGGAACCGCCACCGTGTTGTTAACAACATTGGCGACGAGTGTTATAGGTGACCGCCGACTAGCATCTTCATGGTGTTGCAACAACTCTGGAGGAGGAAAGAGCCACGCTAAGCTGCGGAGGTGTGGGTCGGCAAGAATATAGGGAAGATGTCTCTCTACGAGGCGGACTAAATGCTTCCGCTGTGCTCCGTCCCAAAGGTAGATTTGGTAGCTGCTGTTCTCCCATTTTTTATCGACGCGCCGTCCGTCACCGGTATCCTTAACGTCCTGCGCGATCACCCAGTCAAAAATCTTCTTCAGGTGACGGAGAGATCTCAAAAACTCCTTGCGCTCACGATCTACCTCGGGTGCGTCCACGAGGAATATTTCATCCTCCCCATTCCCAGCATCCCACCGGCGTCGTTGCTTAGTCAGATCAGAGTTGAAGGGCAAGGGCTCTGACCAAAAGGCCTGCACCCCTATGGTCGCAGTGATAGCAGTACTAAGATCATAGTCGAGAAAAATATATACGTGCAGATCGGGCCAGCGGGGCATTAGTGCATCGCCGCCCGAATCGGGTATGCGAGAAGCTGCATTATTTTGCAGGGCGTTCGCGCGATGCGGGAACGTCCCGCGTTTAGCCTTCAGTCCCTGATGGTCAGAAAAAACAGATGCCGATGCGCCGGTTACGGATAGGGCCGTGACATCGGGTACATTCTGAGCTCTCAGGTGTTCGCTCGCGCCGCGCGAAAGCCCCACTACACGTGATAGATGCCCAGCCGCCTCAGCGGTAGGCTTGCAGTGAAGATCGCTTATGGTAGGATTCCCATTCTCATCTACCCACGGATAGCCCAGAAACTCGCAACCTTTACAACGGTAGTCCACGTGCCATGTTAGATCCTGCCATTCCTCCTTTAGCATTGCGGGTAACTGCTCTGCAAGAAACCGCTTTAGTCGCGGTGCGAACACCTCGACCGGTGCAATCTCGAGGTCATCCTCCAAGGCAGCGGCTATTTCAGCGGGCGTTGGATCATGAAGAGTTTTCTTCCACTCAGCTTGAGCCTTAGCTAGGTTTGAGGCCTCGTGAGAGCCCGGCCAGACTGCCGGTGCGGCAATCACAACGTACTGATTGTCGAGACTGTTTTCTGCCAACCATGCAGCCAACGTCATCGAGTAGTAGACAACCTCAGCGAAATAATGAGCGCCTGGCTCCGAGGTGTTCTTAATGTCGATGACCCGTAAACGTAGCCGGGAGTCCGTAGAATCCAGGGTGGAGGTCTCCCCATCTGCCCCGACTTTCATGTCATAAGGGTTACGGTCGGCATCACTAAAAGGCCCTAGTCCCTGCGATAGCGGGGGCAAGACTTGGATCAGATCTGGCTGGGCGTTTCCAAGATCGATCTTTTTGAATTTCGAGTCCACAAGAGAGCTCAGGCCCGTGGCGTTCCGGAACGCCTGCGTTTCCGATTCGTAGCGAGCTTCGACAATGAACTGGTAAGGCTTGAGGAGTGGGAGCTTGTCTCCAAGATCTAGATACTCAGGTCGGTTACCCTTCTTCATTTGTGGGTTGACTTCTACGTTGGCCGCTCCGAAAACAGTCTTCAATTCAGACACCTTTTCATCCTGCCAATCGTAGCCTGCCTGACCAACCAGGCCGAGCCCTGCTCTCCCCGTTTGTCGCGGCGGCATGCCGTTAGCGCTGAGTTCCGCCGGGGTATAGAGAGATAGGACGAACTGCCTTTCACAACCGATGCGCAGGAAGAGGGAGAGGGATTTTTTGGTTAATGAGGGCATGCGGGAGCACCTTATCTCTTACATTTAGATGGAGACAGGTAACCATGTGGGAGTCCGAGAGATGCGCGGACGGGCTGAAGCAATGGACCTATCACGAATTGTTGAAGGGATTACAGCAGATGAGAGCCCGAGTATGAGGGGCTTCTAGCTACCACGGCGCCCCGCGGGCGCTTCCCCGGCATGTTATGCCCCGACAGAGCTATTACTCTGCGGAGTGTCCACATAGCTGGAGTATAACATCCGCCTTGTCACTGCGAAAGATGTTACTTAGGCCGATTTTACAGTTCTAAACGAAGATCGAATCTGTGAAAGTCTGAAAGTCATTCAGAGATTCCTGACTTAAATCGACCCCGATCGCCGAGAAGCCTCTTCGAAGCGCAACTTTGGGCGTCGTGCCGGTGCCCATGAAAGGATCTAAGACTACACCAGGCATGAACCCCTGACGACATTCGCAGCGACTCCACCCGGCCGACCTGCGGAGGGGAAATGTGAACTCGCGGAAATAACCTCCCAAAATAGTCTTGGCTTCTGCTGCCAGCCGCCTGACCTCCGCTGAGTTTTGACTCGTTCCCGTCTGGAATCGCTTGGCTTTTCCCGCGTCGGAGATACCTGTGGCTTGGACAGCGGCGATATGCTCCGGCGTTAGTCCGTTTTCCTGTGCGATCTCCAGCGCCCTTCTCGCCTGCGGCCTGTTGGGATTTAGTTCTGCCGTTCGTCTGACCTTGCGTGTCCTCGGACTTCCGCAGGAGACGCACACACGGCCTGGGCAGGCTAAGGTAAGAATGCGGTCGACTATCTCTTCAGGGAAGGGCGCAAGATGGCCGCTCATATTCATCCCCGGTTCGATTATCCAAACATCCCCGGGATTGGCGCCGTTGCCATACTTTGCCGCGTATCCGAACAGATCATAGTAGTAGGATGACCGTCTGGGTGTCAGGTGAATAATGTGTTCGTAACGATTGGCGAGACGGTCTTTTGCCGGTTCGGGCATCCCCGTATTTTTTACCCAAATAATCCTATTCCGAACGATCCAGCCCTCTCGGCGTGCAGCCTCCGCTACTCTGCTTGGAAGGTCAAGTAGTGTGCGCTTGTGATAGGTATCGCCGATGTTGAGGAACACCGAGCCAGTGGGGCGCAGAACCCGATGCCACTCGCGGAGGGCTTCCGCCATCGACTCCACATAAAGTTCGGGAGAGCGCTCCTGTCCGATCTGTCCAGTAACCTTATAATCTCGCTTCCGCCAGTATGGAGGTGAGGTCACGATGGTATCCACAGATCGATCAGGAAGTCCGAGTCGCCGTGCGTCTCCGCAGACGGCACTTGCGAATTGCAGGTCAGCGACTTTCGGTAAGACTGTTTTCTCTGGCTTCGCTTCCAGTTCTAGTGGCCTATTTTTTTGTATCCCGCGTCGACGAGGAACGACACAGGATACCCTCTTATTTGGCAGGGTATCGGCTACTGCGCTCAAAAGAACCTCCGGTTGCGCCTAAAGGCAGCGCACAGGGCGGGATGACATTACCGATATCTGTTATACACGAAAAGGCGTTAATCGTCGAGAAATTGTTGCCCATCTACAAGAGGTGTATAAGCTTTAGAGCCATTCTCAGAGGCTCTGAGCGGGGGGAGTGTCTAAATCAAAGTTGTATTGTAAGCTGTGTGGATGAGCCAATGTCCGCACTGCGATGCAATCGAACACCAAAGCACTTATGGGCGCACGCTGCGCGGCAGCCAGCGTTATAAGTGTCGAGCGTGTGCTCGCGTCTACACGCCCGACCCGCTCCCACTCGGTTATCCAGACGAAACGAAGCGCGAGGCCGTGCGCCTCTACTTGGAAGGCGTGAACTTCCGGCGCATCGGCAGAGTCTTAGGTGTCAACCACCAATCGGTCATCAACTGGATCAACTCTTACCACGCCGCCTTGCCTGCCGCCGGGCAAGCTGTCGCTGCGCCAGAGGTAGTCGAACTCGACGAGTTGTTCACCTTCGTCGGCTCAAAAAAACGCAAGCCTACGTCGTCACCGCGGTAGATCGAGCGACTCGGTGCATTGTCTCCTACGATGTGGTGTGGGAACGCACACCTAAAGTTTTGCAAGGGGTCGTTGACCGCGCACCACACGCTGCGCGCTACTACTCAGATGCCGCGCTCGTCTACCGTGAGTTGAGCTATTGGGGTGAACACACCTCAATGTACAACAAGAGCGAGACTTACTCAGTTGAAGCCGTCAACGCTGACCTGCGTCACTATCTGGCACGACTTGGCAGGCGTTCACGCTGCTTCAGTCGGTGCATCCGCGCGTTGCGTCGTGCCGTAGACTTGTTCGTCCGTTGCTACAACGCACGTCAACTTCGTAAACGCAAGTACCCGCAGTACCCTGCGTCACTTGCAACTTTTATTTAGACACTCCC
>DATCWB010000223.1:0-10538 GCA_036566625.1 Pyrinomonadaceae bacterium
CGCGAACTTTAGCTGCGAATGTTTTATAAGCCGCGTCATTGGTCAACAAATCGGTCAACTTTTCCGGCACGTCATAACTAAAGCGCGGCAGTTCGGCGGCTGATGCAACTTTCTTTTTAGAATTCTGCGCCCAAACAAAAAACGGACATAAAATCCAAAGCAAAATAAAGCAAACGCCAAGTAATCTTTTAATCAAAGGTTTCCTCCAAAGAAATTGGCTTTGTATATCACTCTATGCCGGGTGGCACATCTAACGCCCGGCATCACCCGCCCCTTGTTAATGAGAAGCCCGCTGGATGCGGGTCGGGTGCACGCCGTTATTAGCTGGCGCCGCCTGAGTGTCGGGCTTGGATGAAGTGCAGAACCGCCCCAAGTCCGGCTCCCAAGCACAGCCCGTACACTGTTCCCCACAGCAGCATCCCCATGCCCCCACGGACGGCATCGTTAAGCGCCGAGCCCAGAAAGTATCCGACAGAGTTTGCTACGAATAACACACCCGTCAAGTATAGTGCGGAGCGCACCACGCCGAATCCGGCGGCAAGGACTAAGGCCATCAGGAGAGACCCTGCGAGCGAACCGACCCATTCGCCTGCGACACCACGCAAGACGAAATATGCGCCGACCCAACCGGTGGCGTACGCGAAAAAAGCCGAACCGAACAGTAGGTAAAACCGCGGCAGTCGCCAAGGGCCGACAACTAGCGAGCCCAGGACTCCACCTCCTAACAAGATAAAAAGAGCGGTCCACGTAAGATAAGCTCCAAACAAACCGAGTCGCGTGTACATCCACCTTTCAGCAAAGGCTACCGTGGCAAACACACACAGACTCACGATACAGAACCCCAGCCCGCCGGTCAGGAGAGAGCGTCTGAGGGATGGGACGACATCGGAACGTCCCGCTTGTCCGCCCGCTCCCGTGCGACCATTAGCCGATTCAGAATAGTTCATCCTCAGAGACCGACCTCCTACACCGTCTAGCAGAAAGGCGAAGAATATGTGCTGCCCGGATCAGAATTTGACTCAACGCTCCAATCAGGTGGCATGGTTGATAATCCGTGTGCCGACCGTGGCGCAAACCGCCTGAGCGCGGCATTACAGAACAGAATAAAGAGGGCGGCTTGATAGGCCCTCATAGTAGCAGACACGCGAATCATACATCCTTAGCGCGCCGCTGATGCCGCGCGTCAGGCGTCTGTAAGCTATTATGTATACAGAGAGCTGACCTTATGAAATTCACTCGAGCTGAGAAACTGTTGTTGCTGGCTGTGGCTGTGGCCCTCCTGCATCACGTTGACCATGTGCTGCGCGTGGACCATAGTGGCTGGCCCTTCACATCGGAAGTGTCCCCTTTCACATTCAGTTTAGTTATCTATCCCATCTTCCTCTCCGTGTTCTTATTCAAGTCGAGGCCGTGGTACAGGGTCTCGGGTACGACGCTGTTATTCCTGTTCTCCGTGTTCGCGCACTCCTTCCTTGAGACCCCGATGGATCAGTATCACACCTGGGCCTACGGGAGTGACTTCCCCGGCCACGTGGGGCAGCACAATTTGCTGGGTCGGGATTCCAAACTCTTGGGCGTGTGTGCGGTAATCGTCACGGGGCTGCTTTCACTTACATTACTCGCGGCCCTCTTAGCATTTCTCAGGGAAGCGCGTCGGGGAGAACCGAGTCCCGATGTGCGGCACGCCGCCTAACAACGGCATGCACCCGACGCCCGGCCACAGAGCCTCTCATACACGTTGTCTGTAGGCGCGGGTGATGCCCGGCGCTGGGCGGCTTTGAGACGTTCATTGATGAGCTTTATAAACAATTGGGAGTCGAGAGGATTCAGGAACTATGTCTTTTTACGGACAGCCTATACGCAGCCCGCAAACTAAGGCAGAGATCAAAGCTGCGACAAATATTCTTACCGTGCTCGGAATCGTCTTTGCTGTCGTCGCGCTAGTTGGAATCGGATTGTCGCTAGGGTATGGCGACCCGAAGAACTTAATGAACAACATAATTCTCAGCGTCGTTTGCGGCGGCGTATCGCTGCCTCTGTTCGCTGCCGGCGCTTATAACAGGTATTACATGCGGAGGATGGCACACGCCCCTTTTGTAGCTGCCGCACTTCGCCATCCGGTAATAACTGTTTGCGTCATTATCGCAGTTATTACGGCATTGGTATTCGGCGGCGTTTCGCTGTTGATATTTTGGCGGTGACCCTGTGCCGAGTAGCGTCGCCCAACAACGGCATGCACCCGTCTGCGAATAGCGCGGCTCTCATCCGCAAAACTTGAATGCTTGATACGTTGAGTGCGCGGCGGGTGATGTCGGGCGTTAGGCCGCTTTTACATAATTGCCGTTAGAAGACTCTAGTGTCTGTGGTAGTGTTGCAAAAACATTCAGACTACACAAGATATTGAGGCGGTTGCTGATTCTTGAGCACAACTAAATGTAGCCAAAAATATTTTTTGCAACACTACTCTCCTTAGCCCCAACCCATAACACCAGAGGAGAATGAATTTTGTGAGTGCCCCGGGCGTAAATATCGGCGGGAAATCGCGGCGCTACCTGAACGCGGTCTGGTCGGTGGCGGCGGTATTCTTGCTGACGATGTTCGCCACGCGCTACGTCGAGATGGATGTCTCACCGGCCTACCTCGCCGCCGTCATGTTCAGCACGTGGCGCGGCGGGTTGGGGGCCGGGCTGCTCGCCACCGCACTTTCGGCGGCCGTCGGCACCTTCTTCTTTTTTTCGCCGGCCTACTCCTTCAGAATCGACGGCGAGGGGGTGCTCGAACTCGGCGTCTTCACGCTGGCCGCACTCGTCATCAGTTCTCTTAGCGCCGCCCGCGAAAGGGCGCTCGCGCTCGAGCAGCAGGCACGCCGCGAAGCCGAGCGGGCGAACGCCACCAAGGACGAGTTCCTCGCCGCCGTCTCGCACGAACTGCGCACGCCGCTGACGACCATCAAGACTTTGACCCGCGTGCTGCTCAAGAAGAACCCGACCGAAGAGGAGCGGCGCGAGTATCTTGAGGACATCGCGTCGGAGTGCGAACGGCAGATCGACCTCGTGCATAACCTGCTCGATTTGTCGCGCGTCAGGGTGGGCGGCGTCGAGATCAGGTCAGGGCGCGTTGACGTGGGCGAGGCGTTACGGGCTTGCGAGCAGATTGAGCGCTCGGCGGCGGCCGAGCGCGATCAGGAACTCGTCGTCGAATTAACCTCTGACTTACCGCCCGTTTGCGCCGACATGAGCGCCCTCCGCCGCGCACTCTGCGCCGTCGCCGAGAACGCCATCAAGTACACGCCCGACGGCGGGCGCATCATCCTGCGCGCCCGCCGCGACGAAGGCGGCGGCGATCAGGTCGCGATTGAAATTGAAGACACCGGGCCCGGCATACGTGCCGAAGACTTGCCGCGCATCTTCGAGCGCTTCTATCGCGGCCGCCTCGTCGCGGGTGAGGGTGCGGTCAACCCGGACGAGCAGGAGGTCCCCGGCATCGGTCTCGGTCTTCATCTGGCGAGCGTGCTGGTTGAAGGGATGGGCGGCTCGATTGAAGCGAGCAGCCGGGTCGGACACGGCAGCACTTTTACTTTACGGCTCCCGGCGTGGAGGGACGAAACCGATGGGGGCGACGCAGGCGAATCGGCGACGAGCCTTGTCGAAACGCCAGCGGAGAACTTTGCGGGTGCTGTGGTAAAGCGGGAGAGGCTGCGAAGTGGCTAAACGATTACTGGTCGTGGACGACGAAGCGAAACTGTTGCGCGCCGTCGCCGTCACCCTGCGCGCGGAAGGTTACGAAGTGACGACCGCGCGAAGCGGCGCTGAAGCGCTCGTCTCGATCAACGCGAGCGTGCCGGACTTGATCGTCAGCGACATCCGGATGCCCGGCATGGATGGCTATCAACTCGCGCGGTCTCTGCGCGCGAACCCGCGCACCTCGCTCATCCCCATCATCTTTCTCACCGCGAAAGGCGAGCGGAAAGATCGCCTCGCGGGCATCCGCACGGGCGTTGACGCATACATCACAAAGCCCTTCGACCCGGAGGAATTGCTCGCCGTTATCTCTAACATTCTTAACCGCGTCGAGCGCACCGGGGCCGAACTCGCACGGCTGGTGAGCACGGCGACGGGCGAAGAAAGTTCATCCTCGCAACAGGCGCACGACGAAGATTTTACCGAATCGGAAAACCGCGTCGCGCGCCTTGTCGCCGACGGGTTGAGCAACAAAGAGATCGCCGCCGCGCTCGGGTCGAGCGTCCGCACCATCGAAGGGCACATCAGTAACATCCTCTCTAAAAAAGGTTGGAGCAATCGCGTCGAGATCGCGCGCCACATGTTCGAGCGCGGTACGTCCGGCTGATCCGCCGCGCCTGATAGCCCTGCTCGGCCTTCCTCCTCTGCCTCTTCAATTCATCAACACCCGTCGTTTTTACTCTCTACTTTTCTCATCGATTCAACGCCCGCAGGCGCGTCCTCGCGCGCCCCTGCGTGAAACCTTGCTCTAAAGCGGAGCGCGTGAAAACACCTGGACGAATCGGGTGAAGTCACGGTTATTCGCAAGCCCTGCATCCCTTAAGCTGATGACGGTTAATTCAGCAGGCATCGGGAAGCCGGTCGGATGATTCGCGCGTTTGTTAGGACGCGGGACGGAGAGTGAAGAATGATGAGACTTGGTTGGCGAGAGATACTGCGGGACTGGTCACAGCGATGCCCCCGCTGCGGCGAGACGTGGCTCGTTATGGGAGCGCGTGAGGGCGACCAACATATCTGTAAATCTTGCGGACAGGGTTTCAGCATTCAGCGCCAACGTCAGAAGGGGCAGGGCGCGCGGGGGCGCCACGGTTTGAGAAATTCGGGCGCGTCGCAAGCGGGGGAGGTATTCAATTGAGTGGAAGGGTCAACACCCCGGGAAGGCAAAAAGGACGGCGCGGCAAGCTCATCTGGGTCTTCGGCGCGGTAGCCTCCGTCTCCGCCCTGCTCTACCTAGAGCAGACCGCGCTTCTTTACGTGCTCTCTACGCTGGCCGTGTGCGGGCTGCTGCTCGTCGTCGCATTCTCAGACCTGGAAGGCCGGGACAAGGAACTGCATAAGTCAAATCTAAATGATCTGGCAGCTACAGCCGATGATATCGAGATGAGAACTTCTTCCGCTCCCGACCGGGCGCGCCGCGTGACAAAACGTAAGCATCACGACGCAGCCTGAAGACCCTTGCGGAATGACGTTGTTGATTAAGACGGAGGCGATATGAATCTCAAGTCGATCATCGTAGCGGTGATTCTGTTGGCGCTCCTGTTCGGGTGGTACGCGTGGCTGGAGATGAGCGAGCGACGCCGGAGGAGAGTTGGGGAAACGCAAAGCCCTGTTAATGACACCGGCACGGGCGATGCGCAGAGCGCAAAGAGAGATGGTAAGTTATGGAAGACCGAATGAGAGTAATGATCGCATACGACGGCTCGGCTTATGCCGACGCCGCGCCGGGTGATTTGCGTTATGCCGCGTGCAAAATTTGTTAGAGCCTTTGCGACATGGGAACACGGCTAATAATTGTAAACATCGCGCCGGGTCTGCATTAGCCCGAGGGGCGCGGAAAGGGTCTCAAGATCATGTCCACTATCAGCGAAGCATTTCTCCCCGGCGTCGGGCGTAAGTTTCAAGTCGAGACGACGAGCGGCGACCGATTGGTCATCGTCATTCACGACGACGGCACGCGCGAGCTTTATCACTTCACACGCAAGAATATGGATCGACCGGCATCGGTCTTAAGACTCACCGACGGCGAATCGCGGCAGATCGCGGGCATCGTCGGCGGGCTGACATACGTGCCGCGAAATCTGCCGATGGCGGAGGTCATCTTAGGCGACCTCGTGCTGGAGTGGTTCACGCTCGATGCGGGGGCGGCGGGCGTCGGCAGAACCATCCGCGACCTTCAGGCACGCACCCGCACGGGCGCATCCATCGTCTCGATCATCGAGCCGGATCAGACGAAGCGCACCAACCCGGAAGCCGACACCGTCTTGAACGAAGGCGCGACGCTCATCATCGCCGGCGACCGCCTCACCATTGGCGCACTCAAACGACTGCTGGTCGAGGGAAGGACGAACTGAACTGATGGATAACGTCATCTTAGAGATCGGCCTGGCGCTTGGGCTGATCGCGCTCGCCATCACGCTCTCTGCCAGACTCGGCCTGTCCAACGTCCCGTTCCTGATCCTGATCGGCATGGCGGTCGGGCCTCACGCCCCGCAGTTCGGCGTCTTCGACTTCCGCTTCATCGAGACCGGCTCGCTCATCTCGTTCATGGGGCGCATCGGCGTCCTCTATCTGCTTTTCTATCTCGGCCTGGAATCCAACGTCACGCGCCTCATTGAGGCCGGGCGTTCCATCGTCGTCGGCGGCACGATCTACCTCGGCATCAACTTCACCGCCGGACTCCTCTACGCCTACCTCGCGGGATTCCCCCTGCGGGAATCGCTCATCATCGCCGGCCTGACCAGCATCTCGTCGAGCGCCATCGTCGCCAAGATACTCTTCGACTACCGGCGCACGGCCAACCCGGAGACGGGTCTGATCCTCGGCATCACGATGTTCGAGGACGTGTTCCTGGCCGTCTACCTGTCGCTCATCTCGGGCATTGTCCTGAGCGGCGCGAGTTCCGTCACGGGTGTGCTCTCGTCGGGCGGCATCGCGCTCGGCTTCATCGTCGGCTTGATGGTCGTCGGGAGGTGGGCGACACCGCTTTTGAACCGTGTGCTTCGCATCTCCTCAAACGAGGCCTTCGTCGTGGTCGTCTTCGCATGCCTGTTCCTCTTCGCCGGGCTCGGCGATACGATCCACGTCGCCGAGTCGGTCGGCGCGCTACTCCTGGGGTTGATACTCGGAGAGACCGAACATAGCGAGCGCATGGAGCATCTCATCGTGCCCTTCCGCGACTTCTTCGGGGCCGTCTTCTTCTTCAGCTTCGGCCTTTCGATTGACCCGTTCACTTTAGGCGGCGCGGCGTGGCTGGCGGTGGGCGCGGCGGTGCTCTCGATCATCTGCGTCGTGATCGCCGGAACGATGGTCGGCCGGCGCGCGAAGATGTCGCCCGCCGGTTCGCTCAACATTAGTTTCACGCTGCTCGCGCGCGGCGAGTTCTCCATCATCATCGCCAGCCTCGCGCAGGCCGGCGGTCTGCTCGCGCTCTTGCAGCCGTTCGCCGCGCTCTACGTATTGATCCTGGCGAGCGCCGCGCCGTTGTTGGCGAAGGAGTCGGAGCGCATTTACGAGTTGTCGTCGAAGTTGTTCGGCCGCGTCGGTAAGAGGAATGGTACTGATGATAACGATTAGCGTGGCACTTGGCCTTGCCAGCAATCGCGTGAAGCCTTCACTTGGGGCGGGTCTCGTCCGGCCGGTTCCTGGCCGTGGCAATCAACTAGCGTAAGTTTCCTAGCTCGTCAGCCGGGAAGGAGACTGCCGCCGGCATCCACGGCCCTCCGGAGACAACGCACCTCACGATCCCACCACGAGTGCTAAAGACAGACATAAACAGATCACCCTTCGTCATCGCGCCTGTTCGCTTATCTGGAGGCTGATACCCACAATCACGTTGCGGAAAATTCCTTGACCCGAGAGAAAACTACAAGGGTTTCCCCTGGGCTTTTACTCTTATCAAGAGCATTCGTCATCAACAGGTTACTGATTCTCCTGTCCTTAAATTTTTTGCATCTCGACTGGCCCCGGTTGCCAACCGTCGTTCGGCCAGTTGATCTGCCGCCTGACTGGTCGGGATTCCTTCCCTCTCCGCCGTCTTGAAGACGTTGAGGAGCGTGTCGTAGATCTCTTGCACCTTCAAGGTGACGCGCTCGCGCTTCCAGCCGAGCGCACCGATACAGACGTTGATGACCCCGCCCGCGTTGGCGACGTAATCCGGGGCATACAGAATCCCTCGCTTCGCGAGTGCCTCACCGTGACGAGCCTCTAGAAGTTGGTTGTTCGCGGCACCCGCCACGATCTCTACTTTCAGTTGCGCCAGCGTCCGGTCGTTGATGACCCCGCCGAGCGCGCAGGGCGCGAAGATGTCCGCTCGAACGTCGTAAATATCTTCCGGCTCGACCGCCTCCGCATCGAAATCCCGAACTATATTTTCGACCCGTTTCCGGTCAATGTCCGTGACGATGAGTTTCACCCCGGCATCACGCAGTTCTCGCGCGAGGTGATAGCCGACGTTGCCGCAGCCCTGAAGCGTCACCGTCCTGCCGACCACGTCGTCCGATCCCCAACGGTATTTAGCCGAGGCCAGAATGGCGCGGAAAACTCCGTGCGCCGTGATGGGCGACGGGTCGCCGGAACGCCCCTCCAGCCCGACCACATGCGCTGTCTCCAGCGAGACACAGTCCATGTCGGCGGTCGTCGTCGCAACGTCTTCGGCGGTGATATAGCGGCCTTTGAGCGTCTCGACGAAACGCCCGTGCGCGCGGAAGAGGCTTTCCCGATCCGTTATCTTTTCGGGAGACAAGATCACCGATTTTCCGCCGCCGAGCGGCAGTCCTGCCAGCGCGTTCTTGTATGTCATCCCGCGCGACAGGCGGAGCGCGTCCGTCAGCGCTTCCTCGTCGCTACGGTAACGCCAGAGCCGGGTGCCGCCGAGCGCAGGGCCGAGCGTCGTGTCGTGTATGGCGATGATTCCCCGATAGTTTGCCGCCGGGTCTTGCCCGAATAAGACTTGCTCATGCCCTTCGATGTTCTTCTCAAGAATATCCATTTAGAGGCTCCGGTTTAGGTTAACAGTTGGATTTTAAGTATCAGAACTAAGGCGTTCCCGGGCTTGATGACTTATCAAATATAGTCTGTCCATAGCTCTCACTAGAGTTGGCCGAGCCGCGCTTATACTTCACGATTACTTTACCCGGCGACATGCGTTGGAGTTGACTTCCCGCGTTAATAGTACCGGCCGCGCGGCGCTCATCGCATCCGTATTGTTACCTAGTTGTGATGAGTGTTAATACTCATCTCAGCCGTGTTAGCCGGGCATTGTCCGGCCATCGCCTGTTCGAACAGGCTCATTGGTGGGTGCGCCTCGTGAGAGGCATCTTGCGCTGTAGGTTTTGACTTCGCCGCCGGGAACGTTTAAGCCATACGGCCACGACGTGCCCCGTCTATGGGAGGGTGAACGGGTTCTTCGGAGCGCAGGCGCGCGAGCACGGGAAACGGGTTCGCCTTGAATGCCGCGCTGACGATGTTCATCTCTTTACGTTTCCAGGACATCTTAACCAAACCGGATACAGATCAGACTTACAACCGGCCTATGTATCGGCCTCTGCAAAATCCATCGTGTCCATGTCCACATCCGACGCTGCGGGCTGGCCGAGCAGTTTGAGCCACAGGAAGCCGATTGTCCCAGCCGTCAAAGAGGCCAGCAGGATCGCCATCTTCGAGGCGTTGATCGTCTCCGCGTTCCCCACGAACGCCAGATTCGTGATGAAAATCGACATCGTGAAACCGATGCCGCCCAGCAGCCCCGCGCCGAAAACGTGCCGCCACTTCAGGTCGAGCGGCAACCGGCAAATGCCGATGGAAACGGCGACGAAACTTAACAGCGTGATGCCGAGCGGCTTGCCTAAGACCAGACCGGCGATGATGCCCGTGCTATTCGCGCCCGTTAAGGTTTGCGTCCAACCCGCGCCGACGACGATGCCCGTATTCGCCAGCGCGAAGATGGGCAGGATGATGAAGGCGACCGGCCGGTGCAGCAAATGTTCGAGTTTGTGCGAAGGCGATTCCACGTCGTCTTCTTTAGCGGAGAACGGAATGGCGAACGCCAGGAGCACTCCGGCAATCGTCGCGTGAACGCCGGACTTGAACATCAGGAACCACATCAACGCCCCGCCGAGCAGATAGGGGATTAAGCTCATCACCCGAAAAAGACGATTGATGGCGACGAGCAATCCGAACACGGCGAGCGCGCCGATTAAATATGCGACCGAGAGTTCGGCCGTGTAGAAAAGGGCGATGACGATGATCGCGCCGAGGTCGTCCATCACGGCGAGCGCGGTCAGAAAGACTTTCAGAGAAGCCGGGACGCGGCTGCCCAGCAGCGCGAGCACGCCGAGAGCAAAGGCGATGTCGGTCGCCATCGGAATGCCGATCCCGGCCTGCGTGGGCGTCCCCGCATTGAAACCGAAATGAATCAACGCGGGCAGGCCAATACCGCCCACCGCCGCGAAGATGGGAAGCAGCGCGTTCCTTAAATTCGAGAGTTCGCCGTTATACAGTTCGCGTTCTAGTTCGAGGCCGATGAACAGAAAGAAGACGGCCATCAGCGCATCGTTGATCCAGTGCTCGACGCTCAGGCCGCCCAGATACAGGTGCCAGATGCTCAGGTAGTTTGCGCCGAAGATTGAATTGGCGAGCAGGAGCGAAACGGCCGTGCATATGATCAGCAGGATGCCGCTCGATTTCTCGGAATCGAAGAACCGCTTGAAGGACTTCGATAATCTTCTTTGGATGACGGCCATAATAGTCTTCCAGCCAAAGTAACAAAAACGCTCGAATTCCGCACGCGCCGCACTCATG
>DATCWB010000224.1:0-3715 GCA_036566625.1 Pyrinomonadaceae bacterium
TTGAGCGGGCGATTGCGGGAGTTGAGCCGGGCGCAGGGAGCAACGCTCTACATGGTGTTGCTGGCGGCCTTCAAGGTGTTGCTGTACCGGTGGACGGGACAGGAAGACATCCTCGTCGGCACGCCCATCGCGGGACGGACGCGGCGAGAGACGGAAGAGCTGATCGGGTTCTTCGTCAACACCTTGGTCTTGCGGACGCAGGTCAGTGGAGAGTTGAGTTTTCAGGAGTTGGTGGGGCGGGTGCGGGAGGCGACGCTGGGAGCATTCACGCATCAGGACGTGCCGTTTGAGAAGTTAGTCGAGGAGTTGCAGCCGGAGCGAGACCTGAGCCGCACGCCGCTCTTCCAGGTCTTCTTCAACATGCACAACTTTAGCGACCAGCGCATGGAACTTCCGGGGTTGGAGTTGCAGCCGCTCAAGCCTTCCCATCTCACTTCGAACTTTGATTTGACTTTATATGTTCAGGAGCGCGCCGAAGAAATTCACCTTCAACTCGTCTACGATAAGGCTCTCTTCTTTCCGGCGCGCATGGCGGAGTTGTTGAATCAACTAAACCAACTGCTCTCGCAGGTCGCGCTCAACCCGAACGAGAGCATCGCGCGCTATTCTCTGGTCACCACGGAGAGCCGCGCAATTCTGCCCGACCCGTCGGAAATTCTCAGCGACCGTTGGGAAGGGGCTGTCCACACGTTGTTTGCGGCGCAGGCCGCACGCGCGCCCGGACGCCTCGCCGTGAAGGATGCGCGCGACATCTGGACTTACACGGAACTCGACGAGCGCAGCAACCAGCTTGCGCATTACCTGCGCGAGCAGGAAATTCAAAATGAGGATATCGTCGCCATCTACGCGCATCGCAACGCCTCCCTGGTCTGGGCGGTGCTCGGAACTTTGAAGGCCGGGGCGGCCTTCCTCGTGCTCGACCCGGCATACCCGATTTCGCGCCTGCTCGATTATCTTGAGATGGCGAAGCCGCGCGCGTTGATTCGCCTCGAAGCCGCCGGTGAACTTCCCACGGCGTTGGAAGAGTTTGTCGCTGCCTCTGACGTGCGCTGCCGCCTCGATCTTCCCGCGCTGACGGACGCGGCCGCGAGCGGCTTCCTCGCCCAGCATTCGCCCGCAATGCCAAACGTCGCTGTCGGCGCGGATGATCTGGCTTACATCTCTTTCACATCCGGTTCGACGGGGCGACCGAAAGCCATCATGGGACGACACGGGCCGCTTTCACACTTTCTGCCGTGGCAGAGGGAGACCTTCGGGCTGGTCGAGTCGGATCGTTACAGCATGCTCTCCGGCCTGTCTCACGACCCCCTGCACAGGGACATCTTCACGCCGCTCGCGTTCGGCGCGGCGATTGTCGTGCCCGACCCGGAGCAGACGGGGATGGCCGGCCAACTGGCTGCATGGATGAAGCAGGAGCGGATCAACGTCGCGCACCTGACGCCGGCGATGGTTCAGTTGCTCGTGCAAACCGCGCCCGACGCGGATTCGTCCGCGCTGGAAGTGCCGACGCTGCGATACGCTTTCACGGTCGGAGATGTGTTGACCAGATTGGACGTACACAGGCTCCGCCAACTCGCGCCCCACATCACCTGCGTCAACTACTACGGGTCAACCGAGACGCAGAGAGCCGTCGGCTATTACGTCGTCCCGCGAGACGAGACGCCCGATGCGAGCGCGCCGGAGGGCGGAGACACGGCGAACCGCGCGAAAGAGATTATCCCTCTGGGGCGCGGCATGAAAGACGTTCAACTCCTCGTGCTCAACGATTCGCGGCAACAGGCGGGCATTAGCGAGACGGGAGAAATCTATATTCGCAGCCCGCATCTCGCACGCGGCTACATGGACGACGACGCTTTGAGCCGCGCGCGTTTCATTCCCAATCCTTTCACGCTTGACACAAATGTGTCAGGCGACAGGCTCTACCGGACGGGCGACCTCGGCGTCTATCTGCCTGACGGCAACGTGGAATTTCGCGGTCGCAATGATTTGCAGGTGAAGATACGCGGCTTCCGCATTGAACTCGGTGAGATCGAAGCGACGCTGGCGCGCCATCCGTCCGTACAGAACACGGTGGTCGTGGCGCGCGAATTCGCTCCCGGCGACAGGCGGCTGGCCGCTTACCTCGTGCCCAACCCCGAATGCGTCATCAAGACCGACGAACTGCGGCAGTTCCTCAAAGATTTGCTCCCTGATTACATGATCCCGGCGGCCTTCATCCCGCTGACGGCGCTGCCGGTTACGCCAAATGGAAAAATAGATCGCCAGGCTCTGCCCGCGCCCGCATCATACGAGGGCGTGCGCGGCGGGGAATTCGTCGCGCCGCGCAATGCGGTCGAGGAATCGTTGGCCGGAATGTGGGCGGAAGTTTTGTCTCTGCCGCGCGTCGGCGTACACGACAATTTCTTCGAACTGGGCGGGCATTCGCTGCTCGCCACTCAAATCAATTCCAGAGTCCGCGACGCCTTTCAGGTAGAGTTGCCGTTGCGTCGTCTGTTCGAGATGCCGACCGTCGCCGAATTGGCTGCGACGATAATTCTGGTTCAACTCGAACAGGAAGAAGAGACACAACGACTCCTGCGGATGATCGAACAACTCTCGGATCACGAGGTGTCGGCGGAACTCAGCCGCCGTCAGGAAAAAGAGGCTCAGCACCCGTAACACGAAGCGACGGTTGCAAGGGTCTTCCTCAAGACCTGCCTCAGTCACGTTAATCATGGAGTGAAGGAAAATATCATGGCAAAAAGAATTTCAGTTCTCACGGTTCTGGCTCTCGCATTCATCGTGGGCGGCCTCGCATTTAACCCGGCGGCTACCTCGTCTGCCGCTAAAGCTCTGGCGGTCGCCGACTTCGATTCGGGCAACAACGGCCAATGGTACAAGATTTCCGACCGCATCGCGGGCGGTTCGTCGTCCGCCAATTATGAGGTCGTCGGAGGCGGCGCGGCGAAAACCAAAAACGCGCTGCGCATCAGCGGGAATCTCACGAAAGATTTCAGATACGGCCCGTTCGCCGGAGCGGGCGTGCGCATTGACAATAACGGTCGGGACATGAGCGGGTACAAGGGACTTCGCTTTTACATGCGCGGCGACGGCGGCACGTATCGCGTCTCCGTGCCGAGCGCGGTCGTGAAGAATCACAACGAGTTCGGCAAAGATGTCGTCGCGGGCAAGGCGTGGAGACTGGTCTCGATTCCGTTCGCTCAACTGGCGCAGGGCAACTACGGGCCGCGCGTGAAATGGACGGGCAGAGACGTGCGCGGCGTGGAAATCACCGCGAACGGTTCGCCGCGCTCTTTCACCGTCGAGGTTGACCAGATCAGTTTCTACTAAAAGGGGCCGGCATCTCGAAGCCACTTCGCCCACTTCATCTAAAGTAAACGCTCCTCCCGAAACATTTCGGCGGCAGGATTGCGAGTCGCCGGGGCACACCGGCGCGAGGCCGCGCTAACGCGAGCGCGACCGCGCATTCCCGGAGACGTTTCAACCGGGCGGAGGTCGCCGGTTCTCAACAGGAGACAGCAGAACCGGCGGCCTGCGAACCACACTTCATTTCCTCAATTCTCGACGGGCTTAACAACCCGCAAATCTCGCAGCAACCCGAAAGCTTTATCGCCGTCGTCGGCGCGCCTTTTCTCAACGGTCGGGGAGGGGTCGCCGGGCGCGCGCCTCTTTGTCTTCTCTAACAGAAAGATGGTGGGATGATGAGTCAAGCATA
>DATCWB010000225.1:0-2804 GCA_036566625.1 Pyrinomonadaceae bacterium
ACGCGCCCCGCCTCACGCGCGGTTTCGATGGCGAAATCTAACAATGGCGATCTCCTGTTTTAGTGAACGTTGACAAATTCTTTTTCCCGCGCGCGTTCAATCTTCGTAGACGTGAAACTCGGTTCGCTCGCCCTCTAAAAACTTCTCGACGAGCGGCCGCACCTCGTCTTCCCAATCCAACCCGGCATCAATTCTGGGCAGCGCGACGCTCCCGACCTTGTGCTTGACGCAATAACGCGCGAGTTTGCGCAAGCCCCGGTTCAGGAACGACGCCGAGACATGCTCCGCATCCGACAGCGCGGCGATGAAGATCACGCCGGGGCGATTCTTCCCCGGCGCGACGACGAAGAGATCGCCGCCCTGAAACTTATTCCCCCGCGTGAACTGCCTGAGGTGCTGTTGAACCTCCGGCCATTTGGAAGAGACTTTCGCCGCCGCGCCCGTGCCCCCGCCCTCCGGCGCGCCCGTCGCCACGCCGAGCGCGATGAACTCCGTGTTCGCGCGAAGAATATCGCCTGAGGTGAATTTGATCATTCTGTTCTAACTATTCAATGTAAAGTTAATCATATAACGCACGGCATCGGCGGCGCACTCTCGGCGAAACAAGCATGGCACCTCGCGCATGAAAGCCGCGCCATTAGTGGTCGGGCGATACGGTTGTTACGCTGCGCCGCCGATCAAGCACTTAACCTCTTAATCATGGTTAACGAATCTCCGCGCTCGCACACCGGCTCGAACCCGGCTCGCACGTACAAACGCGCCGCCGGATTATCAACCGAGACGCTCAGGCACACCGAACGGTAAACGGCCACGGCAGACTTCGGCAGGCGGCCGAGTAAATCAGAGCCGACGCCGCGCCCCCGATACCCGGGCAGAACCGCCATGCCCAACTCGGGCGTCTCGTCATCCACATATCCGTACCCTCTCTCGTCTCCTGTGAGCAAGCGCAGCCATGCCGCCCCTATCGGCTCTCCGCTGCCTACATCTATGGCGACCAAGCCCATGTCGCCGTCGCGCCCCCACGCCCTCACATACTTCGCTATCTCAGGCCGGTTGACGACATCTCGCGGGAAGGGACGACTCTCCTCCGGCACATGTAGAGACTGATACAACATCTCCCGGAGGAACTGCTGATCCGTGTGAGAGAGTCGGCGGATGGAATGACTCATAATCGTCATCGCCTCCCGTGTGAAGCAGCGTAACGGCGGCGTTGAGCCGGGGCGCGCACAACCTCGAAACCACGCGAAGCCTCGCGGACGGAAGACCACGCTATTCGCGCTCTGCTCCGGCGACCTGTTCGGCGGCGATTATCACGGGCGATCCTGCCTGTATTTCATGACGAAGGCCGACCATTGTTCTTCATCGTCGCCGAAGTAATAATCCTCCGGCGTTTCGGTAAAGCCGTCATCGGCGCGGCGAACAAAGCGGACGGATTTTTGCAGTTGCCCGGTTGATGGTTCAACCAAACTGCCACACTGTTCGCCATCCGCATAATTGCCACACTGTTTGCCCTTCCCATAGTGAATGGCAACCCAGGTCAAATTGTGATGCTCAAGCTCGGGGTTCTGCGGAGAGACGCCGGGAACGTACCACACTCTCCCCGGTTGCCAGCCACGCCAAAACTCAAGCCAAACTTTGACCTCGACATAATCGCCGACCAGCACCTCCGTTTGCGTGTTGAAATATGTCACCATCTCTCGTGGATAGCTAACTGCAAACTCGGGTAGCCGCTGCATCCACGGCATCACCCCCGCGCCCGCACAACGAACATGAGAAGCAAGCTACGAGGGCGTCGAGCGCACACCTTTGTCAGGCTGCGGCGTGAGATACTGCAACTGCTTCTGTCTTCTGCGACCATCCTTTTTGCCCCACCCGTAGTACAGCCGCCCGAGCATCTCTGCCTCGCAGCAGTTGACGCACAGATCACGCCCGCGAGCAACCAGGGCGACGAATATCAACCTGCTCCCCGGATAGAACTCAACGCGTCCCTGCCCTTCGGATTGCTCCCCCTCGGCCGTCAAGACCTGCTCGGGATTGAGCCTCCGCAGGTAAGTGCGTGCGTTATGCAGGCGGCGGGGAAACAGATACCGGGATGTTTCGGCTTTGCCGAGACGGGCGATCACAAGAACGCGCTCTTTGCTCTCCCGCGCCATCGTAATCAGGGCGTCGAGGTAAACGGCGTTCGTCTCGCACGCATTGGCGTCACCGCGCACGATGGAATGCTCCTGCATACTCTCGGCCGCCGCGACCCCCGCGCCAAGTACCACAGGCGCAACCGTGAGAACGAAGCCTAAGAAAATGTGAGACGCATGTTTCATCATTTCACGCAGGATGCGCGGCCTAACGCCCGGCATCGACTGCCCGCCGTCGCCTTTGACGGATGAGAGCCGCGCTATCGCGGGGCGGGTGCATGCCGTTTGTTAGCTGGCGCGGCGCGGGATAGGACGCCCCGTAACCATCTCGAAATGGTGCTCCCGACACATTACGCTGTGGCGGATGCGTTCGCGGGTACAACTCTCATGCCGACACTGTTCACCCTCAATCTCGCCCTCAAGCGAGGCGAACAGTGCCTCGTCTTCGTCCCTGAGTTTCTCTTCGTATGTCCTCGGGTCAGGGCAACTTAGCCAGTCTTTATTCTGCGATTTCGCCCAATCTATAAAAATCCCGGTCATCCGTTCGAGCTTGCCGGGATCACCTGCGCCGTGAAACTGTAAGTCGCTGACCCAACACGTAAGCCAGTCTATTTCGGACGCTGATTCCTCAATCTTTTGGAAGGGCTTTTCTTCGAGATTTGTCTCTTCCAA
>DATCWB010000226.1:0-10407 GCA_036566625.1 Pyrinomonadaceae bacterium
GTCTTGCATCGAGCCGATGGTCGAGTGCGCGTTGGCTGGGTTTTGATAGACGAGTTCGTTGAGGCGCAGGAAGGCGTTGGAATAGGGACGATTGTCGTAGTTGAGCCGCTTCTCCTCCTGCACGGCGTTGCGCTGGTTGTCGAGATTTTCCTGCGTGACTTTCAGAGAGCGCATGCGGTCGCTTTCCAGCCAGAGCGCGAGCGGGAGTTGATTGGCGGGAAGCGTCTCGTAGTAGTTGGTGCGCTCGGAGGAGGTCGTGCCGTTCATCGTGCCGCCGGAGTTGAAGATGTACTGGAAGTGCGCGGCCTTCGGCACGTTCTCCGAGCCTTGAAACATCATGTGCTCGAAGAGATGCGCGAAGCCCGTGCGCCCCTCGCGCTCGTTGCGCGAGCCGACATCGTAATAGACGCAGACCGAGACGACCGGAACGCTGTGGTCTTCGCTCAAGACCACGCGCAGGCCGTTCTCCAGCGTGAACTGTTCGATAGGGATATGCGGCAGTGTGAAGCTAACGGACAAATTATGACCTCAGTATAAATTGAAATGATAAAAGACGATCACGTACTGCGAGACCGGGCGGCCGTCTTTGCGCGCCGATTCGAACTTGATCCGGCGGGCGGCTTTAATCGCTTCCTCCGTGACGCCGTGAGGCAAGCCTTCGAGCACCTCTACCTTGTCGCCGACTTTGCCGTCCGCACCGAGGATGATGCGCAGTTTGACCACGCCCCGCACACCGTAGCTACGCGCCTCGGGCGGGTAGCCCGGATTCGGCTTCGACTTGATGATGGCGCGCGCGATGCCGTCCTTAAGAGTTAGTGGCTTGTCGTCGTTCGCTCGCGCCTTATCCTGCGGCTTGTCTTTGGCTTCGTCCTTTACCTCGCCTTTCGTTTCATCCTTCGGCGATTCGGTGCGTTTGACGCGGCCTGATTGCGCGAGGGAGTCCACCGCGCAGGCGGATGCGAAGGCGAGGATGACGATGAGACCGAAAACGCGTTTCATACTTCTTAACAGGCTTTTGAAGGCGAAAGCGCGGGCGCGGGTTGCAAGCGCCGAGCGACGCGCGAAATTTAAACCGGCGGCGTGTTGATCATGCCGCGCAGTTCGGCGCGCAGGCGCTCTATCTCGTGGAGTTTCTGCTGCACGCGTTCAAAGAGTGCGGTCTGCGATTTGATGCCTTCGTCAATGAGGAAGGCGGCGGCTTCGGCGCGCGAACGGAAGACGCCCGCCTGCACGAGGTTCTCCAACTTCTCCTGCGCCTCGTGCGAGACTTTGACGGCGACGACGTAATCGTCCTTCGCCGACATGGCGCGCTCGATGGTGCGGCTGATGTCGCGCCCGATGGATGAGAGCGATTCGGGGATGCGCGAGGCGATGTCGCGTACCGAAGACGACATGCGCTCGCGGTCGGCATTAGTGTGCCCCGACTCGTCTTCGTCGTCGCGCAGCATCAGGTCGTCGATCATCTCGTCCTGATTCGCGGGGTCGTAGGGGCGGCTCGGGTTGTTCGGATCGTAGGGACTGCTCATGGGAAAAATCTCCTTCACTCCGGCTCGCGCCCGGTGCGCAAAAATGCGACGGGCGCGGGCGTGCTTCTGGTGCAATTGGTTGGCTGATTGCTACAACTCATTTTAATTTATCGGAGGGAAAGTAACAAACAGCCGCCCCGTGGGAAACGGCGAAAGGTCAAAGGGTGAAGGGGAAGGGTAAAATGCGACTTTAGCACATTCAGTTCTTTCTTTTTTCCTTTGCCCTTTACCCTTCGCTCTTTACCCGTTCTCTTTCGCCCATCCGAGAAATTGGATGCCCACGAGCCGGGTCGGGACGCAACCTTGCCGCCTTTTCACTCATCCAGTACTATACAAAAACTGCCCCGACGGCAGGTCGCACAACGCGTCCGCGCTTCCGGCGCGCCTTCGTTTCGGTCTCAGCGGAAAATGGTCTTGAGAGGTTTGCCCGTAGTGAAACAAAAAATATCATCCGCCCTCGTCGCGCTCTTATTCGTTGCGCTTTCGCTCCCCTCGTTCGTTATCGCCCAGCAGCCCGCGCCCGGCCGCACCGGGGCGCAGGGGCAACCGCAGATGCCGCCCAACGTCGGCCCCACGGGTCGGCGTCAACAACGACCGCGTGTGCCTGCCGCCTCCGGCGCGACGGCCGCCATCGAAGAGGACTTCGCGGAGGCTCTCACCATCGTGCAGGAGAACTACGTTGACGGCACGAAGATCGATTACAACGCCGCCTTCAAGTCGTCCATCATCGGCATGCTGCGCTCGCTCGACCCGCACTCGAACTATTACGATTCGAAGGAATTTGAGGAACTGCAAGCCGACTGGCGTTCCGAGTATTACGGCATCGGCGCGACCATCGGCGACCGCACTATCGGCGGGCAGACCGACACCTACATTCTCGCCACCTTTCCGGGTGCGCCCGCCACGCGCGCCGGCCTGCGCTTCGCCGACCGCATCGTGCAGGTGAACGGCGAGGCCATCAAGGGCAAGACTTCGAGCGACGTGCGCGACCGCCTGCGCGGCCCGAAAGGGTCGACCGTCAAGGTCACGGTCGAGCGCGCCTCGACGAAGGCTTTGGAGACTGTCGAGATCACGCGCGACGCCGTCGGCCAGCCGACCATTCCCGATTCCTACATGCTCAAGCCCGGCGTCGGCTACATCGACATGACGCGCGGCTTCAACCGCAGCACGGCCGAAGAGTTCATCAACGCGCTCGAAGATTTGCGCAAGCAGGGCATGACCTCGCTCGTCCTCGACCTGCGCGGCAACCCCGGCGGGCTGCTCGATCAGGCCGTCAAAGTGGCCGAACGCTTCTTGCAGCGCGGGCAGGTGATCCTGTCGCAGAAGGGGCGCGTCGAGGGCAGCCAGCGCACCTACGAGTCGCGCAACAGTTCGCCCGACAACGTGCCGCTCGTCGTCTTAGTCAACCGCAACTCCGCCTCGGCCTCCGAGATCGTGGCGGGCGCGTTGCAGGATCACGACCGCGCGCTGATCATCGGCGAGACGAGCTTCGGCAAGGGACTCGTCCAGAGCATCATCCCGATGGAGTATGGCACGGCCGTGACGCTCACCTCCTCGAAGTACTACACGCCTTCGGGTCGCCTGATCCAGCGCGACTACACGAACGAGGGTCTCTACGATTACTACACGCGCGGCGGCGTCGGCAGTCTCGACGAGGAGAAGAAAGCGGCGGCGGCGAAGCCCACCGGCCCGGAAAGCCTGACGGACTCGGGGCGCAAGGTTTACGGTGGCGGCGGCATCGCGCCCGACGAACCCGTCAAGCCGCGCCTCATCGAACCGGGGCAGCAACGCCTGATTGATCCCGTCTTCGCCTTCGTGCGCGAACTCGTCAATGGCCGCATCAAGGGTTTCGAGAATTACAAGATCGCGCGCGCCATTGATTTCGAGCACGACATCAAAGCCGAGGAGCATCCTGTCACGGATAATCTCTTCAAGGCTTTCAAGACCTTCGTCGCAAGCGACGAGACGTTCAAACTGAAGGACACGCAACTCGACCGCAGCCGCGACTTCATCGCCCGCCAGATGCGCTACGACATCGCCACCGCCGCCTACGGCACGGTGACGGCCTCGCAGGTACAGGTGGCGGACGACCCCCAGATCGCCAAGGCCATCGAAGTGCTGCCGCGCGCGCGCGAACTCTCCATCGCCGCCATGCGCGGGCGCAACCCCGAACGCAAGACGTTTGAATAAAACGCGTTCGATTCGTGAAAACGAAAGAGGCCGTCAACTTCAACAGTTGACGGCCTCTTCGCTTTTCACCCGCTCCGACAATTATTCCCCGCCTGTCTGGTCGTGCGGCGCATCGACGGGCTTGGATTCGGACGACCCTTTCTGGCGCAGCCAGATCGTGAGCAGCACCATCAGGCCGATGGCGAGGAATTCGCTCTGCCAGTTTTGCAGCGACTCGAACCAGAAGCGCGAGGTAGCCATGTAGCCGAGCGTCGAGACGCGCTCGCCCGCCGCGCCGTGCTCGGACTGCTCCTGATTGTACTCGCCCGCGCCGCCCACGGCGTGCAGGTAGAATGAGATAAGGAAGAGGATGAGGAACGTCAGGCCGAGCGAGTTCTCGTAGAGTTTCAGGACGAAGCCGCCGCGCCGCACAGGCCACGGCGCGCCCGGTTTGTCGCGCGACTGGCGCGGGTCGCGGTCTACGGCTTCTTCCTTATCCGGGTCTTTCGATTCCGCGGAGCCTTTCTGGTAGAGGAAGATAGTGAGCACGATGAAGATGAACATCTGTAGAAACTCGCTCTCCCAGTTCTCCATCGTCGCTTCGAGAAAGTGCGGCGTCGCAAGATATTCGGCGTATGAGACGCCGGGTTGGCCGTGCTCCTGCTGGTCGTTGTTATATTCGCGCTGGCCGACGATTGATTGGCCGATGATGAGCGTGCAGAAGAACAAAACGAACAGCACGAGCGACAGCCCGTTGTTGCGAAAAAATCGCGACATACACGTCCTCCCGAAACAGTGAACTTATTCAGTTTGATTAAAACGCGCCCGCGCCCACTGCGAAGACCTATTCTATTACTCCTGCCTGGCGAACTGCTGCGACTGCGGTTGCACGTTCGGTTCTTCGTCCGTGGCGCGCCGCTTTAATTCGTCGAAATTGATTTCGGTCGAAGGCCGCGTATCGGCCTTGAGCACGCGCCGCATGTGTTCGAGCGCGTGCCGGTTCTCGTCGGCGTCGGCGGAGGCGACGCCGTCGGAGGGGATGACGAGATGGAAGTCGCGCATGTAGGCATCGTTGGCGGTGAAGAGGACGCAGATGTCGCCGGTGAGTCCGGTGAGGACGAGAATTTTGACTTGCAGGTATTCGAGCAGCGTGTCGAGCGTGGTGGAGAAGAAGCCGGAATGCTTGGGCTTGAGGACGAAGTAATCGTCCTCGTCCGGCTTCAGCAGTTCGACGAGGGGTTTGCCGCACACGTCTTCTTCGAGACAGTGCTTGAGCAGTTTGTTGAAGTCCGACTGCCACCTGCCGAAGTTGTCGTTGACGTAGATGACGGGAACGCCCTCACGCTTCGCCCGCCGTTTCAACGCCGCCAACTTCTCGGCCATCGGCAGCGCGTGCCCGAGCAGTTTTTTGCCGCTGCTGAATTCGAGATCGTTGATCACGTCAATCAACAGCAACGCCACTTCCGCCTTGTCGGGCACGTTCCCGTGAAGATCTTCGTTTTTCGCCGGCACGTTTTGCTCTCCCCCCTGTCCGTACGTCGAACCCGCAGGCCGCTCAAGTCGTGAATAGTACCCGAACTTCCGGCAAAAGTGGGAGAGAAAAAGCCGCCGGTTGTCCGTAGTCGGTCGCGTCGCGCTTCGCCCGGCGAATTGCTGCCGGTCAGCGTGCGCAACTGACTACGGACAACCGGCAATTAACGACCGGCAGTTTCAAACGTAGGCTGGTGCTTTCGCCTCGCCCCGCTTGCGCCAGACGGCCAGAAGCGCGCCCATCGCGAGGAAGGCGACGAGGTGATAGCCGACGTTGATGAGGAAGAGGCCGGCGGGGCGATACTCGAAGAAGACCGTGTTCAGGTTGGTGGTCACAACCAGTCCGAGCCACAGCCACAATCCGGTCTTCGCGCCGCTCGCGGCCGTTTCCGCGTTCGTGTAGCGCACGAAGTGTGCGAGAACGTAGGCCGCGACGAGCGAGCCGATGAATGCCAGCGCGAGTTGCGCGCCCGCGCCCTCGGCCTGTATGCGCGCGATTTGCTCAGGCGACCAGCCCATGATCTCTATGAACTTGCCCCCGAACAGGAGCGGCGAATACCAGAGTCCGCCGAGCAGCCAGTAGAGTAGCGCGGAGGCGGCGACGGCCGCGTAGTTGATCTTCATGTCATTTTCTCCAAATTGAAGTTCGGACGAACCCTTGCACACTTGCTCGTTGCTCATTTGGCCGACGCGTCTATTTCCATGATCCCGAAGATGTTGCCCTCCGTGTCCTCGCAGTACGCCATGTGGCCGATGCCCGCCACGACGAACTTCGGCATCACGACCTTGCCGCCGTGCCCTGTGATCTTCTGCGAGTAGTCGTCAACGGAAGGCACGTCGATGGTGTTGGTGACGGATGAGGGCGGCAGCGGGTTTTCGGAGCGTTTCATCAGGCCGCCGTTGATGCCCGGCTGACCCTCCTCGCCCGTCTCCAGCAGCCAGTAACTCTGCGGCCCGTCCCACTTCTGCGTCTTCCACCCGAAGACCTCGTCGTAAAACTTCACGGCGCGTTCCGGTTCGTCCGCGCTCAACTCGAAATGTATGACTCTCGGCATGTTCATCTCTCCTTTTTCGCTCGGCGATTTTAGTCAATGTGGAACCGCGGGCCTTCCGGCCGCGCGTTCCGCTTTCGTGCCGCGCGCGAAATGGAAGGGCGCGCGGGCGTAATGATCGTGCGAGGCGATGTTTGATTCTGTGCCCCGCGATTAAAACGTGCGGGGACAGACGGTGTTGGCGCTTTGCCAAACCGGGAGCGAGGGTGTTTCGTTTGTAGCGAGGTTGCGGCGCGACTGTCGGCGCGAGTCGCGTTCAGGCTGTGAAAAGCGCGCGGCCATCTTCCGGCGGCCGCCTGTTTAATTTCGGACTGCTAAAAGCGTGTGCCGGGCTTCGGGATAAAAAGAAAGGTGAGTTAACCCTTTGTGCGTAACTCACCTTTCAACCCGCCCCGTGTTCGTTCTACACCCGACCGTCTCCCGGTCGGATGATCTTTCGCTTGCCTTGTGGCATCTCGCGTCAGTGAGCGGCCAGCCACTCGTTGAAGACGGCCGACTCTTCCTGCTTGCCGCTCCAGCGCGCGCGGTTCTTGCCCGTCAGCGCGAGCACCATGGCCTGATGCTGCCCGGCGCGGTCGCCGAGCCGCTCGAAATAGTTATAGAGACGGTCGATCTTCTGCACAGACTCGCGCGCCGCCTCGACGCTCTTGAACGAGAGCACGTTGCGAAAGAAACGCGTGTAGACGTTCTGCTCGCGCCCCGTCGTCGTGTAGAGATCGAAATAGCCCGAAAGGCGTCCTGCGGACTGCAACACCTGCGCGACGTAGGAGGGACGCGCGCCGACTTGTCTCACGATCTGCGCGATGTCGGTCGTGCCCGCTTCGTAGAGCGAGAGAATCTGTTCCTTCTTCGTGTGCGATACGTGATCTTCACGCACCGTCTCTTCTGTCTCGCGCCCGCCGACGCCAGCGGCCGTTTCCTCCTCCTGCGCCGCATCGGCGTATTCGAGTTCGAACGTCAAAGGCTCTTCCTGAATGAGTTCTTCTGTCGTCATCATCGTCAACCTCTTACTTCCCGGAGCCGCCGCGCGCGGGGCAGGTTTGAGTTACTCTCCGCCGCCCCGCCGCGACTCTGACCGGCTCCCCCTGAATAAAGCATTTAGCTCGCCCGGCGCATCGGCTGTTGCTGTTCCGCGCCGCCCTGCAAGTTCTTCAAGTGGTCGATGAAGGACGATGCGGCCTTCTTCGACAACTCTTCCGTGCGGCATCGAAGCACAGCCTGGCACTCCTCTTCCGTATCCACGCCCGCCTCGCGCGCGAGCGCGCGGATCATGCCGAGTTGCTTCGGCGTGACGAGGTCGCCCATGGACTTCGCCAGCGGGTCGCGCGGAAACTCGCTCTGCGGCGCGGAACCCGTCTGCTCGATCACTTCCGACTCGCGCTGGTACAACTCGCGCCCGATGCCGAACTTGATCGCGGCGCGCTTCAAAGCGTCGTGCTCGGCCTTCTTGATGCCGGTCTCGTTGTCGGCCGTGCCCGTGCCGACGCCTTCGCGCGTCACTCCGTCAATCGAGATGGCGGCCGTGACGGCGACCATGTCGCCGATCTGGACGATGCCGCGCACCGAGTGCGACCACGTCGGCGCGACGCGGTCGAGGAGGTCGGCGACCGTGTGCCACTCGACGTATTCGACCATGTGCGTGTTGCCGTTGCGGTCGCGCCAGCCCTCGCGCGTCTTGATGAACTTCGGATCAATCGGCTGGCGCAGCGTGCGCAGCGTGTTCGTGAAGGCGAGCGGCACGACCGGCGCGTTCGCGTTTAAAGCCGCGTGTTCTTCCGCGGTGACGAAGTCCAGATCATCTTCCGGCTCGATCACGGCAGTTGCTTGTCTCTTATTCATCTCTTCCTGCTCCTCTTCGTGTTTGTGATCCGCAAGCGAACTGACCGGCGGCGCGAACGTCGGGGCGGCCATCTCGCCGCCCGCGTTCGCCATCTCCGGTTCGTCCTGCTCCCGTCCGAAACGCGTCGCCGCGGCGTCTGCCTCCTGCGGGGCTTCCGCCTGACGTGCGCGCTTCTCGGATGCGGTCGAGTTAGTGTCGGGCGTTGTCGCCGTTTCCGTGGCCGCCGCGCGTGCGGCTGCCTGCGGTTGCTGTTTCGTCACAGCCTCCGAATTCTTCGCGAGCAGCGAGTGCTTGACGGCCAAGACGTGCTCGCAACGAAACGTCGGGTCTTCCACCGACTGCTCTTCAAATTCCAGACAAGAGCAACGCACTTTGCCCGCGTCGTCGCGCCAGACTTCGTAACTGCTGCGCTTGCCGCGAAGGCTCGGCGTCGTCACGCGAAAGCGGTCGCCCTCGCGCGTGACCAGTCCCATCGCGGCGATGCCCTGCGCGCGTTTATCGCGCATGATCGCCTTTTTGTCGGTCGTCGTGTTGGTCGCCGTTGCTGTTGCCATGACTGTTAACTCCTTCAAAACCTTTTAAACTTACGCCGCGCGCTCGACGGGCATTTCGCTCACCGTCGTCTGCGCCTGCTTCGGCTGTTGCACCGGGTTCACCGCCGCTACGGCGGCGCGCTCGGCCAGACGGCGTTCGAGATCGGTGATGCGCGCTTCCAATTCCTCCACGCGCCGACCCTGCCGGTGCACCGTCTTAAACAAGCCGTCGAATGTCTCCCAGATGTGATCGCTCATTTCACCCTCTCGTTTTCGCGTCCTCAGGCCACAGAGTCCGAAACGCTCTGTTTCATACGTGAAACAGTGTACCATGAGACGTTTTTTGTTGCAAGCATAAAACAAGGTCTTGCGTCTGGGATTTTCCTGTGATATGTTCTGGGACCAGAGGAGGGGCGCCTTGCAGCTTCCTGTAAGCTGGAATGCGCGTCAAAAGGAGGCCAAACAATGGCAGAATCAGGAAAAAGTTTAGTAAATACGGTGGAACTGGGGCGGGCTATTCGCCGCAAACGCGAGGAAGCGGGCTTGAGCCTGCGCGACGTGGCGACTGAAACTCAAGTGTCGGCCTCGACGCTCTCGCGCATCGAAAACGGCACGGGCAAACCCGACGCCGACAACATCGCGCGTCTCACCAACTGGCTCGACATGCCGATGGAGCGCATCATGAGCGGCCGGCAGCCCGACGCCGACGGCAACGAAGCGGCCAAAGCGGTCGTCTACTTTCCGCATGAAGCGACGCCCGACATCGTCGAAGCGCACCTGCGCGCCGACCGCAACCTCTCGGCCGAAACCGCCAAAGCCCTCTCCGAACTCTTCCGCGTCGCCTACGCCCAGTTCAGCCACCCCGGCGAAGACCCGCGCGCGCGCAACAGGCGGAAGTAACCGGCACGTTCATTTCCCAAGTTTATTAGGCGCTCAACTCCAGCAGTTGAGCGCCTCTTCGTTTTAAGACGATTAGCGGTGTAGATTTCAGCGGCACAAAGTTGCTGGCAAGCGGGTATAATCGAAGCGAAAAGTTGTCGGTAAGGGAGCAGCATGTCTTCTCGACCTAAAACGCTATTGACACCGGAAGAATATCTCGCCGCGGAGCGAAAGGCCGAGACGCGGAGCGAGTATTTCGCGGGCGAAGTGTTTGCGATGGTGGGCGCGAGCAAGCGGCATAATCTCATCGCGGCGAACATCATCCGCGTCCTCGGCAATCAGTTGCTTGAGCACGCGTGCAATGTGTATCCGAGCGATATGCGTGTGAAGGTGAGCGCGACGGGGAAGTACACGTATCCCGATGTCGTCGTGGCGTGTGAGCCGGAGGTGTTTGATGATGCGGAGAATGACACGCTGCTCAATCCGGTGGTAATTATCGAAGTCTTATCAGCTTCGACGGAGGCATACGACCGTGGGAAGAAGTTTGAGCAGTACCAGCAGATCGCATCGCTGACGGAATACATTCTCGTCGCTCAAGAGCCGTACCGGATCGAGCAGTACGTGAGGCAGAGCGACAAGGAATGGCGATACTCGGAATATCACGACGCGGAAGATGCGATAAAGCTTAGCGTCATTGGCTGTGAGATTGCCTTGAAGGACGCGTATGCCAAAGTTGCAGGGGCGGCATAACCGGGAATAAGGATCAGCATAGTGGACGAGACGAAACTTCCGCCGACGTTTAAGGGACGCCAGTATGAGGTGCGGGCGATGGGGTTGCGCGAGTTCGCGGGCTTGCGGCGCGACGACGAGGCGCTCGA
>DATCWB010000227.1:0-5172 GCA_036566625.1 Pyrinomonadaceae bacterium
GAAGTTTGTAGTTTGCCTTGACGGTGCGGCCTATTGCTCATCAACCTCCCGCGGCCTCGGCGTGAGTCGCACACGAGCTGCCCGGGCGAATCAGAATGTCGGCCGGCGCGAACTCGACTCGAACGCGGTCGCGGCCTCGAATGCTTCACCCGCGACGTTTCGCCCGGCGGCCACGTTAGCGATTAAATTCTTACTCCGCTGAAGCTTCGCACGCAAGCGCCGCGCTCGTCCGGCGAGGCCGACCGGCCTCGAACCTTCGCGCGCCTCAACCCGCCCTGACGGTAGACTTCTCCGCGTAACTTTTCAAGAGCCGCAGGCGGGAGGTAGCCGTCGCGCGATTCTCCGCGCCGGAGTTGACGGACGCGTCTCGTGGCAGAGCGTCGCCCACAACGAACGCATCCCGTTGCGCGCGCGCCGTCTGGTCGAGCGCGGCGGCGCGCCCCCACGTTTCGGCCAATGCCTGCGCCGCCCGTTTCGCGTGCAAGCCGTAGCTGTCGAATAGTTCTTCCGCTTCCGCGAGCGTGAAGGCCATCGCCGGTTCGTCGATCACGCGCAGGGTCTGCTTCGAGCGCATGCGCCAGAGCGGCGCGGGCGGCAGCGTGCGACCGATCAAAATCATGTGCGCTTCCACGGGCAAGAGCGGCAGGAGGCGACCGAAGAACGGCACGATCCATTCCGCGTCATACAACAGATGCAGATCGTCTATCACTACGAGGAGCGGTTCGTCCGCTTCGAGCATCGTCATCTCGTAGACGAACGACTCGGCGAGCAGCGCGGCGTCCGGCATCGAACCGCTCGAAGAGAGCAGCGCAAGCGTCTTGCGCCCGAAGCCCGGATGCTGGTTGCGCACGGCGGCGACGAGGTATTGCAGAAACGCCTGCCGGTCAACCTCCGGCGCATCGACTTTATACCATGCGACGCGCCGGTTGCTCTGCCCGGCGAAGTCTGCGGCGAGCATGGTCTTGCCCGTGCCCGTGCGCCCGTAAATGACGGTTGAGGTGCAGCAGGTCATGCTTTCGTGCAACACGTCGAGCAGTCGCCGGCGCGAGACGCGCGGCAACTCAACAGGCGGCGTAATCTTATCGAGGATCAGTCCCATCGAATTCTTATCTCAACTCTCTCTTGCAAGGATACTTTCAGACGCGCGGGCTTCACAGAGGGCGCGTGTGAGAATTCCGGCAAAGCTATCAACATCAGCAGGGGCATCTTCCGGCGTCTCAGACCGCGCCGTCTGAAAGGCGCGCGTCCTCGGCCACTATCAATATGCGCGGGCGCACTTGAGAAATTCTTGAGATGTTTAACGAGATGCCGGAGCGAACGCCGGGGCGGGTGGTCTGCGGGGCGCGGAGAAACCCTGCGAAAGTCGTTTGATAAGAGCGACTTCACGCGGCGGGTCGAGAGGGCGGGCGGGACGCGGAGTTAAGCCGCGAGCGGTAAATTTTTACGTCGCCCCGGTGGCCGTACGGCTTGGCTTGCCGCCGGTTTTTGGTTCATTATGTGGGCATGGTTGAAATTAAAATTGCTCCTTACGGCTCGTGGAAGTCGCCTGTCACCGCAGACCTCATCGTGCAGGGCGCGGTCGGACTCGGCATGATCAAAACTGACGGCGAAGACCTCTACTGGCTCGAACTGCGTCCCTCCGAGGGCGGGCGCACGTGTATCGTCCGCCGCACGCCCGACGGCGAGTTGCGCGACATGACGCCGCCCGGCTTCAACGCGCGCACGCGCGTCCACGAATACGGCGGCGGCGATTTCGTCGTCCACCGGGGCACGATCTATTTCTCCAACTTCTCCGACCAACGCCTCTACCGCCAGACGCCCGACGCCGACATGCCCGCGCCGCTCACGCCCGAATCAAACGCCGAACTGCGCTATGCCGACGCCATCATGGATGCCGCGCGCGGCCGCCTCGTCGCCGTGCGCGAAGACCATCGCGCCGGGGCACACGAACCCGCGAACACCATTGTCGCCCTCTCGCTCGACGCGGGCGAGAACGCATCCGGCGGGCGCGTGCTCGCCTCCGGTTACGATTTCTATGCTTCGCCGCGCCTGAGTCCCGACGGTCGGCAACTGGCGTGGCTCTGTTGGAATCATCCGAACATGCCCTGGGACGGGACGGAGTTGTGGCTCGGCGACGTGGAGGAAGACGGCATGATTGCCGGGGCGCGTTGCATCGCGGGCGGGCGCGACGAGTCGATCTTTCAACCCGAATGGTCGCCTGCCGGGCGTCTGCACTTCGTCTCAGACAGAAGCGGCTGGTGGAACCTGTATCGCGCGGGCGATACAGTCGAACCCTTATGCGAGATGGAAGCCGAATTCGGACAGCCGCAGTGGGGCTTCGGCATGTCCACTTACGCTTTCACGTCGGACACGGAGATCGTCTGCGCTTACATCGTGCGCGGCATGTCGAGCCTGGCGCGTCTCGATACGACGAACAAACAACTCCATCCCGTCGAGAGCATCTATGCCGACATTCAATATGTTCAGGCGGTGGGCGGGCGGGCGGTTTTCCGCGCGGGCGCGCCGCAGCAGTCGGCCGCCGTCGTCGCGTTCGATCTGGCGTCGGGGCAGTTTGAAGTTTTGCGCCGTGCGAGCGACCACAATATTGACGAGGGTTATCTCTCCGTCGCGCAGCCCATCGAATTCCCGACTACGGGAGGGCAGACCGCGCACGCCTTCTTCTACCCGCCGCGCAACCGCGACTTCGCCGCGCCCGACCGAGAGCGCCCGCTGCTTCTCGTCAAAAGCCACGGCGGGCCGACCGCCATGGCATCCGCCGCGCTCAGTCTCAATATCCAATTCTGGACGAGCCGCGGCATCGCCGTGCTTGACGTGAACTATGGCGGCAGCACCGGCTATGGCCGCGCGTATCGCCTGAGACTCAACGGCACATGGGGCATCACGGATGTTGACGACTGCGCAAACGGCGCGCGCCACCTCGCCGCCGAAGGACTCGTTGACGGCACGCGGTGCGTCATCACGGGCGGCAGCGCGGGCGGCTACACGACGCTCGCCGCACTCACCTTCCGCGACGCCTTCAAGGCGGGCGCGAGCCACTACGGTGTCAGCGACCTCGGCGCGCTCGTCCGCGACACGCACAAGTTTGAGGCGCGCTATCTGGATAACCTCGTCGGCCCTTACCCCGAACGCGCAGACATCTACCACGCGCGCTCGCCCATCAACTTCACGGAGCAACTCTCCTGCCCCGTCATCTTCTTTCAGGGACTCGAAGACAAGGTCGTGCCGCCGAACCAGGCCGAGTTGATGGTCGAGGCTCTGCGCGCCAGAGGGCTGCCCGTAGCCTACGTCGCCTTCGAGGGCGAGCAACACGGTTTCCGCCGCGCCGAAAACATCAAACGCGCTCTGGAAGGCGAACTCTATTTCTACGCGCGCGTCTTCGGTTTTGAACTGGCTGAACTCGCGGAACTGATTGAAATAGAGAATCTCTAACTTTAGAGCCATGCACCTCAGACGCCCATCGCCAGGCGACCGCCCGGCTTGATTTACGTCGGAACGAATCCCTATCTCCACCCTAAGTTTTATTAACGAAAGTGCTTCGATAAGTAAGCTTGAAAACGACTGGCCGAACGGGGTGTCCCGCCCCTTCCTCGTGAAGCTGTGCGCGGCTCGCAGGCGGGCTTGCGCAAGCGGCGCGCACGCTCGTTTGGAGTCGAAATTTTCTCACAAACGGAGTTTCGGATTGTGCTACAATCACGCTCGCCTAACCCGTCTTCGACAACTATTCTTTGAGCCTTAATCGAGCGGTTTCGCTTCACAAAGGAATTAAATATGAAGGAGACGCTCCGAACGCTGACCATGTCATTTCATCGGCTTCGATGCCCCGTGCCTGTCTCAAGGGAGACGGCGGTTTTCGGCTTTGAACTGCCGGCGGAAAATAGTGTTCAAGGAGACAGGGTGGTGTGGGGGACTTAAGGTGACGAGGTGTTAGCGATAAGTTGAGTATTATCTGCTTGAGGAGGCAATACAGATGATTGAAAGCGTCGTTTTGATGATGTTATTGACGGCCGATGCTCCGCCGGTAAGTTCAGCGGCAAGTCCGACCGCCCCGGCGATCTCCGGCAGCATGTTTGTGCAGGGACAAAGTTCAATTTCCGGCACGATCGTCAATCAGCAACGTCGTCCTGTAGAGAACGTACGCGTCGAGTTGCTCGACGACGTAGATGGAGTTCTGGCGACTACTTACACCAATGGTTCAGGACGCTACGCTTTTTACAGGCTCTCGACCGGCAACTTTCAGGTGCGGGTGCTGACGGTTGGGACAGACTATGAGACTAAAACCGAACGCGTAGCTATCACCGGTTCCGTCTTGGGCGGGCGCGGATCGCAGTCCGAACAGCTTGACATCATGCTGTCTTTAAAGAAGCGTCGGGGAAGCGCTACTATGTCCGGCGGCACTCCCGGCACGGTGTTCGTGCAGGAAGTCCCGCAGGATGCGCGCAAAGCCTACGACCAGGCGCTGAAAGACCTCGACGGCGATAAATCAAAAGAGAAGGCGCTGATGAACTTGCAACGAGCCATCGAGTTGTTTCCCAATTATTATGCCGCGCTTGATCGCCTCGGTCAGGAATTTGTGAAGCGCGGGAATTATGATCAGGCGCAACCGCTGTTAACTAAAGCCCTTACGATCAATCCCCGGAGCGCTTCAAGCTGGTATGCGCTCGGTTATGCGCAATATAAACTCCGATTGTTGCCTGCCGCCACAGAGTCGCTCACCAAGTCTGTTTCCTATAACCCTGATTCCATCAGCACCTATCTCGTGCTGGGAACGGCGAAACGTATGCAACGCCAATGGGGCGAGGCCGAAACTCATCTCACCCGAGCTAAGTCTATGAGCAAGGAGTCCCCCATCGCGGAAATCCACTGGCAACTCGCCATACTCTACAACCAGATGAGCCGCTTCGCCGCCGCCGCCGATGAATTGGAGTTATTCCTGAAAGCACAGCCGGATTCGCGTGATGAAGTGAAAATCAGAAGATTAATCGGCGAGTTGCGCAAAAAGAAATAAGTAAGGCGAGTTTGACCTGAGAAGGTGCAGAGTTCTTCAAGCCCCGGCCAGGGGGTGGAAGATTGATGGCCCACGGCGCGAGCCGTGAGATCGAAGCGGCGGAAAAAGTGAGGAGCCCCGTGGGGGGCGAAAGAAGTTTGAGGTCG
>DATCWB010000228.1:0-40370 GCA_036566625.1 Pyrinomonadaceae bacterium
CGGGACGCCCACGTCGGCGCGTCCGCCCGAACGGTCTATGATCGAGGCCGCGCCCACGACGCTCGCGCCGGCGGCGCGCATGGCCGCGATGGTTTCGCGCGTCGAACCGCCCGTCGTGATCACGTCTTCGACGACGAGGACGCTCTCGCCCGCACGCGTGCCGAAGCCGCGCCGGAGCGTCATCGCGCCCGTCGCGTCGCGCTCGGTCCAGAGCGATCTCGCGCCGAGCGAGCGCGCCACTTCGTAGCCGATGACGATGCCGCCGATGGCGGGCGCAACCACGGTCTCGATGCCGCGCCCGGCGAATCGTTCGGCGAGGGCGCGCGCGAAGGCTTCGGCTTCGGGCGGGTGCTGTAGGACGAGCGCGCATTGCAGGTAGACGGAACTGTGCAGGCCGCTCGTCAGGATGAAGTGGCCTTCGAGCAACGCGCCCGTGCGCCGGAATCTCTCAATCACCTCTTCGGCTCTCATCTGTTGTCGCTCCTTCGCCGATCTATCGTCGCCCGCTTCGCATCGGCTGCTTCGCGGCGGCGCGCATCGTGTTACAATGCCGCGCGGATGACGCACTTTTCTAACCTCGTTCTGGATTGTACGTTCGTGCAGGAGATGATCGACCTGTTGCGCCTGTCGGGCGGCGGGCGCGCTCCCGTCGAGTCAATCGCCCGCACCGTCCTCCAACTGCCCGATCTCGACCCGCCCTCCGCCGCGCTGCTCGTCTCCGACCTCATCAAAGACGACTGGCGTCTGCGTATCACCGACACTTACGAACTCGAACTGCTGTGCGAAGACGCCGACTGCCGCGCGCTCGACGAGACGGATTACGTCGTAGTTGACGTGGAGACGACGGGCGCGAAAACTCCCCCGGCGCGCATCACCGAGATCGGCGCTTATCGTGTCCGAGGCGGTCGTATCGTCGCCGAGTTTCAAACACTGGTCAACCCGCAGATGCCGATCCCCTCTTTCATCGTCATGCTCACAGGGATCACGGACGCGATGGTCAAATCCGCGCCGCTCTTTTCCGAAGTCGCGGGCGACCTCCTGCAATTCATCGACCGCGCCGTGCTCGTCGCGCACAACGCGCCCTTCGACGTGCGCTTTCTCAATCACGAAATCTCGCGCGTCTATCCGGGCAAGCGCATGTTCAACGCGCAACTCTGCACCGTCTCGCTCTCACGCCGCGTCGTGCCGCAACTCGTCAACCACCGCCTGCACACCGTCGCCGAACACTTCGCCGTGCCCATCGTCAATCGCCACCGCGCCGCCGGCGACGCTGCCGCCACAGCCGAAGTCTTCCTGCGCCTCCTCGACCTCCTGCAACAAAACGGCGTCCGCGATCTGGCCGCCGCGCGAAAATTCAAACACGCCAACCACGATCAATATCGAAAGACGACGGCGGGAAGTTCAAAACAACTCTGATTCGGATTCTCCGTTCAGGGCTGCTGCACCGCGTCGGTCAGCCTCCCCGCTGTCTCGCTTCTTCAACATATTGCGCAGGACGAAGACGGCGACGACGAGCGCGGCCACGCCCAGTCCGACGTAAGGGTAATAGCGCGCCAGCAACTCCCTGGCGTGTTCGCCGTAATGCGCCGCGAGATAGCCGATGAGCGCGTAGCGAAAGGCGCGTCCGGCGGCCACCGCGAGCGCAAAACGCAGGACGCTGAAACGAAAGACGCCCGCCGTGGCAATGAAAATTTTGAACGGGAACGGGGGCGGCAAGACCGACGCGACGAGCACCGAGAGCACGTCGTAGCGGTCGATCAACTCTTTCACGCGCGCCTGCCTGCGCGGCGAAAAGCGTTTCAGCGCGCCCCGCCCCGCGCGACGCGAGATGTAATAAAAGATGAGACAGCCGATGACCGAACCTAGCGTCGCGGCCAACACGTAGAGTGGCACCCACGCGGGGCGCGCCGTCGAGAGCAGGATCAACACGGCGTCCGGGCCGCCGGGCAGTGGGATGAGCGCGGAGTCGAGCAGCGCGATGCCGAACAGACCGAACGCCCCGTAGGCGAGCAAGTATTGCGAGACCGAAGTCAGACCGTTGGTAATCTTCCGCAACAACCACTTCAAGATCGAATATTCCCCCTCGACGGCTACCGGCGCATCGTTCTTCGTTAAATTATGAAAGCGGCGTGGACGAAGGCGCGTCCGCCTCGGCGCGCGTCTCGCCGGACTCGACGGCGGTTTCAGTCTCGCCGGTCTCCGGCTTCTTCGCCCCGGTCAGGCGATTCTTGATGAAATAGATCGCCAGTCCGACGATGCACAGGGCTGCGACCGCGCCGAGCAACTTCAGCCCATACTGTTGGATGAATTCGATTACCTGTCGGCCGTAGTAGATGGCGAGTATGCCCTCGACGTAGTAACGAAGGCTGCGCGCGATCATGATCGTGACCATGAACCGCCAGCGCGGGTATTCGAGCGCGCCAGCCGTGGCGACGAAAATCTTGAAGGGCATCGGCGGCGGCAACAGCGCGGGGATGGCGAGCGTCAGGAAGCCGAAGCGCGCATAGGCGTGTTCGACGCGCGCGATGTTCTCCGCGCTGAAACGCTTGCGCAAAACGGCCTGCCCGCCGCGCCGCATGATCACGTAGAGCAGCATGCAGCCGATGACGGAACCGAGCGCGGCGAAGAGCGGAAAATAGAATGCCGCCTTCGGGTCGCTGTAGCAACGCATCACGACGAGGTAGTCGTTGATTTCGGGGAGCGAGAGGAGCGAGGAGTCGAGCGCGCCGATGATGACCATGGCGGGCGCGGCCACGTAAATGGGCACTTCGACGATGAACCTTTGCAGCCCTTCGGCCACCCCGCGCAGCCATTGCCCCAGCCCGTTGATCAAAAGAAGCATACAAACAGTGACGAGTGACAAGTAACAGGTGACAAGATAAGAAAAAAAGAGTTTATCTTGTCACCTGTCAGTTGTCACTCGTCACTGTTTTATTTGACTGGAGTGAAGATCGAGGGGGTGTCGTAGGTGACGCCGAAGGTGACGCCGGAGCGCGGGCTGAACTCGGTCAGACCGGCAATGCCGGCGAAGTCGAAGCGCAGGCCGGAGGCTTTGATCTGCAAGCCGAGCCGCGCTTCGGACTGCGACTCCGTGCCGAGCGGGGCGCGACCGCCGCGCGTGTTGGCGCGGCCGTTGATCTCGCCCGCGACGTTGATCTGACGGTTGACGCGGACGATGCCGGCGATGCCGTAGAGCAGCATGTCGTTCTGCGTGAAGGACTGCGTGGGCGCGGTGAAGATGCCGAGGCCGAGATTGCCGAAGAGGTTGAAGCGATCCTCGTGCCCGAATTTCTTGCCCATGAGGATCGTGCCGTAGGCGTTAGTCTGGTTGATGCCGATCCCGCGCCCTTCGCTGGAGTTGGGCAGTTCGACGCCGAAGCGGAAGCCGAGCGACGGGGCGCGGCGCGTCTCGTTGCGCAGTTTGATCTTGGTGGAGAGTCGGAAATCGCCCGTGTCGTTCGTCGAATCGGTGCGCGCGGTGGTGAGCGGGACGGCCGGGTTGGGCGAGGCCGAGTTGATGCTCAGGAAGTTTTGCAGCACGCCGTCGATCTGAAATTCGACGTTCGGCGAGAGTCCGATGTTGACGCCGATGACGCCGACGCGCGTCAAATCGCCGCGCAGACCCGACACGGGAAATCTCGCGTCCTGAAAAAACTCGATGCCCGCCTCGATGCGCGCCGAACCGGGCGGGATGATGTCAACGTCCTCCGTGATGAGCGGGCGTTGCTGCGCGGCGGCCGAGAGCGCGCACGCGAAGGTGAACGTGAGCGCGGCCGAAAAACGTAGAAAGCTGAGACGACGGAAGTTGAAACGACGAAGCGGCATAAGCGTTTGTTGCGTCGGGAACGTTTATTTAAAGGTTGATTCGCTCCGGCCGTGCGACGCCATTTCGCGCGCCGGAACCGGACTCACGGCGGATTGTAGTGGCTACGCTCGCGGAGCGTCAATGTTCGAGCCTTGTAACTGCCGATCACTTTTGCACGCGCCGGGTCGCTCGCGGCCGCGCGGGCGCAGCGGGGGCGAAATTTTCGCCGCCTGCCCGGGGCTTGGAGGTGCGAGGTTACATGGCGTGCAGTTGACGTTGAATGAGCCGCTCGCCGTCTCCGGCGCGCCTGAGAAGCGCACCGGGAGACGGCGAGCGGCTCTTGCTCCCCGTGTTCTCATCAGCCAATGGAGTTGTAGTACTGGATGATGTCCATCGTCTGCCCGCCCGCCATTGCCTGCTGCACATCCGCCGAAGACATGCCGGGTTGCAGTTGGGCGTTGTTCACTTGCAGGGTGATCGCCAGCGCGCCGGCCTGCGCATAAGCCGCAGTCCATTGGGTGATGGCATCGTTGAGGTCGCTGACCACCGCGCCCCAGTCCGTGGAGCGGGTGTCCGAGATGGCGGAGCGAATGTCCGTGACGGCCTGTGTCACGTCAGTTTCCAGCGTCTGCCACTCGGCCAGGATGGCCTGCAGGCTGGACTCGATCTGTGCGGTCTGACCCGCCATCGCGGTGTACTGATTGGCGAGCAGGTTGAGGATCGAAACGTCCGCCGTGAGACCCGTAATCTCTTGCTGTTTCTGATAGATAGCTGCCTTGTCGGCTTTGATCTGCTCCGCGTCGAGGGCGATGTAGGTCGACGCCACGGCGACCACCGGCCCCAGCATGAACCAGACCAACGCGCCCAACGGCCACAGTGCGATGGTCACCACCACACCGAGAGTAAGCACCCCGACGTCGGTGATACCCAGCAGGATGAGGGAGGTGGTGAGGGAGGCGATGTCGTCGTTAAGTTTGCCAATGGCCTTATTCAACTGATCGATTTGCTTCTGGTCGGCCTGGGCGTCGGCGGCCGACTTTTGTGCGATGGTCTGGAGCTGCACGCCCAGGGTGGGCATCGAGCTTTTGAAATTTCGGAGATTGGTGATCGCGCTTGAGAGGAACGTCGTGATCAGTCCAAACTGGTTCGTCAGAGTGGTCAGATCGGCGTTGAGAGTGTCAAGCGCAGTGCGATTGCCGGGGTTGCCGGACAGGAGCGTGGCCTGTTGTTTCGCGTCTTGCAAAACCTGGCTGATGACGTTGTTATAAGTCTGCACGTCGCCCGGCACGTCCAGCAGTCGAGCCATCACGATATTCACCCAGTTCAGGGCGGTCGCGTTGGCCTGCTCGTAGGCCGTCATGAAAGCCTGCCAGTCAGGGGGGAGACTGCTCAAAGTGGTGGGGAGTTTCGACGAGAGAACGCTGGTGACGAACGTATTCACCATCACGACATTCTGCTTGTAGGTATTTTGCGCCTCTGCGAGAGGGGTCGCCCGTTGCTGGATCGCCTGTGCTAATTGCATGGTGTTCTCCTTAGATAGGTTGAGGTTCGGAGTTGGTGTGTCGCTTACGCCTGTATGGTGGCTCACCGGAGGCCGTGAAGTTATCTCCATCGGCCACGATTCGCGAAGCATCTATGCTGATAGATGTTTTTGGACGCTCTTAGCTCAAACGGCTGCGAGGAGTTGATGTGAGTTAAGCCGGAACAGCGTCTTTCGTAAGCAGTGCGCGCGCAATATATGTTTACGCGGGGAAGATGTCAACAAAATAACAACCCGGCCGCTGCTCGCTTTTGAAAGAAGACATAAGGAAACAGCCGGTTGACTCTCACGGGAACGAAAATTTGGAAGAAATATCCGCGCCGCTTCGTCTAAGCTAAGTGAGCTTTACAGCGAATGCAGCGTTGGGGATGGAGCTAACGGCGGTGACTGATGAACGTCCGGTTGAAGCGCGCGTCGTGGAATCCTGCCAGCAGGGCGACCGCGAAGCCTTCCGCCTGCTCTTCGAGACGCACAAAGACAAAGTCTATTCCATCGCGCTCTATTTCTTCGGCGGCGACAGCGCGCTCGCCTCGGACATCACGCAGCAGGTCTTTCTCAAACTCTTCACGCGCATCGGCCAGTTTCGACACCAGTCGGAATTCACGACGTGGCTCTACCGCCTGACCACGAACACCTGCATAGACGAGCAGCGCAAGCGACGCCGCTTCGCCCCGTTTGCCGAAACGCTTCCGCCCGCGCACGCGAACGGGCACAAGTTGCCCGCCGCCGAGGCGCGCTTCATGCGTCTGGAGATCGCGGACTCGGTGCGCGACGCCATCGCGTCGCTCAAGCCGAAACTGCGTATTGCGATCCTGCTCAAATATTTCGAGGAGCTTTCTTACGAAGAGATCGCCGAAGTTCTCAATTGTTCAAAGGGCACGGTGGCCTCGCGTCTGAATCGCGGCCATTCGATACTCGCGCGGCGGCTCGGCCACCTGCGCGCCAACATTTCAAGCGGAGACTAGAAGTAAAGATGTTCGGCCAGCAGCACGTCAAAGAACACCTCACGGCTTACGCACACGGCGAATTACCGGCGGCCGAAGCGGCGCGCGTCGCCGCACACCTCAGCGCGTGCGCGCGCTGCCGCGCGGAGTTTGAAGAGATCACTTACGGCATCCGTCTCGTCGAAAATTTGACGCCGCACGCCGCGCCCGCCGCGCTCTGGGACAACATCGAGGCCGCGCTGGCGCAACAGTCGTTCAAGGAGAATCAAGCGGAGCGCGCGGCGCAACAGGCGTCGCGGGAGACGGACGGACGCCGTGGTCGGCGTCGCGGCGGTTTAAGTTTCGGCCGGTTCGCAGGTTGGCGACCTGCGCTGGCGGCGGGTCTCGTCCTGCTGTTGGTGTCGGGCGCGGGCGGCGCGTTCTGGTTCTACCAGCGCTCGCCGCGCGCGGGTTGGGATGTGGCGCGCTTGCAGGGCGCGCCATTCATTGATGCGGATCGAATCGGTTCGACCGGACGACTCGGCATCGGCGAATGGCTCGAAACGGACGCCGACTCGCGCGCGCAAATCAAGGTGGCCGACATCGGGCAGGTGGAAGTTGATCCGGGCACGCGCATCCGGCTTGTCGAAACGCGTGCGACCGAGCACCGCCTCGAACTCGCGCGCGGGCGCATGCACGCCACCATCTACGCGCCGCCGCGCCTCTTCTTCGTTGACACGCCTTCGGCCGTCGCCGCCGACCTCGGCTGCGCCTACACGCTCGAAGTTGACGACGCGGGGCAGAGCATCCTGCACGTCACGGCGGGCTGGGTGGCATTCGAGACGAAGGATCGAGAGTCGATGGTTCCGGCGGGAGCGGCCTGCCGCACGCGGCCGGGCGTAGGGCCGGGCACGCCCTTCTTTGAAGACGCCTCGGAACTCTTCCTCGACGCGCTCGCAAAATTCGACTTCACAAACGGCGGCACGGACGCCCTCGGCGTCGTCATCGCCGAAGCCCGCCCGCGCGACACGCTCACGCTCTGGCATCTGCTCGCGCGCGTCGAAGGCGTCGAGCGCGAGCGCGTCTACGAACGCCTCGCCGCACTGGCGCCCCCGCCCCCCGGCGTGACGCGCGAACGGATCATGCTCCTCGACGCCGCGATGCTCTACGAATGGAAGGCGCAGATGGAAACGACGTGGCTGGAATAGAGCGCCCCAGAGAGATGGCAGAGAGATTGCAGAGAGATGAAAGAAACCGGCTGACACCTCCGTCTAATAAACAAAGCCACGCTCGATGAGTTTGAGACGAACGAGAGCGGGCGGCGGAGGTGAAAGTTGATGCGAAAATTTCTCAAGTCGGCGGCATTGGCGTTGGCGGCGCTCTTCATCTCGTTACAATTCGTTCGGTCGAACCAGACGAACCCGCCTGTTGACCCGACCCGCGCTATCGAATCGCACGTGCGCGTCACGCCCGAGGTCGCCGGTATTTTCGAGCGCTCCTGCAAGGATTGTCATTCACACCAAACCGAGTGGCCTTTGTATAGCCGGATCGCTCCGGTCTCGTGGTACGTCGCCGAACACGTCAACCACGGGCGCAGGGAAATGAACTTTTCCGAGTGGTCTAACTACGACCGCGAACAGGCCGACTGGCTGCTCGGCGCGATGTGCATGACCGCCGAACGCGGCCGGATGCCCCTCGCCTCCTACACGCGCCTGCACCACTCGGCCAAACTCTCACCCGCAGACGTGAAAATTCTCTGCGCGTGGTCGAAAGCCGAGCAGGTACGCCTCGCGAAAAGATGAATCGAGAAAACAGGAGACAGAATTCAGGAGTCAGAAGTTAAGACACGATGCTTTCATTCTGACTCCTGACTCCTGTTTTCCATCCTCCGTTCCCCCTCCTTGCCTCCCTTCTTCCCCCCTGTGCTACCATCTCGCCGCAGGTCTGCAATCCCACGCATGCGCGAACGACGGCCAAACTCCCGTTGGTGCGCGCCGATTAATCACATGAAAAACCAACTGCTCGCCTGTTCCCTGCTGCTCTCAATTTTTATCGCCCACGCTGCGCCGCCCGCCTCCACGGGCTACGCGCAGACGCCGGCCGCGTCGCCAACGCCCGCCTCAAAGACGCTCGCGCTCGCGGGGCTGCGCGCGCCCGTGACGATCCGCCGCGACGAACGCGGCATCCCGCACATCGAAGCGGCAAACGACGCGGACTTATATTTCGCGCAAGGGTACGCGACGGCGAGCGACCGCCTCTGGCAGATGGACTTGCTGCGACGCACGGCGCGCGGCGAACTGGCGGAGATTTTCGGCCGTCCCGCGCTCGAAGAGGACAAGCGGCGTCGCATCTACGGCTTCGCCGCGCTCTCGGAGGCGCTCGTCTCGCGCACCTCCGTCGCCACGCGCGCCGCCCTCGAAGATTACGCTCGCGGCGTCAACGCATATATCGAAACGCGCGGCGGCAAAGAGACGCCCCTGCCCGCAGAGTTTCAGATCATCGGTTACAAACCGCGCCCGTGGCGTCCGGCCGACTCGCTCGTCATCGGTAAGATTTTCGCCGAGACGCTCTCCACCTCGTGGCCGACCGACATCTCGCGCGCCATGCTCGCAGACCTCCCGCCCGCGCGCCGCGCGCAACTGCTGCCCGACAGTTCCGCGCTCGACGTACTCGTCGTCGGCGGCGACGACGTAAAGCCGCAATCGCCGGTTAAAAATGGACGAAAGCCCGCCCCCAAAATACGTGCGGCGAAAACTCGCGCCGAGCGTCTCCCGTCGCTCGACGAGCGTGAGCGCGTCGAACTGCTCGCCGAGGTCGAGCGCATCGAGGCTTTAACGAGAAGTTCGCTCGAACGCGCCGGGCTGTACATGGAGGGGCGCGCCGTGAGTAACAACTGGGTTGCCGGTGGCAAGCGCACCGCTTCGGGCAAGCCCCTGCTCGCCAACGATCCGCACCTGCCCGCCTCCGCGCCGTCCATCTGGCACATGGCGCACCTCAGCGCGCCCGGCCTGCACGTCGCGGGCGTCACCGCGCCCGGCGCGCCCGGCGTCATCATCGGCCACAACGAGCACATCGCGTGGGGCATGACCAATCTCGACCCCGACGTGCAGGATTTGTATCTCGAACGATTCAGCGCGGACAAAAAGAATTTCTATGAGACTCCGGCGGGGTGGCGCGAGGCCGTGGTGCGGCGCGAAGAGATCAAGGTGCGCAAAGGTCTGACCGACGCCTCGACCGAGACCGAGACTTTCGACGTGACGGAGACACGCCACGGCCCCATCATCCTCGAACGCGAGGGCAAGCGTTACGCGCTGCGCTGGACTGCGCTCGATGCGGAGCGGACGGAGTTTGACGCCTTCTACAAGATCAACCGCGCGCGCAACTGGAACGAATTTCGTGACGCTCTCAGCGCTTACAGCGGCCCGACTCAGAATTTCGTCTACGCCGACACCGCAGGCCACATCGGCTACTACGGCGCGGGGCGCATTCCCATCAGGCGCAGTGGCGACGGGAGCACGCCTTACGACGGCGCGACCGACGCGGGCGAGTGGACGGGGTTCATTCCCTTCGACGAACTGCCGCATGTCTACGATCCTCCGTCGGGCTTGATCGTCACGGCCAACAGCCGCGTCGTCGGGCGCAATTACCCGCATCACCTCACGCACGATTGGGCTTCGCCTTATCGCTCGCGCCGCATCCACGATCTTTTGAATGGGCGGCGGAAGTTGACGGCGGCGGATTACCGCGCCGTGCAGGCGGACGTTTATTCAATCGGCGGTGCGAGTTTCGCGCGCGCCGCCGCCGAACTGCTCCGCGACGCGCCCACGCCGCGTGGCGTGGCTACGGGTAGGTTGCCCCCTGACGAAGGCAAAGTGCGCGCGGCGTCTGATGCTCTGAGCCAGTGGGACGGGCGCGTGACGGCGGACTCGCGCGCCGCACCGCTCGTCGCCGAAATGAGCATCGCCTTCAGGCGGCGCATCCTCAACGATGCGCTCGGCGAGGCGCGTGCGCGCTCGTTTCGCTGGGGCAGCTACGACCTGTTCTTTAATCGCATCGTGGCGGAGCGTCCTGCCGAGTGGCTGCCGAAAGAGCACAAAAATTACGGCGAGTTGATGCGCGCATGTTTCGAGGACGCGCGCGCGGCTCTGACAAAACGCCTCGGCGCGGACGAAACCCTGTGGACGTGGGGGCGTTATTCCCCGGCGCGTTTCGCTCACCCGCTCGCAATCGTTCCTTTCATCGGCGGGCGATTTACGATTGAGCCGTTTCCGGTGGACGGCAGCGGGTGGAGCGCGGGCGCGACCGTCAACGTCGGCGCGGGCGTCTCGATGCGGCTCATCGCCGACGCGAGCGACTGGGACCAGACGCAGCAAGGCATTGCGCTCGGCGAGTCGGGCGACCCGGCCAGCCCTCACTGGTCTGATCAACTCGCGGACTGGCGCGCCGTCACGCCGCGCATCTTCCCTTTCAGCGCGAAAGCGGTCGCCGCGCACACGCGCGAAACGCTCGTGCTCGCGCCCGCCTCGAAGTGACTTCGAGAAATGAGCTTGAGATGGCCAGTGTCTGAAATGCGCGCCGGAGTGGTCGGGCGTGGTTGGATTGGTGGATAGGTGGATTGTCCGGCGGTGAAATAAAACTGCCCGCGTCTCGAAAGGCGCGGGCAGTTCTGTTTGCGTCAGTTGTCAGTCTCGTTTAGAAGCGGAAGTTGAGACCGACGCCGATGCGTATGTTGTTGCCCGTCTCGCCTTCGATCCGGACGGGATTGTATTCGACCTTGATCGCGCGGAAGTCAACATTGCGGTGGACACGTATGTCGAGGCCGCCGCCGACCGCCGCCGCCAGTCCCGTCTCGCTCTCGTCGAAATTGCCGAAAGCGCTGCTCGATTCGACCCTGGCGTGGCCGAGGCCGACCAGCAACTGCGCGAACGGACGGACTCGCGTCTCGGTCGAGTTGTCCTGAACCTTGACGCCGCCCATGAACTGCGTCAGCTTGCCGTCGAGGTCAATCGTCGTCCCGCCCGGCGGCGCAGTGGGAACACCAATCTGTGTAGACTTCTGGTGGTATGAGAAATCCACCTTCGCGCCCACGTAGCGCGTGAAGTTGTAACCGGCATCGACGTTCACGCCGTTGAAGCCCTCGCTGCCGTTGTTGTTGTTGTTCGGGTCGAACGCGCCGTCGGTGTCAACGCGATTGTGCGAGAACATGACGCCGAATTCGCCGCGCTGGAAATCCCCTTGCGCGAACGCCAGCGGCGCGCAGAAGACAAAGAACAAAGCCATAAATAATGCTTTACGCATGTAAGTAAATTCCCTCCGTGTAAAATGCTGTGAATTTGATGAAGGCTTCTTCACTTATCCCTCATCCGATTCGACGAGCGTGACCCTGAAATTACGAATCGTCAACGCCCTCACTTGAGCAGGACGGGTGAGACAAGACAGGGCAAACGGCAAGTCGAGGGACTTAGTTTCATTTTTCCGCCCGCGCGTTGCATGAAATTATACGACCGCGCACATTACATTTTTTATTCGTCCGCCGCGCCCTTTGATCCGAATTTTCGGATGCCCGGCACGTTGATTTACATAAGCTCCTAACGCACAATGTCAGGCACGCAGCCGAAGCGAGCGCGCTCCGGGGATGCTTGTAATTTTCCCGGAGAGTTCTTAAACCGAAGCCGGACGAGCGCTCCCCTCCGCCAGTCTGTTTTCCTTCTCTCCATATTCGGTAAATGCTCCTCGATTCACCGGGAGGCACGGCCTTGAGCGACCTTCGACCGAACCAGCGGGTGCGAATTTTTTGCGCGGTGGAGTTGCCGGAGGACTCGCGCGCACGGGTTGCCGCGCACGTCGAGAGTTTGCGCAAGGCGGCGCAGGGATCGCTCAAAATCACCTGGGAACGCGCGGAGAAGTTGCACCTCACGTTGAAATTCTTGGGCGAGATCGAAGCGGAGCGGGTCGAGGCGTTGACGCGGGCGGCAGACCGCGCGGCCGATGTCACGGGTAACTTTGAAGTGAGTTTGCGCGAGGCCGGGGCGTTCCCGCCGCGCGGCAACCCGCGCGTGCTCTGGCTCGGGCTGCACGACGACGCGGGGCATCTGGCCGAACTTCAAAAGCGACTCGAAGCGGAATGCGAGCGCGAAAATTTTCCACGCGAGCCGCGCGCCTTTCGCCCGCACATCACCATCGCGCGGATACGCGCGCCAAACGCCGCCGCGCGCCACCTTGCCACCATTCACCGCGAGGCTGACTTTGCGCCCGCGCCGTTCAACGTGGGCGAGTTCGTCGTCATGCAGAGCCAGCTCGGCGCGGGCGGCTCGCGCTACACGCCCCTGTCGCGGCATGCGTTGAAAGCAGAGGCGGGCGGTTGAGCGTCGGATTTCAAATCCAGATATGAAACAATTTGGGATATAAAACGAGAGGCGGGTGGTTCGCCTTCGGATGTCATGTCTCAAATTTGAAATCCGAAGGCGAGCCGCCCGCCTCTCGTTCTACGGTTTAACCTTGCAGGTTATGTCGGCAGTTGGCGCGGCGGGGGCGGATTGTTCCCCTCGTTTTTGCGCTGACTGCGCTCGCCCGTCTCGGCGAACATCTCCTTGATCGCGCCGACGCTGGAGAGCATCGCCGAAGTTTCCATCGGCATGAAGATGACCTTCGTGTTGTTGCCGCGCGCCATCTCTTTGAAACTCTCGATGTAGCGTTGCGTGATGAGATACTGGGCGGATTCGGCCTGTTGCGACATCGCCTCGCCGATGCGCGCGATGGCTTCGGCCTCCGCCTCGGCGGCGCGCAGACGCGCCTGCGCCGCGCCTTCGGCCGACAGGATCGCCGACTGCTTCTCACCTTCCGAACGCGTGACCGAAGCCTGCTTCTCGCCCTCGGCGCGCGTGATGGCGGCCTGCTTGTCGCCTTCGGCCTGCAAGACGAGCGCGCGGCGGTTGCGTTCCGCCGTCATCTGCTTCTCCATCGTCAGGCGCACGTCCTCGGGCGGGTTGATGTTCTTCACGTCAACGCGCGTCACCTTCACGCCCCACTTATCGGTCGCCTCGTCCAGAATCAGGCGCAGCTTGGCGTTGATCTGGTCGCGCGACGAGAGCGTGTGATCCAGGTCCATCTCGCCCATCACCGAGCGCATGCCCGTGATGGTCAACTGAACGAGTCCGCCGACGAGGTCGGTCACTTCGTAGACGGCCTTGATCGGGTCCATCACCTGCCAGTAGACGACTGAATCAACGTGGATCGTAACGTTGTCGCGCGTGATGACGGGCTGCGGCGGCAAATCTATGTATTGTTCGCGCAGGTCAATCGAGGTGAGGCCGGGGCGCACGTTCGTCCAGTAGACGCCGCGCGGCTTATCGAGGAAAGGGATGATGATGTTGAGGCCGTTGCCGGCGAGACGGTTGAAGCTGCCGAGCCGTTCGATGAGCAGCACCGTCGCCTGCGGCACGATCTTGATCGTCTTGGCGGCGACGACCAGCAGGAAGATGCCGATGATGATAAGGAAGGTAAAGAAAAAGAATTCCATGTTTATGCCTCCGAAGTTGAAACAGACGCTTGAACAGGTGTCGCGGCGAATCGCCGGTTGGATTGTGCGCGCAGACTATAGCGGATTCGCGCCGCCGGATGGAAGCGCGACGGGCGGCGTTTGCCACCCGCCGAGCGCAGACTCGATGACGCGCGCGGCGGCCAGCACGAGTCGCTCCTCGAATGGCCGCCCGATGATCTGCACGCCCACCGGCAGCCCCTCTCGCGTGCGACCGGCCGGGACGCTGGCGGCCGGCAACCCGAACACGTTGCACGCCTGCGCATAGCCGAAAGCACGAAACGTGCTGACCACTTCACCGCCCGCTTCAACTCGACGCGCGCCGTGCGCGAAGGCCGCCACCGCTCCGACCGGCGAGAGCAGCAGGGGCGTCTCGCGCATTCGTTCGAGCAGGGACGCGCGCAGGCGTTTGCGCGCGTCCCACGCGTCGAGATCGTTTTCGAGCGCGGACTCGGACGCATCCGCTCCACGCCGCAGGATCGCGCGCACGGCCGCGCCCGCCAACTCTTCGCGCCCCGCATACTCCGCGCGCACGACGCCTGCGACGACGCGCGGAAAGAGCGCGAGCCACAAATCGCTCGCCCCTTCGATCTCCGGCGGGCGCGAATCGGTCGCCTCCATCCCCGCCTCCGCGAGCGCGCGTGCGGCCGACGACACGGCGCGCGCCGTCTCTTCCGTCATATGCACCGCCCCGTCGTCCGCATAGCACGCGAAGCGCAGACCGCGCAGTCGAGTTTCAGATAGAGGCCGGCCGAATTCGTCGGCGAGCGGGTGGGTCAGAGGGCGTGCGTGTGTATGGTCTGCGCGCGCGAGCGCGTCGAAGAGGAGCGGGAGGTCGTCAACCGTGCGGGCAAGCGGGCCGAGGCTTGCGGCTGCGGCGAGCGCGCCTTCGGTTGGCGGGAAGTGGCCGCCCGGTGGGACGCGCCCCGGCGTCGGGAACAGACCCGCGACGCCGCAGAAGTGCGCCGGGATGCGAATCGAACCGACGAGATCGCTCCCCAAACTCGCGGGCGACAAACACGCGCTCACCGCCGCCGCACAGCCGCCGCTCGAACCGCCCGGCGACAGCTGAAGATCGTGCGGGTTGTTGGTGCGCCCGAAGACGGGGTTGTCCGCGTTGTACTCGATAGCCAACTCGGAGGCGTTCGTTTTGCCGTACACGATTGCGCCGGCCGCACGCAGGCGCGCGACTGCCGGTGCGTCCGTCGCGGGCACATGATCGGCGCGCACGCGCGAACCGCTCGTCGTCCGCAAATTGGCGGTGGCGATGGTGTCTTTGATCGTCACGGGCAGACCGTGCAGCGGCGGCAAACTTTCACCGCTCATCGCCGCGCGTTCCGCCGCGCGCGCACGCTCCAACGCGTCCGGCGCGAAAGTTACGATGGCATTCAGGGCGGGATTCAAGGCTTCGGCGCGGTTGAGGTGCGCCGACATGATCTCGACGGGCGAGAGCGCGCGTCGCCGCACGAGTTCGCATAGTTTCGAGGCCGACATCGAAGTGATTTCGTCGTCGCTGCTACTTTTCACTTTTTTCCCTGAGCAGTTGGATGAACTTTTTAGCGGCCGTGCCGAGCGTGCGGTCGCTGCGGTAGATGACGCCGACCGAACGCCTCCACTCGGCTTCGGCCAGCGCGACGACCGCCAGACTTCCGACCCGCGCCTCGTCTATCACGCTCGGACTCGGCACAATGGCCGCCCCGATGCCGACCTCGACCGCGCGCTTGATCGTCTCGATGTTGTCGAACTCCGCCACGCGTCGCACCGTTACGCCGTGCGCGCGCAATATCTTATCAATCGCCCGCCGCGTGGGGATGTCGCGCTCGAACAGCACGAAGTCCTGATTGTTGAGGTCGCGCGCGCGCACTTTCTTGTGTTTGGCGAGCGTGTGTCCGGGCGGGCAGATGAGGACGAGCCGGTCGCCCCCGAGCGGCACGACCGAGAGGCCGCGCTTCTTCTCCGGGTAGGCGACGACGCCGAGTTCGACCGTCCCGGCCAGCACGTCGCGGACGATGCGCGTCGTGCGGCTGTATTCGAGATCGATCTTCGCTTCCGGGTGTTCCGCCATAAAGCGGCGGATGACGGCCGGCAGTTCGTGCAGCCCGATGCTGTAGACGGTGGCGACGTGTACCGTGCCGCTGACAATTCCGGTCAGCGTCCGCATCCGCTCTTCTAGCTGCGCGTAGGCGTTGACGATCTGGCGGCTCTCCTGATAGAAGACCTCGCCCTCTTCCGTCAGTCCCACTTCCCGCCCGCCGCGCATGCGTTCGAGCAGCCGCCGCTTGAACTTCTCTTCCAGCCCCCTCACCTGCTGGCTCACGGCCGACTGCGTGACGAAGTTCCTCTCCGCCGCGCGCGACAAACTTTTCGTCTCCACCAGATCGCAAAAGATTTTCAGAGTTTCCAATTGCATGGTTCTTATTATAAGAATAACTCATTTGCCGGCGCAACTTTTTTCATTTTACCTAATATCCGTGCCGGGTTAAACTGGCCGCGAGAATGGCGTTTCCAGACCCTTATCTGTCTGACCGGGAGGATGTGCCGCATGAGCCTCTACAGCCCCGAATCGACGCTGCGCGCTGCCCGCGAGCGTTATTTCGAGATCAACAATTTCGAGGGCGGCGGCTACGAAGAGGGCTGGGTGAAGATGCGTGCCGGGCCAATCCCGATCTGGTTTCCGAACACCGTGGCGCGCGTCAAGGCCGTCAAGTTCCACGATCTCCACCACGTCCTGACGGAATACCCGACGACATGGAAGGGCGAGGCCGAGATCGGGGCGTGGGAGGTGGCGACCGGGTGCGCCGCTCATTATCAGGCGTGGCTGCTCAACCTGCTGGCCTTCGCTATCGGTCTCTGGATCAACCCGCGCGGCGTCTATCGCGCCTTCATACGTGGGCGACGCACACGCAACCTGTATCGCACGACTTTCTCCGACGAACTGCTCGCGCGCAGAGTCGGCGACGTGCGCCGCGAATTGGAGTTAGACATAACGCACGCGCCGTATGCGCCGGGCGACCGCCGGGCTTTCGTCTTCTGGTCGCTTGCAAGCGCGGCGACGTTCGCCGGGACGTGGGCGGCGGCGTTGCTGCCCGCAGGGACGCTCTTGTTGCTGGTCTACGTGCTGGCGAATAATAAGTGCCTGAGTTTTTGGAGTTTTTAAGAGGCGGCGATTGCATTTCTGGCCGCGCCCTTTATAATCATGTCCGTTCCAAATAATCTTGAGCGTCCGGCGCGCCCCCCGCGCTCCTGCTCCGCACGCCTCCGAACGGCGACACTCGCTTGTGTGTCAGAGGGCGGCGAAAGGGGTCATTCCTAAGTTATGGCTGTTCGTCTGAGTAGAACTTTCGTGCTGCGCAAGCTGCACCAGTTGTCGGGCATCGTCCCGCTCGGCGCGTTCCTGTTGGAGCATCTCTACACCAACTCGAAGGCGGCGCACCCGGAGCGCGGCGTGGCGGACTTCAACCAGGCCGTCGCAGACTTGCAGGCGATCCCCTACGTCCTCTTCATCGAGATCACGTTCATCTTCATCCCGCTGCTCTACCATGCCGTCTACGGCCTGTTCATCACCTGGGAGACGCGGCCGAACAACCTGAGCTATCCCTACCCCCGCAACTGGTTCTACACGATCCAGCGCGCGACCGGGATCATCCTCTTCTTCTTCATTCTCTTTCACCTGCTCAACTTCCGCTTCGGCCTGATCCCCGGCCTCAACGAAAAGTCGGTCGCGCACTATCCGAACGAGGCTTACGCCATCGTCTCGCGCGAATTTCAAATGCTGCCGATCCTGATCGTCTACATCATCGGCATCGCCGCGACCGTCTGGCACTTCGCCAACGGCATCTGGCTCTTTCTGGTTGACTGGGGCATCGTCATCGGCGAGCGGGCGCAGCGCGCCACGGGTTATGCCTGTATCGGTTTCGGCGTGCTGCTCTACGTCCTGTGGGTTAACGTGACCTTTGCTTTCCTGCGCCCCGGCGGGCTTCTGGGAGGACTACTTTACTAATGGCGGCGACTTCTAAAGGCACTAAGATTGCGATTGTCGGCGGCGGACTCGCCGGGCTGGCGGCGGCGATGAAGATCGCGGAGGCGGGGCACGAAGTTGACCTCTTCTCGGTCGTGCCCGTCAAGCGTTCCCACTCGGTCTGCGCGCAGGGCGGCATCAACGGCGCGGTCAACACCAAGGGCGAAGGCGACTCGACCGACGAGCACTTCGACGACACGGTCTACGGCGGCGACTTCCTCGCCAACCAGCCGCCCGCCAAGGCCATGTGCGAGATGGCTCCCGCCATCATCTATCTTTTCGACCGCATGGGCGTGCCCTTCTCGCGCACCAAAGAGGGCTTGCTCGACTTCCGTCGCTTCGGCGGCACGAAGCACCACCGCACGGCTTTTGCGGGCGCGTCGACAGGGCAGCAACTCCTGTACGCGCTAGACGAACAGGTGCGCCGCTACGAAGTCGGCGGCAAAGTGAAGAAGTACGAAGGCTGGGAGATGCTGTCGCTCGTCCTCGACGATCATCAGGTCTGTCGTGGCCTCGTCGCCATGAACCGCCACACGCTCGAACTCAAAGCCTTCCCCGCCGACGCCGTGATCATGGCGACGGGCGGCCCCGGTCTGATCTTTGGCAAGTCTACGAACTCGATGGTCTGCACGGGCAGCGCGGTCTCGGCCTGTTACCAGCAGGGCGCGCGTTATGCCAACGGCGAGTTTATTCAAGTCCACCCGACTTCGATACCGGGCGAGGACAAGCTGCGCCTGATGTCGGAATCGGCGCGCGGCGAGGGCGGGCGCGTGTGGGTTCCGCGCCAGAAGAATGATAAACGCGCCCCCGCTTCGATACCGGAAAAGGAACGCATCTATTTTCTCGAAGAGAAATATCCGGCCTACGGCAACCTCGTCCCGCGCGACATTGCGACGCGCGAAATCTTTCAGGTCTGCCTCGACGGGATGGGCGTGGGCGGCGAAAATCAGGTCTATCTAGACCTGACGCATATCGACGCCGCGACGCTCGACCGCAAGCTCGGCGCGATTTTAGAAATCTACGAGATGTTCGTCGGCGACGACCCGCGCCACGTGCCGATGCGAATTTTTCCGGGCGTCCATTATTCGATGGGCGGACTCTGGGTTGACGCGAATCAACGCACGAACATTCCGGGCTTGCTCGCGGCCGGGGAGTGCGACTATTCGATTCACGGCGCGAACCGGCTCGGCGCGAACTCTCTCGTCAGTTGCGTCTACGGCGGCTTCGTCGCCGCGCCCGCCGCGCTCGAATACGCGCAGAACGTCGAACGCAACGGCGCGGACGGCTCGAAGATTTACGACGACGAGTTGAAGCTACAAAAGGGCTTCAACGACGACATGCTCAAACAGTCGGGCGGCGAGAACCAGTATGTCATCCATGACGAGATGGGCAAGTGGATGACAGACAACGTGACGGTCGTGCGTTACAACGACCGTCTGCGTGCGACCGACAACAAGTTGCTTGAGTTGATCGAACGCTACAAACGCATCTCGATCAGCGACTCGAACATGTGGGCGACGATGGCTCTGCCGCACGCGCGCCAACTCTGGAACATGCTGCAACTAGCGCGCGTCATCACGCTCGGCGCGCTCGCCCGCGACGAGTCGCGCGGCGCGCACTACAAGCCCGACTTCCCCAACCGCGACGACGAGCGTTTCCTCAAGACCACCATCGCCGAGTATTCCGGCGAAGGCCCGGTTCTCTCTTACGAGGACGTGGACGTGTCCCTGATCGTCCCGCGCAAGCGCGATTACAGCAAGGGCAAGCAGGAACAGCCGAACAAGGGCGCGGTCGCCGCGCAGGCCGCCGCTTCCGGCCTGCCGACGACGGACGGCGCGCAGCAGATTCCGACGGAAGGCTGGGAGCAGAAGCCGCGCGACCTGACGGGCCCGCGCGTGTGGGGACAGGACAAGGAGCAGGTGCGCGACGTGAATCACGGCGAGGCCGAGTCGCGCCGCGAGCAGGGCAAGGGACTCGAAGATGCGGGGGGTAAATCGGACGAGCTATGAGCACACACACTGATCAAACAAACAGCACACAGCAGGCGACGCCCGACAAATCCTACACGCCTGCGCCCGAGCGGCAAGAGGCTAAGAAGTTCGTCGAAATCCGCATCAAGCGGCGCGACCGCCCGGACGCCCCGCAGCGTTGGGAAGAGTTCCGAGTGCCCTACCGCCCCAACCTCAACATCATCTCGTGCCTGATGGATATTCAGAAGAATCCCGTGACAAAGGACGGCACGCGCACGACGCCCGTCGTCTGGGACATGAACTGTCTGGAACAGGTCTGCGGCATCTGCACGATGATCATCAACGGCAAGGTGCGCCAGTCCTGCTCCGCGCTCGTGGATCAATTGGAACAGCCGATCACGCTCGAACCGATGACGAAGTTTCCGAACGTCCGCGACCTCGCCGTTGACCGCTCGCGCATGTTCGAACACTTGAAGCAGGTCAAAGCCTGGATCGAGATCGACGGCACACACGACCTCGGCGCGGGGCCGAAGATGACGCAGGACGAGGTGGCCGAACGCTACGCCTACTCGCGCTGCATGACGTGCGGCTGCTGCCTCGAAGCCTGCCCGCAATATGACGAAGACCAGTACATCGGGCCGCAGGCCATCGCGCAGGTGCGCTACCAGAACATGCACCCGTCGGGGCGCATGACCCGCGACGAACGCCTCGAAGGCATCATGGGCGACGACGGCATCACCAACTGCGGCAACGCGCAGAACTGCGTACGCGTCTGCCCGATGTCGATCCCGCTGACGAAAGCCATCTACGAAGAGAACCGCGAGACGGTCTTGCACGGGCTGTTCGGCTGGTTGAAAAGATAGTACGACGCCGGTCAACGACAAGGACGACGGCAGTTAATGACGAGGAGTTCGGGGCATGCTCTCTTACGTACTCTTGGTTTTGTTGCTCACGGCCGTCTCGCTCGTCGGGCTGTTGCTCATGGTGAAGAAATTCTACTGGGGGCCGAGTGGGCAACCGCCGAAGTATCGGCCGCACGGCGGCAAGCTCAGACCCGACGCCGACGACACATCCTCAACAAAAAGAGCGGCGGGAGAATAAAACTCCCGCCGCTTTCGCTTTTCGCACGGCTTACGCTTTTAGCACACGCCGCAAAAACATTCACTTGCCTGCCGACGCCCGCAATAGCGGAATGCTTATCTCGCGCCTCACGTAGGCTTGCGCCTGCGAGTTGAATCGCACGAGCAACTGCGCGTCGCTGCGCCCGCTGCCGCCGTCTTTAATCACAACGTCCGGCGCGTCGCCGAGTTTGTGCGGCGTGCGCACGCCGAGCGTGTACGTCTGCCCGCCGCGGCCTTCGAGCACGAGACGAAGCGTGCCCGCTTCGGCGCGCGAGCGCAGGATGCGCAAGCCCCGGCTCGTCTCGCCTCTCGAAGGGGCGCGCGGTTCGAGATAAACGTCCGTCCCTTCGTCGTAGTCGAAAACGATTTCGGTGTCCGGCTGTGCGGCGACGAAGGAGACCTCGGCACGCTGCACGTCGCCCTCGCGCAACGGGGTGAAGGTGACGGGTCGCCCCTGTAACGTCACGCCGCGCACGCGCGCGTCGAGCGGCAGCGCGGGTGCGACGCTAATGTTGGCCGCGTTCGATGCGTCGAGCGCGGGTTTCGCGGGGTCGGCCGCGCGCGCGCCGAGTCGCCTGCACGTGACACGGATGCGCCCCGCGCTGCGCTCGTAAGTGAGCGAGTAGAGCGCGCCGCCGAGGCGGACGTTTCGCACGGCCAGGTTGTTCCAGTCAGCGGGGAGTTGGGGGGCGAAGCGCAGGGCGCGCCCGAAGTCGCCGGTTTCGAGTCCGAGCAGGCCGCGCACGGCGGGCGTGACGACCATTGCCTCCGACCACACCTGATGATGCGACGAGCGGCCGAAGGGCGCGTTGAAGTCGCCTGAAAGCAGTTCGGTGACGTAGCCTTCCGCGCCCTGACGCGTCAGGAGCGCGTTCGCCATCAACGCCTGATAGCCGACCTGCGGGCGACCGTAACGGTACGCGCCCATGCTTGCCCAGCCCGTAAAGAGCGGCCACACCGATCCGTGGTGATAAGAGAGCGGGTCGTAGAGTTGGCTCTCGTTGGAGAGCAGACGCGCGCCCCAATCGGTGGCAATCGCGCCCGCGCCGATGTGATCGATCTGTGTTTGCGCGCGTTCGTCCGACAGCGTTTTGAACCAGAGCGGCACGGCGGGCAGCACCGTGTCCTCGTCGTAGATGGTCGCGTCTTTGAGCGCGTTCATGCGCGCCTGACGCGCGGCGCGGTTGGGGCCGGGGTCGGCTTCGGGCGGCTCGGTCGAGGGACGCCTGGTGGCGAAGGCGTAGAAGCCGCGCGCCGGCAGCCAGTAAGTCTGCTCCGTGGCGGCGCGCGTGCGTTCGGCGTTGGCGCGCGCGCGCGCGGCCACATCCCGCTCCTTCAATGCCTCGGCCATCTCGGCCAGATCGCGCGAGGCGGCGACCCAGAGACCCTGCATGTAAATCTCTTCGTGCGCCGGGTAGAGCGCGCCGCCCTCCACCCAGCCGTGGCCGAACTTCGTGTTCTCCACGAGGCCGTTCGCATCCGTATCGGTCGCGGCGGCGAAGCGATAGGCGCGCAGGATCGAGTCCCAGTTCTTTTGCAGGAACTTGAGATCGCCGCTCGCGCGAAAATGATCCGCGTGCGCGATGACGTAGAGCGGGGTGGCGTCGGCGCTTGCCCAGGGGTACTCGTAATCGGTGAACCAGGGGATGAGCGAGGCGCTCTGCGAAATCTCGTGCGGGATTTTGCCGTCGGCGCGTTGGAATTTTTTGAGGAATTCGAGCGCGGCGCGTGTCGTCGCGAAGTCGCCGTAGGAGTTGAGGGCGAGCGCAGTCCAGAGCGCATCGCGCCCGAAGAACCAGGCGAAGCCCGGCCGCTCCGACTCGCCCGACGTGCGATAGCCCGCGACGAGACCCGTGCCGAGCAGCGGGTTCGTCACCACGCCTTTGTCCACGCCGACTTTCGCCCATGCGAACGCTTCGTCCAGTTCCCGGTTCGGAGTAGAGAGTTGAAGCGTCTCTCCTGCGAGTCGCTCGTAGTGTGCGACCGTCTGTTCGTAAAGCGACGGAACGGAGGCGAGCAGCCGGTCATACGTGGCCTTCGCGCGCTCGCGCCCCTCGACGCTGCCCGCGATGATGACGGGGATAAACTTCGCGCGCATCTCGCCCGCCGGAATCTCGATGCGAAAACGCGCGGGCACGTCGCGCGGCTCTTCCTGGTACGGCATAACCGACACGTCGCGCGCGGCGGGCGAGCCGACAACGCCCGCGAATCGCCTCGTCTCTTCCGTGATGTAATAGACGCGCGACTTCTCATTCCAACTAAGGCTACCGGTCATCAACCCGGCAGGCCATGACAGGCGCAGGCGCGGCCGGAACGAGACGTTGACCGTCAGCGGCAGCGCGCTCTCGACGCCGAGCAGCATGACGATGCCCGCTTCATCGAGCGGTGCGAAGACGATCTGCCGGACGGTGAAGGCGGCGTGTGAGTAAGTGAAGACGGTCGCCTCGGGGCGCACCTGCACGCGCGCCAGCGTGTCCGCGCCGGTGAACTCCAGCGGATAACCTTCGATCTGGAACGACAAACGGAAGTCGTCCAGAATCTTCAAAGGGTAGACCCACGCTTCGAGCGCGCGATGCTCGTAGCCGAAGGCGGCGGCGCGTCGTCCCGTAACGGCGTAGAACGCCCCGGCGCGCGTCGCGCGTTCGAGTTCGAGGCCGCTTTGGCGCAGGGGGAATGCGGGGATCGAGGGGGCGTTAACCTGCGTAACGTTGGATTGCGTAACGCCAGGTTGCGTGGTGCGGACTTGCGCCGGGAGGCGAGAAGCGGGAACGAATTGCGAGAAGAACAACAGGCAGCACGCCAGGCGGAGGGAGATGTGAAGTGGGCGCAAGGCGGTTCTCCTGAAAAATTTGCAGGGGCAGGGCGTCTCCCTGCCCCCACAATTGTTCCGCTCTCGTCGTGAGTCTTTAAATGCCGAGCACGTCAACGAGTTCCTGCACCGAGGCCGCGCTCTTTTGCAGGGCGATGCGCTCTTCGGCCGTCAGGTTGATCTCGATGATCTGTTCGAGGCCGCGCGCGCCGAGTTTGCAGGGCACGCCGACGTAGAGGCCGTTGACGCCGTACTCGCCTTCGAGATAGGCCGCGCAGGGGAGAATCTTCTTCTTGTCCTTGAGGATCGCTTCCGTCATCTCGACGCTCGCCGCCGAAGGCGCGTAGTAGGCCGAGCCGGTCTTGAGGAGGCCGACGATCTCCGCGCCTCCGTTAGCCGTGCGTTTGACGATTGACTCGATCTGCTCGGGCGACAACAACTCGGTGACGGGGATTCCGGCGCAGGTCGAATAGCGCGGCAGCGGAACCATCGTGTCGCCGTGGCCGCCGAGCACGAACGCCGTCACGTTCTCGACCGACACGTCCAGAGCCTCCGCGAGGAAGCAGCGCATGCGCGCCGAATCCAGCACGCCCGCCATGCCGATCACGCGATGCTTCGGGAATCCCGAACGGCGCAGGGCGACCTGGCACATCGCGTCGAGCGGGTTGGAGACGATGATCAGGATCGAGTCGGGCGAATACTTGACCACCTCGTCCACAACCGACGAGACGATCCCGGCGTTTGTCTTCAGCAGGTCGTCGCGGCTCATGCCCGGCTTGCGCGCCAGCCCCGACGTGATGATGACCACGTCCGAGTCCTTCGTCAGCGAGTAGTCGTTCGTCGAGCCGAGCATGCGCGCGTCGAACCCCTCGACGGGGGCGGCCTGCGCCAGGTCGAGCGCCTTACCCTGCGGCATACCCTCGATGATGTCCACGAGCACCACGTCGCCCAGTTCCTTGCTCGCCAGCCAGTGCGCGGCGGTCGCGCCCACGTTGCCCGCGCCCACCACAGTGATCTTGTTTCGCTTACCCATCGCTTTTCATCCTTTCCACTTTGAGACAGAATTTTTGCTTGTAGAGACGGAACTGCCGCGCCCGGCGCGCGCAAGAACCCGCTTGCACTAAGTTTTGTATGACTTGGAAGAGAGCGAGTGTATGGTGCGTTCGGCGGCGGTGTCAAGGTATGCTAACGCAGCCGGCGCGTGCAGTCCGGCTCATGACGATGCCCCTTTCCGACTGGTTAAAAAGTCTCTTCCCGACGCGCCCGCGCGCGGCGGATGAAGGCGACGCGCTCGACGTTTCGGCCGACGCGGACGAAAGCCTTTTCGACCCGGACAACCCCTTCGGCGAACCCGTCAGGCTGGAGATCACGGACGTTTTCGACCTCCACACAATCGCGCCGCGCGACGTGGAGCGCGTCGTGGTGGAATATCTGGAGGAAGCGCGCCGCGCCGGTTTTCGCAGCGTGCGCATCATCCACGGCAAGGGTCGGGGCGTGCAGCGTCGCCTCGTCCACCGCGTTCTGGCGCGCACGCCCTTCATACGCGACTGGGCGGATGCGCCGCCGCAATCCGGCGGCTGGGGCGCAACCGTCGCACACCTCATGCCGCAAGACACAGAAATAAACGATGAACGATGAACGCGGAACGATGAACAACGAAGTAAAAGCAGTTTACTTCGGTTCATCGTTCCGCGTTCATCGTTCATCCTCACGCCTCTCATTGCAGGCAATCCGTTGCGGCGCTGTAACCCGCGCGCTCGGCTTCCTCGATGCCTTTGAATTGTGCGCGCAGGCGCAAGGGCACGCGCGCGTAGCCGGGGCAGTGTGCGAGGTAATAAAGCTTGGTGCGACGGTGGGCGAAGACGGGCTTCGGCGCGGCGGGCGACGGAGCGGGGAAATTCTCCGCCAGCTCGTCCGTGATTCCCTTGCTCGTCCTGAACTCGGCGGGAGAGACGGGCGCGGCCTCCGCCCACAGTCTGCGCCGCGCCTTGCGCGCCAGTTGTTCGGCCTCCGCGTAGAGGCTTCGGTCTTCCGCGCTCAGTTCGTTGGCGCGTGCGGTGTGGAAATGGACTAACCCTGCGTCGAGTTGCGCGAGGTTGATGTCTTCGTTGTCGTAGATGACTCGGCCGAGCACGCGCCCGAACGCGTCTGTGCTCCTGAATTCGACTTTGACGAGTTTGCCGTTGACGAGCGAGGCGAGACGGTGGAGCGACCGCGCGCCGTATGGTTGCCCCTTCGGGTCGGGCGCGTCCGTGCCGCGCAGTCGCACGCGCACGGGCTTGTTCGTCACCGTGTTGAGCACGACGATCTCGCTGCCGCTCAGAACGTTCAGCACCTTGCCGTCGATGTATGGCGTGAAGTCGTCGTCCTGCGCGAAGGCGACACGCAGGCACGCGAGCGTCGAGAGAGCAAAAAACAGGATCGTGAGGCGCGAAGCAAAGCGTGTGAGATGAGACATAACGTGTCCGATGAGGTTCGGCGTCGAAGCGGTTCCACGCGCCCGCCTGTCAGAGCGTTAATAGTTCACCCCGGCGAGTCGGGCGGCACGGCGAACGCCGTTCGCAGGCCGTCTGCCGGCGCGCGCGTTGATGAGGTCGAGCGCGATCATCCGACGGTCGGCGCGCTCGCGGGAGACGTAGAAGTTGTGGCGGTCAACGAGTGCGAAGATGTGCGCCGCCATGTTGTTTCCGCAGGGCGAGCAGATGAGCGCGTCGCCTCAGAGATTGTGGATGACGCTCGTCACGACGCCCCAGACTTCAAACTCCATCTCTGCCAGAATTTCGAGCGGCTCATAAGCCTGATTGTCGGGCACGAGGAAGAGTTTGCCGTGGCGTTGCGAGATGCGCTTGACGGTGAGTTCTCCGTCAATGACCGCGATGACGACGTTCGAGTCCTGCGGTTCGAGGGCGCGGTCAACGACGAGGATGTCGCCGGGGTGAATCCCCGCGCCGATCATGGAATCGCCCGCGACGCGCACGAAGAAGGTGGCCGCCGGGTGCTTGATGAGGTGGCGGTTGAGATCGAGCCGCCCCTCGATGTAGTCCTCCGCGGGCGAGGGGAAACCGGCCGAGACGGAGGCCAGAAACAGCGGGCGCGCCCACTTGGTCGTACGATCCGGCCAGAGTACGGATTCAACAATCGTGTTCAAGAAAAGTCACCCCGTCAGCCCGCAGCATGATGTCGAATGAAAGGCGAACGGGATTCTACTCGCGTCCAACTGGCGAAGACAAGAAAATTATTTTTGTGCCGCTCGTTCGCGCCCGGCCCGTTGCCCGGCTCCCTCTCCGCCTCCGCCGTCTCACGCGGGCGTCGCGGGCAAAGAGCGAACCTGTTCGTCAGAGCGTTCTGTCGGGTGAATAGAGAGAGATGGATGGTGCTCCCGGCGCGATTCTAACGCGCGACCTTCCGCTTAGGAGGCGGACGCTCTATACAGCTGAGCTACGGGAGCATGCACGGGAAGTTAGCAGATGTCGCAATCTCAGTCCAGCAGGCTCAGGATTGATACTTGATAAGTGAGCGCACGTCATAGCCCGACAGTTTTTCACGCCCCGGCAGGAATTCGAGTTCGACGACGAAGACCAACCCGGCGACCACGCCGCCGAGGCTCTCGACCAGATCAACCACCGCCTTCGCCGTGCCGCCCGTAGCGAGCAGGTCGTCGGCGATGATGACGCGGGAGCCAGCGCCCACGGCGTCGCGGTGTATCTCCAGCGTGTCCTCGCCGTATTCGAGCGCGTAAGAAATCTTCGCCGTCTCGGCGGGCAGCTTCGAGGGCTTGCGCACGGGCACGAAGCCCGCGTTCAGGTGATAGGCCAGCGCGGGCGCGAAGATGAAGCCGCGCGCCTCGATGCCGAGCACCGCGTCAACTTTCTCGCCCGTGAACTCGGCGGAGAGCGCATCGACCGTCAGGCGCAAGCCTTCCGGGTGTTTGAGCAGCGTCGTGATGTCGTAGAAATTGATGCCGGGCTTCGGGAAGTCCGGCACTTCGCGGATCAGTTTTTTGAGATTGTCCATGATTAAGCCTTTAGCCCTCAGCCGTCATCCGATCAGCCGGTTAATTTTTGCTGACGGCTGACGGCTGCATGCTTTTTTACCTTTCGATGCGGAAGGCGACGTATAAGCCCGTCGGTTCGAGACTGAGTTCTTCGATCTGTTCGACGCGACCCGATTTGGGGCCGGCGGCGAGGTCATCCTTGAAGCCCTCGACGCTCTCCGGCGCGCCTTCGGCCAAAACTTCCACGCGCCCATCGGCGAGGTTGCGCACGTAGCCGACCACCTGATGACGCGCCGCCACGCGCTGCGCGAAGAAACGATAGCCAACGCCCTGCACTTCCCCGCTGACGTAATATTTGCGTGCGACCCTCATGCTCGAATAGTTGAAACGTTGTGGATTCGTAAGACGCGCTATCCTAAAAGACCTGTCCGAAAAAATGCAATCGCCGCCGCGCGCCGCCTACGCGCTGATGCGTCGCGGCTAACGTCCCTCGACGAGTTCCACGATCTTCACGTCGCCGGGCGGGACGCTGATTTTCACAGTGCCGGCGTCCGCGCCGCGCCCCGTCTCAAGCGGCGCGTCCAGCGTCAACTCGCGCGCCTGCCGGATCGTCCGGCCGCGCAGGGAGAGCGTGACTTCCACGCTCGCACGGCGGTCAACCTGCGCCATGCCCTGCTGCGGCTTGTAGACACCGCGATTGTTGATGAGCGTGACGAGCCAGCCAAGCTCCGTGCGGTTGAAGAGTCTCTGCACGTCGCCTGTGACGCGCACCGGGGCAACCTCGGCGAAGAGATGCGCGAAGAGATGCGCGGCGGCGGGCACGAACCTCTCGTCGAGGCCGAGCAGGTCGGGCACGGCGCAAAAGATGACGCGCCCGCGCCCGAAGTTGAACGAGGTAACGAGCGGATCGCCCGTCGCGGTCTGCATCAGCACCTGCGCGCCGCGCCTCTCGACGCGTTCGTAAGCATAGACGCCGCCGCGCAAATCCGCGCCCCTCTCATCGCCCGGCAAAAGACATTTGGCGTCGTCGGCCTCGGCCGTCACCGCGCCCGTCGGGCGCACGCCGAGCAGGTCTTCGGGTAGTCCTTTCACCTGCGCCGAATTGAGGACCACGACGCCGCCCTTGCGCACGTAACTCTTTAGTTGCTCCGTCCACGCGGGCGTCCAGTCGAGGCGTCCGGCGGCGACGACGGCGCGGTAAGAATCGACGCTCGCGCGCCCCTCGTCCGAGGCCACCAGCACGTCGAAGATGTCGCCGAAGATGCCGTTGACGAAAAACTGCCGGTCGGCCGTCGCCGGTTCGCCTTCCGTGACGGGCGCGGGGTAGTAGGCCGCGCCGAAGAGTTCGCGCAGAGCTTTGTCGTGGCGCGAGAGCGGCGAGACGCCGAAAGGCCATTGCGGATAGTCGGTCATGTCCCAACCGTGCGCCGGGTCGAGCAGGAAGGCGACGGGCGTGTAAGGCGTGCCGCGATCTTTGTGCCGCCCGGCGAAGTTGACGAATTCATTCGTGATGCGGCCGAGCGGGTTGAGTTGGAAGGGATGCTCGCCGGGCGCGGGTTTGAAAAACTGATCGAAGCCCTGTTCGAGGTAGATGCCCGATGCGCCCGCCATGTAATAGAGGTAGTAAGTTTTGCGATACCAGGAGAGCGACGGCCCCATCGTCGCGCCGTAGCGCGTGTGGAAGAAATGGCCGGGGCCGGCGAAGTTCTGTAGGTGCGTGAACGTGGTGGCGGTGTCGCCGAAGTTCGGCGCGTGGTAGTAGAGAAAAGACGCGCCGTACTGTCTGGCCGCCCCGCGCGAGAAGGCGACGCGCATGGCGACCGACGGCTGCACGGCCGCAGTCTCAATGCCGATGATCTTCGCGCCCCAGCGTCCGAGCGCGTGAGCGTAGGTGGTGCTGGAAGTTGACTGCGCGGCGATGAGTTTATCCCACATCGCTCCGGTCGGGACGTGAAACAGGTTGCCCCATTTCCGTTCGAGCGCGCGCGTGTAGAAGAGGCGATTAGCTTCGAGCAGTTCGCGGCGCGACATCGCGGGCGTGAGGTTCATCGCGCGCACCTCGGCCGGGTTCCACACGTAGCCGATGCTCTCGCCGGACATCCAGCCGATGAATTGATCGCGCAGCTCGCCCGTGAGCAGTTTCCACGCGGCCTGACCCTGTTCCTGCGTCATCTTCGCCTGGCTGTAGTTGATGAGGACGGCGAAGGGCACGCGTGTCTCGCGCAGGTGGCGCAGGAAGGGGCTGCCCTCCTGCACGTAGGTCGTGAGTTGTTCGAGCGTGATGACCGGCACGACGAGCGGCGACGAGAAGATCGGCGTGTCGCGCGCGCCCTTGTAACGGGCGATGAACTCCGGGACAGGTTCGGCGTTGAACGGGTGGAGCGGGCGTTCGGCGGGCGGCTTGTCCAAAAGCGACCAGAACTGCGGCGAGATGTTCCACGGCATCACGAAATCACGACCGGCGACGGCGGGACGCTGCCATGCCGCCGGCGTTCGCCCCGTCGTATCAGCTTCGAGCAGCGGCGTCAGACGGGCATTGCGCGCGGAGAACTCTCTGAGGACGCGCAAGGATGCGAAGTCCGGTTTGGCGCGCCCTTCCGGGACGTACGCGAGATCATTCGTGATCAGAAAACAATCGACGTGGCGGCGCGCGGCGGCCTCGCGTTCGATCTCGATGGAGATGCGCGCCGCGCCCTTCGGGATGGAGACGGCCTGCCCGGCGTCCCACACGAACGCCCAACCCCAGTACATCCCCGTCTCGTCGCGCGGCGCGAGTCGTGCTTCCGCGCCGAACTCACGGCGGAAGACCTCCCGCCCGCCCTGCGTGATGCGCAGGGTGAAGTTTTCGTTTTGGCCGAGCCAGTCGGCGTAGCGCACCCAGATTTTATATTGCCCGGCGCGCGGAATCTCCGCGTCCTGATAAATCACCGCGCGCGTCTCGTCGGCGCTCGCCGCCGCTGAGTTCCATTCGCTCTCGCCGCCCTGCGTCCATTCCGCCGACACGCCCGGCCCGTTCATCCCCCACCCCGGCGCTTTCGCGCGCGGCAGCATCGCCCAGGAAGGGTTCGTGACAGGATTATTCAACTCGTCAACGGAGAAGCCGCGCATGTTCTCGGCTTCATACCAGAGATACTCGGGCGTCGGGCGAGCGGGCGCGTCCGCGCTTTGTTGCGGGAAGGCCGTTGCGTTGCAGAGGCACAGGCACGCGACACAGAGAAGACGCGCCGGAAGTGAGACCTTTAATCGAAAACCCATAGACACAAAAACGCGCCCGCTGCTGAAAGACTCTCTCGTCGTTCGCAACATCGTCGCGCTCCTCGGTTGCCGGTGATTTCTTCTCTTTGTCAGTGGCGGTTGTTTGCTTTGCGCGCACCGCTGCCGCTTAGCCCAAGGCTTCGAGGCATGCGGCGAGCGGACGCTGGCGGCAGGTGTACATCGGCGTGTCGCGCAGGGTGAAACTGCTGGCCTTCGTCTCGCGAAGTTCCTGCACGAGGTCTAAGAAGTCTGCCGGTTCGTCCGTCTCGAAGGCGACGACGAACTCCTGATCATCGAGGCCGAACGAGTAGGTCGTGTGCAGTTTGACGGAGCGATACTTCGAGCCGATGCGAATGTGCTCGTCCATCATCTCCTGCCGCTCTTCGGCCGAGCGCGAATACCACTCGCGCGTTTTGACGAACGGATAGACGAACAGATAATTCGCCTGACCGGGGACGATGTGCAGGCGGTCTTCGACGTGCTCGGGATTGTCCTTATCAATGTACATCGAACGCTTTGTCATGGAGAGGAACGATTGCGTCGCCTCCACGTAGCGTCCGAGGCCGGTGCGGTTGATGCGCGCCGTCATCTCCTGGATCGGATCGAGCGAGTAGCCGATGCGCCAGATCATCAGGTCGGCGTTCGAGCGCAAGCCCGTGATCGAGTAGGAATGAATCAACAACTGGCCGCGAAACTCTTCGACCGCTTCGATAAACTCACGCTTCCCGCGCTCGCGCTCATTCTCCTCCAGCAGACGCCATTCGGGGCGCACGCGGTAGAAAGTGAAGTTGACGAATTGCCGCGGCAGATTCGGCTTAACCTGCTCGATCCTCTCTTCGCGGTCGGCAAGGCGCAGGGAAGAGCGCAGGGGAGCAGGAGGCTGCACGTCGTCGGTACTCATTGGGCTTTCATCCTTAAAATAATTGCGTCGGGCGCGCCGCCCATCGCGCAGGTCTGGCAGAATGTATGTTTCGGACTTCGGAGCGGCGCGCGACTATTGTGCGGCGTAGCGTGGGAGATTGCAAATGGCGACGCGGCCTTCCGGTCCCGCCCCGCGCGCTTTGATAATGTTTCGACGGGGCAACGTTCGCGTCGGCGTGCCCGACAAACATTTTTTCGCCGCGTTATAGTTTCGTGAAAGAGATCGGCGAAAGTCTCTGCGGCTTGCGCATGTGTATGTGTCTCACAACAGGCCGCCCTCATCATATGATTGAAAAACGCAGACACCCGCGCGTCAAAGCGTCGATCCCGATCTACTGGGGCCTGACGCCCGAATGCCTCAACCACGACCGCATCACCAGCTTCAGCATCGGCGGCTGCTTCATCCAGACCCGCGCGTCTGCGCGGCCGCTCAACCTCGTCTATATGCGTTTCTTCCTCTCCAACACAGGCGAGCGAATTATCCGCGGCGAAGTTCGCTACCATCTGGAAGAGGTGGGGCTCGGCGTCGAGTTCATCAACTTAACGGAGGGCGACAGGCAGAGCTTTCAGTCTCTCGTAGACTACTATCGCGTGGCGCAGACGAACTGAGCCCGCGCTAACGCCGCGCCTGACACTTCCCGCCGCATTTGAACCCGCGCGCCGCCCGAACACCGCTTCCCTACGCGCGGCGATGGCGTCGCCACACGCACATTTCCACTATCTTCCAAACGCCCGCGCCGCTCGGTTATACTCGCCGTGTTTTTCCCATCGCTTTTTTTGGAGACGCCTTTTCAATGAAACAGCTCAAGCTCGTGTTGCTGCTCTTAGCCGTCACGGCTTTCGCCGTCGCCTGCGCCAGCACCAATACCACGCTACAAATCGGCAACACGAACGCCGACGGCACAAACGCTCCCCCGCCCACCGCCGCGCCCGCCGACGAACTCGCTGCGGCGCGCGCCACCTACAACGCCGTCTGTATCAGTTGCCACAAGGAGAACGGCGAAGGCGGCCCAACCGACATGGGCGACGGCGGAATGCTCAAAGTGCCCAGTTTTAAATCAGGCCACGGGCTCAATCACACAGACGCGCAGTTCGCGCGCCAGATCGCCAAAGGCGGCGACGGCATGCCCGGTTTTGAAAAACGGCTCACGCCCGAACAGATAGGCGATCTCGTCCGCTTCATCCGCCGGGAATTTCAGGCCGGCTTGCTCAAGGACGGCGCGCCGCAGTCCTCGCATTAATCGAAACGCCCCCGCCTATGTTATCCTCCCGCGCATTGCAGCCGACACGCACCCGTAGCTCAGTTGGATAGAGCGTTTGACTTCGAATCAAAAGGTCGTAGGTTCGAGCCCTACCGGGTGTATGAAGAGGGCACGGCCTACCGTGCCCTCTTCACTTTATTCCTTTCTAATTTGCCGTATCACTTAACCGGAAAAATGTAGAGCGCAAGACGCCTTCGCCTGTGCCCGTTCGGGTCGCTCATCCCTCACATCGAACTGTTCATCCCAGCCATTCGCGCCTGGTCACATTCCGCAAACTTTACCTGGCCGCCGGCGTTCATTGCCGGTGTAAGCGACGGTCTCCCCGTCAGGGAATTTACGGAATAGAAACATGCTTCCCCCAACCGGGGCACGAAAGGAATCCGGGATGAAAAAGAATCTACAACGTGTCGTGTTCGCCCTCGCGCTCTGCGCGCTGTTCAACTTCTCCGCTCTGGCCGCCGGTAAAAGTAAGATGGTCACTTTCGACCGGGACGTGATCGTCGGCGACACGCTGGTCAAGAAGGGTAGTTACAAAGTGACTTTCGACAAGCAGACCAACGTGCTCACGATCAAGAACGGCAAAAAGATCGTCGCCCGCGCCGCAGCCCGTCTGGAAGATTTCAAATACAAGTCGGAGCGGACAATCGACTACAGGATGACCAAGAGAGAGAATGAGAATGCCGTTTTATCGCGCGTCACCTTCGGCGGGCAGAACGCGGTTATCGAGAAAGGCAGTTCCACCGTGGTTGCCGCCCCGGCCAACGGCCAACAGTGAATCCGAGTCCGCGCGGCGTGCGCCGGGTCGTGGGATAACTTACGGCGCGCGGCACAATCCCCGACACCGTTTTTCGTGTCGCCTTTCCGATTCTTCGGACAGAGGGGTAAAAGCGCGCGGCCGCGAAACGATTTTCGCCGCCGCGCGTATTACCGTGTGCAGTTCCCGCAAATTTAGATTTGACCCCGCGAAAAGGAGAGTTTTACATGAAACGCAAGATCGCAGCAGGCAGCGTCGCCGTGGCGCTCGTCGCTTTGAGTATGGTGGTCGCAGCGGCGGCGGCGAAGGCCGACTTCAGCGGCAAGTGGGTGATGGACAAAGCGAAGAGTGAAGGCGTGCCTCCCAACATGGAACAGACCATGACCGTCACGCAAACCGGCGACAAGATCGAGTTGGAGACCAAGATCGTCGCGCCGCAGGGCGAGCGCGTGATCAAAGACAGCTATATGGTTGACGGCAAAGAGACCGACTTCAGCCCGCAAGGCCCGCAGGGCGCGATGGGCAAAGGCAAGCGCACCGCCAAGTGGTCGGCGGACGGCGCGGCGTTGGAAGTGAGCGAGACGGCCACGCTCAACGGCCCGAACGGCCCCGACGAAATAACAGCCACACGCAAATGGTCGCTCGCCGCCGACGGCAAAACGTTGACCATCGAACTGACCTTCAGCGGCGAACAGGGCGTGCAGAAAACGAAGCGCGTCTTCGCCAAGCAGTAGTAACAACTTCCATAACTTCAACCCATGCACGAAAGCCCCGTCTGTCCGCAGCGCGGGGCTTTCTCGTGCTAACTTCAAACGGAAACGGATCAATCGTCGCACAGTGTGCGGACGCGCACGTTATGCCCTTCGATGTCGCCCTCCCAGAGCGTCCTCTGTCCGCACTCGTGGCGTAGATACTTCCACAGCGCGCCGCGCTCGTATTCGTCCAGATCGGCGGGGATGAGATCGAAGACGGCGCGCGAGGCGATGACGACGAGCTTCCGTTTCGGGCGCGAGATGGCGACCGTCAGGCGTCTGGGTTCGAGCAGGAAACCACTCTCGGCACGCGCGAACTCGCGGTCGGAGACGGTGGCCGACAGGATGATCAACTCGCGCTCGCCGCCCTGAAAGCGTTCCACCGTATCAATCGAGTTTGCCAGATGCGGGAGGCGCGCGCGCAACAGAGTCTTCTGGGCGCGATGCGGCACGACGACGCCGAGGCCGCCCTCGCCGCCGCAACCCAATTTCTCGCACGCAACCTGCGCCAACGCTTCGACCAGCGCGGCCTCGAATTCGTTCGACTGTTGTGAGCCGCTCTCGTCGTGTTCGATGACGACGAGCGAGTGTTCCGGGGCGAAGGCCGCGCCGAGCCAGCCGCCCAGCGCGTCGTCGGCAGCCATGCGCACGCGGTTGTCCGAGCGGAAATTGATGCCGTCCTCCGCGTAAATATGGCGTTGCAGGAAGGACGCGATCTCGGCGGGGATGCGGAACGATTGGTCGAGGGCTTCGCTCGTAAAGCCGAGCGCGCGCAGCGTCTCGAAGATGGAGAGGTGCGGTTGGGCGCGCTTGAGATCGCGCCGGCTCTCCCTGTCCCACGCGTGCGCGAGGATGGGCGGCATCTGGCGGTGGTCGCCGATGGCGATGAACTGGCCGTCGCCGCGCAGGAAAGCGGCGGCCGTCAGGGCTTCCGCGATGCCCATCTGTGAAGCCTCGTCGACGATGACGAGGTCAAACAACTCCTGCGTCCAGTCAATCGCCTTGCCCTTCGACGCGCCCTTCTTGACGAGGTTATAAATCCCGCCCGGCGTGCCGCCGACCACCAGCAGCGGCTCGCCGAGCAGCATCGCCCACTGCTCGCCCGCGCTCAACTCTTCGCCCCCGTCCGCGAACAGATGCTCGACTCCCTCCGTCAAAACTTCGCCCACGTCATTACAAATCTTTGCCACCCGCAGACGCGCAAGCGGCGCGAGTCTCGGATCGCCCGCGCCCGCGCGCGACAGTTGGCGCGCGCGTTTGGCGATGCTGGCAAGGGCGATTGAACTGGCTGCATGCGTCTTCGCTGCAACGGCGACGCGAAACGGCCGCGCCGGGGTGGCGAGCGCGAGCGCGCGTGCGAGCACGGCGAAGCCGAGCGTGTGGCTCTTGCCCGTGCCCGGCGGCCCCTGCAAAACGAGTACGCGCTCCTGCAAGTAGCCCCCGACCACTCGCCCCTGCGCCCCGGTCAGCCCGTGCGGGGCTTGCGCACGCGACGCGAGCGCGGCGATTTCCGATGCGTCGCGCAGACGCTTCGGCCGGATGCCGCGGCCGCGCTTCCCTTCCTCCGTGTTCGTCAGCCAGTGGTAGAGGTGATTCGAGGCGGCGTGGCGGCAGGCGTCCAGAAACTTGTCCGCGTTGAGATCGTCGGCCATCTCGTCAATCGTGCAGACCGCGCCCGACTCGGGTTTGAACGACCAGTGCGGGTAACGGAAATCCGAGTTCTTGAAATTCATCGAGAGCAGACGTAAGGAAACCCGCGCTTCGTCCAACGCTTCGACGACGGCGAGACGGCCGCGCACGAGTTTGCGCGCGGGCAGGAATGCGCCCGTCTCGCCGACCAGCGGGTTCAAGACCACCCAGTCGCCTTCGCGAAAACGGAGCGCGGCCATGTCTGCCACGGTTAGCGAACGGCCGTCAGTTTTGGAGAAACTGAACTCGGCGCGGTCTTCGCCGCCCTCCGTCCGCTCGTAAGCCTCGCAGCGGACGACGAGCGTGCGCCCGCCCGCCGCGCGCCCCTCGGGCGGCAGCGAAAGATGCAAGAGTAACTCCTGCATCTTCGCGTGGTGTTCGAGGTAGAGGAAATCTTCGAGCGCGCGATGCAGCGGGACTGCGTCCGCGTCGAGTTCCGTCCGGTCGAGTCGTTCGAGCGAGAGCGGTTCTTTTTCGACCTGACGGTTCTTGTACTTGAAACTCTCTTCGATGAAACGCAGCGCGCGGCAGCGTTCCAGGGCGAGAGCGCGCACGTCTTCAATCGTCGTGCCGAGGAAGCCGCGCACCTGCGTGCGCTCCTGCGCCTGCATTTCCTCAGACTCCCTGAGCAACCCCCACGCGGCGTAGGCATATTCGAGCGGTATCTCCGTGCCGAAGCGCGCGGCGGATTCGACCCACGCGGCACGACCCGAATGCTCCCCCGGCGACGCGGCGACGAACTCGCCCGTCGCCCCTTCGCGCGCGAAGGCACGCGTGTTGTCGAATATGCGCGCGCGGAAAGTCTTGAGAAACTCGAGTTCGCCGTCGCGCCACTTGAAGCCCATCTCGCGCGCGACCTCGTACAAGTTCTGGCAGACCGCGCCGAGGTTCAGACGCTCGCCGACCTCTTCGGCGAGGAACGAGATCATGCCCTGCGTCAGCGCGGGCGTAGAGGTCAGCAGATCGTAGAAGGCCGGAATCGCGCACAAGGCCGCGAAGTGGCGCGCGAGCGCGTCGAGCAGAGAGCGCTGGCCGCGCCGGTCGTAGAGATAGACGTGGACGGGCGCGGAATTTGAATCGGCCACCCGCGCAATCGCCGGGAGCAGACGTGCGATCCACGCCACCAGCAGCGCGCCCTCGGCCTCCTCGTCAGGCTTCGTTTGAGTGTTCTCGACGATCTCAATCGAACCCGCAGGCCCCGCGACGAGGCCGGCCAGCAGGTAAACTTTATCTTCCAGATGATCGCGCTCGGCATCAACGTAAACTTTAATGAGATTCGGATACTGCGCTTCGTCCGGCAGCGACCCCCAATCCGCGCCCAGCATGTAACGCTTCGCCTCGACGTTCCGGTCGAGCCTGCCGAGTGCGGCGCGCGCACGCTGCGCGAGTATGGGCAAGCGGCTGCCGAGCGGCCAGCGCATGCCGATCCGCTCAACGTCGCGCTCTCTATCGGGCGCGGGCAACATCGCGCCCTTGCCGTAGTCCAACAGGCGCGAAAGCTCCCGCGTCGTACTGACGCCCGCGCTCAGAAGCGCGCCCTTTTCCGTCGCCGTAAGCAGAGGGACGAGTGAGAGGTCTTCGCGTTCGGCCGTGTCGATAAAGCACAGCGCGTTGTAAGGGCAGCCGTCGCAGTGCGCGCCGAGATGATAGGCGGCGTCCGCGAAACTATGGGCCGACGCACGCGCCACATCGGAATCGGCCGCGGCGACGAGTTGGTCGATCTCATCCAGATAGAGAGAGAGATCGAACCGCTCGATCCGGTCGGGCGCTAAGTTGGAGTCGCGCGCGGCAATCGCGCCTTTGAACGCGGCGGGACGCAGGCCGGCCTCGCGCAGCGCGTCGCCGAGCAGTCGCGCGTAAAATGCGACTTGCAGGCGGAAACCCACCGTCTCGCGGCGGCTCGCCTTGATGTCTATGACGGTCACGTCAACCGTGTCGTCGCGCCCATTTCCAACGCCGCCGTGCCGCTCGATCTCGATCAGGTCGGGGTAGCCTTCGCAATTGCACCCGCCGATGCGGCCTTCGAGCCGCGCCTGATAGTAGAAAGTGCGTTGCCCCGCCCCTTGCGACCTCAAAGCGGAGACGAAAGCCGCTGCCGAAGTGTTCTGCAAATTACGCACGTCGGCGCGCGCGCCCAACTCCGCCACCTGTGCGCGTTCAAATTGCTGTCCCGATTCGGAGAGCAGCGGCGAGAGATTTTCAAAGCCCACGCGGTAGCGCGCCGCGATCCGTTTCGCTTCCGACGGAAAGAGCGCGAGCCGCAGGTAGCGTTCGCAGCGGTTGCGCGAGACGTACTGCCCGAGCCGGTGCGCGCCGAGCGTGCGCTCGGTGAGAATGTTTTCGACGGGTTCGTGAGCGTCGGACATGCGAGGGGGTTAGGGGCAGACCTTCTTTCGGTGGAATTGATGATGTTGAAAAAACGCGTACACGTTCGTTTCGCCACCGGGCAACGCGCGCCTATTTCTTCGGGCGCACTACTGTGAGAGTCGGCGTCTCCGTCCTCTCGACGGCTGCGAGGATCAGTTCGCGCACGTGCGCGTTCGTACCGGCATCACTCGACAGAAACTTTTCCAGATTGTCTTTGACCGGGCTGTAGCTGACTTTGCGTTCAAAGAGCGCGGCGAATTTATCTGCCCCGAGTTGCCCCTCAAGCGCGCTCACTTTCTCGGGGATACATTTCAAGCTCGTCTTGAAACTGCATTTCACCGCGCCCTCTTCGCCGCTCAAAGTCACCGCCCCGGCCACGCGCTCGCGCGCCGCGGCGGCCGCCTTGAGTTGTTCTTTGATCTCGTCCAGACGCTCCTTGATGCGTTTCTCTTCGGCGTGCAGACCGATGTATTCCGAGACGAGCGATTCGAGCTCTGCATCGTCCGGCGCATCCACCGCCGCCGCTTGCGACGCCTGCGCGTTACAGTCGAGACAGTACACGGCGTCGCGCTCGGTGAGGGCTTCGTCCTGTGGAATCAGGCCGCGGCAGAGCGCGCAGGCGACGTAGTAATTCTTCGCGCACGCGGGACACAGAATTTCGCCGCGCCGCCCCGCGACGGACTCTGCCACAGTCTCCAGACATTCGACGCACAGTTGCGGCGCAGCCGCCGCCCCGAAATGCTCGGGCGATTCCGGGCGGATATTATCTTTGGCTTCCAAGATGGCTTTCTCCGGGATGAACACGAGAAGGTTATCGAAGTCGGGCGCGTTCGCGCATGCTCTCGGAAGAGCGCGCCTTTAAGGCTGGCGAGACTGTAGCAAAAGCCTTTTCTCTTGTCGAGACGCTCCGCCCTCCGCCCGAAACCGCTCGATTACATGCCGGCTCGCCGGGCAACCTCGCGCTCTGATTTCGTATCCGAAAGATGTAGACAAAAAAAGTGTTGACAATATCTCCTGTCGAGTTTATATATGTCTGGCGCGCGGAAAGCGAAATGCGCGCGAGGAAGAAAAGAGAACTTCAATGTCAATGAACCGGACACATTCAAACAGCATAGCCGCCAGAGGCCAGAGGGCTTCGGGACGGACGTGTGCCGACCTGTTTAGCGAAACCACAGGCTTCGCGGCGGTCTTGTGCCCCGGTTCGTTACCGACCTATCTGCCCGGCGGCGAACTCATGCGTAAAGGCGCGCATTCCACGATTAATCTCTGGAATTCCGATCGTCGGGTCAGTCTAATTTAAAAAGCGGGAGCGGCCTCCCGCTCCCGAAATCTCGAAAATAGCTTTAAGAGAATTGAAGGAGCGGGCCGGCTTCCCTGTCGAAGCCAAAGGCCCGCTCTTTTTGTTGTTTGATAACTGAATTGATTTTTGTACGGACGAGGGCGGCCGAAGCGTTGCCTTCATTCGGATGGCGTGGCCTTCTTGCGTTCTCCGTCGAGAGAGCGTCGCAGGGCGCGCCTTTCGCGAAGGAGAAGCGCGCGCCGCCAAGTTGTCCGGCGGGGCAGGCATCGCTCTCCGCCCCTCGTTTTTTTATCGCAAAGTTTTCGAGCGTGTGTGGCTGAGCAGCAAAAGCACCTGACTGTAAATCAGGCGTC
>DATCWB010000229.1:0-4364 GCA_036566625.1 Pyrinomonadaceae bacterium
ACCATTCAAAAGGTGGTGAGCCTGACCTTCGGCGACGAAGCAATGGAGGTCACGACCGTCGGCGGCGGCGCGGAGGCTCTCGAAAAGCTCGGCGAGAGTTTGCCGGACATCGTTCTCGCCGATGTGTTCATGCCGGAGCCGAACGGCTACGCGCTCTGTGAACGCATCAAGACGGACGAACGCACGCGGCACATTCCGGTGCTGCTGCTCGTCGGCACGTTTGAACCTTTCAACGAAGCGGAGGCGCGCAGAGTCGGCGCGGACGAAGTCTTGACCAAACCCTTTCAATCCATACGCGATCTCGTCAACAAAGTCGGCGGCCTGCTCGGCGGCCAGACTGACGAAAAGACACCCAACGCCGAACACCACGAGGAAGAGGCGACGCGAGACCTCTCGCCCTTCGCCGCCGACGCGCGCGCCGCCGACCCGGCGGCCGAAACTACTCCGGCGCACGCATCCGCTCCCGCCGATGTCTTCGCCGATTTCGATATGGACGACGCAACTATCCAGACGACACCCGCCGCCGCGTTCGACGCGCAACACGCCGCGCACGCGCCCGACTTCTCCGAGATTAACGAAGAGGAACGATTCAGCGACCGCGGCGAGACGGACGAGGCATTCGTCTTAGACGTAGACGACGCGCCCGCCGTCTTGAGTGAAGACGATACGCCCGCCGTCTTAAGTGAAGACGTTGCGCCCGCGCCGGAGGTACGCGCGGCCACCGCCTCGGCGTCCGCGGCGAGTTCGCCCGCTAATTCTCACGCCGCCTCGCCCGTGGCCGAGTCGGCTTTCGATGCGCACGCCTCGCGCGCCGCCGAAGCCGACGACGCGCTGCTCGAACTCGGCGACATCACGCCCTCGCGCGCGGCCACAGACGAAGCCGACGACTTCATCCTCGACATCGGCGGCGACGACGATCCTTTCGACTTCGCCGACGCCGCGCCCGCCCACGACGCAACCGCCGAAGCCGATTTGCTGTTCGCGGAACACGCACCCACAACGGAAGCGCCGGAAGCATTCGCGCTGCTGGAAGCGCCGATGGAACCGGAAATTTTCTCGCACTCGCAGACGCCCGAAGAGACGGAGATGTGGGCGTCGCCCACGGCTGCCGTCACGGAAGCCGAACCGTCGGACGCCGTGGCTGCCAGCGTGGTGGCGCATGCGGGCGGAGTCGCGTCGCTCGGGGAATTGCCGGAGGAATTGGAAGCGCCGGAGATGTCGGAATCCCCCTCGCTGCTCTTCGCCAACGAGCCTCCCGCGACGGAGACGCGCCAGCCGGAAAGTTTCACGGGGCAAGAGGGCGATAGTAGCGCGCAACGCGCGCCCGTCTGGGACGGAGACCCCGTGGCCGCCAGTGCGGTGGCGCACGCGGGAGATGTCGTGCCCGTCGGAGCGTCGGGAGCGTACCAGCCGGCGGAGCCGTTTGCCACTGATGCGAGTTTACAGGCGTCCGCGCCCGACGCGAGTTCGCCCGCCGCGTCGCCCGAATCGAGTCAGGCGGCGTCAACCGCCGCGCCGTCTCTGTCGCCCGAAATGCTGGACGAGGTGGTGCGGCGCGTCGTCGCGCAGATGTCGGAACAGGTCGTGCGCGAGATCGCCTGGGAGGTCGTCCCCGATCTGGCCGAACGGCTCATCAGGCAACGTCTCCAGGAAGAACAGACGCGCCCCCGGTAGCAGGCGACACGGCAAGCACACAAGCGGATCGAGTTTGCGGCGGAGATAGTCAAACCGCCACGCTCGATCCGTTTTTTTGTTTAGCCGTCAGCCGACGGCTTTCAGCCGTCAGTCGAAAACCGCCGCTGATTCCTTTACAATGCTTCGGAGCAACAAACTCAATGTATCTGAATGCTGAAAGCTGACGGCTGATGGCTGACGGCTCACCCGAACACATGGACATCCCGAAGACTTACGATCCGAAACAGGCCGAAGAACGACACTACGCGAACTGGGAGGCGCAAGGCTGTTTCGCGCCCGAGATCAACCAAGACCCCGCCGCCCCCGTCTACTCCATCGTCATCCCGCCGCCGAACGTTACGGGGTCGCTCCACATGGGGCACGCCCTCCAGCACACGCTGATGGACGTGCTGACGCGCTTCAAGCGCATGAGCGGCTACCGCACGCTCTGGGTTCCCGGCGAGGATCACGCGGGCATCTCTACGCAGATCGTCGTCGAACGCGAACTCAAAAAAGAGGGCACGTCGCGCCACGCGCTTGGGCGCGAGAAATTTTTAGAGCGCGTATGGCAATGGCGGCATGAATCGGGTTCGCGCATCATGCAGCAGATGCGGCGCGAGGGAGCGTCCGTCGATTGGTCGCGGCAGCGGTTCACGATGGACGAGGGTTTGTCTCGCGCGGTCAACGAGTTCTTCGTGCGCTGCTACGAGGAGAATTTGATCTACCACGGCGAGGGCATGATCAACTGGTGTCCGAAGGATCAGACCGCCCTCTCCGACCTCGAAGTCGATAAAGAAGCGCAGGCGGGGAAACTCTACTACCTGCAATACCCCGTGCGTGACAGCGACCGCCGCGTGACCGTGGCGACGACGCGCCCGGAGACGATGCTCGGCGACACGGCGGTGGCCGTCAACCCCTCGGACGAACGCTACCGCGAACTCGTCGGCGCGACGCTTCTGTTGCCGCTCGCGGGACGCGAGATCGCGGTCGTCGCCGACGACTTCGTAGACCCCGCCTTCGGCACGGGCGCGGTCAAGGTCACGCCCGCGCACGACCCGAACGATTACGCGATGGGCTTGCGCCACGAGTTGCCGCTCGTCAAAGTCATAGACCAGTACGCGCGGATGACGGCTGACGCAGGGAAGGAGTTCGAGGGACTCGACCGCTACGAGGCGCGCGAGAAAGTGGTCACGAAGTTTGAAGAACTCGGGCTGCTTGAGAAGGTAGTTGACTACGAGTTCTCGATCTCGAAGTGTGGGCGTTGCCGCACGGTGGTCGAGCCGCTGATCTCTTTGCAGTGGTTCTGCCGTCAGGCGGAACTCGCGCGCCGCCCGCTGGAATTGATCCACGAGCGACACGAGCCACGCTTCGTGCCCGAAAATCCGTACGAGAAAGTTTATACGAACTGGCTCGAAAATCTGCACGACTGGACGCTCTCGCGCCAACTCTGGTGGGGTCATCGCATCCCCGCGTGGTACACCGAGGACGGCCGCACCATCGTCGCGCGAAGCGTCGAGGAGGCGAGAGAGCGTGCGGGCACTGACCAATTGACGCAAGACCCCGACGTGCTCGACACGTGGTTCTCGTCCGCCCTGTGGCCGATCTCCACGCTCGGCTGGCCCGACGAGACGCCGGACTTACAGACCTTCTATCCCACGTCGGTGCTCATCACGGCGCGCGACATCATCTTCCTCTGGGTGTCGCGCATGATGATGACGGGCATGAAATTCACGGGCGAGCGTGCCTTCGAAGACGTGTTCATCACGGGCACGATCTTCGACAAGCACGGGCAGCGCATGTCGAAGTCGAAAAATAACGGCGTTGACCCGCTGGAGATTTTCGACAAGTACGGCGTGGACGCCACGCGCCTCGTGCTCGCCTCAATCGAGACGACCGATACGCGCTGGAACGAGAATCAGGTCGAGTCGTATCGCAACTTCGCCAACAAAATCTGGAACGCCGCGCGCTTCTGCCTGATGAACTCCGAGGGCGCGCGCGTCGGCGAAGGGTTCGACGAGAACCGCGACGCGTGGGCGTTGCACGACCGCTGGATCGTGTCGCGCCTGAACCGGACGGCGCGTGTGGTAGGCGAGGCGATTGAGAAGTACCAGTTTCACCTCGCCGTGCAGACGCTCTATCATTTCTTCTGGGATGATTTCTGCGACTGGTATATAGAACTCTCGAAGTCGGAGGTGACGGCGGCCGAAGAGTCGCCCGCGCGAGAGGCGGCGCGCAGCCGCGTGCTCACGGTGCTTGAACAGGCTTTGCGCCTGCTGCACCCGTTCATGCCGTTCATCACTGAGGAACTCTGGCAAATGCTGCCCGGCATCGGCGAACGACAACTCCATCCCGCTTACGCGGGCGCACCCCTGACGATCATGCTCGCGGCTTACCCGCAGAGTCAGGACGAACTCGTTGACGAACGCGCCGAGGCGGAAGTGCAGGCGATCATCGAACTCGTCTCGCGCGTGCGCAACATACGCTCGGAGATGAACATCAAGCCGGGCGAGGCAGTGCCGATACTGGTCGGCGCGCCGGACGCGAAGTTGCGCGCGGTGTTCGAGGCGGGCGCGTCGCAGATCGCGCGGCTCGTGCGCGCGTCGAGTTTTTCGGTCATGGAAACTCTGGACGCGCCGCGCGCGTCGGCGCGGGCGGTGCTGGCGGGCGGGGCGGAGGTGGCCGTGCCACTC
>DATCWB010000230.1:0-8870 GCA_036566625.1 Pyrinomonadaceae bacterium
CGTGGGTTTGCGGCGCGGCCTGCATCCCGACCACGGCCGCGCCGCCCACGGACGTGGCGGGGAAGTAGTAGGCGAGAACCTGCCGGTAGGACGCGCCCCGCGCGGCCATGACGTGCGCGCCCGACTGGCAGAGACCGAGGCCGTGGCCGAAGCCGCTGCCGCGAAAGACGAACTTGTCGCCCGCGCGCATCACTTCGAAACGCGAACTCTTGAGCACGCTCCAACCGAGCGTGCGCCCGACGACGATCTTGAAATCCCAGCCGCGCACCACGACGCGCCGACGTTCGCCCGTGATCGCCAGTTGTTCGACGCGCCCCGTCGCGTCGCGTCTGACGACGGACAGCCTCTCGACGCGCGCGCCGACATCCGTGCGCGCGTCTTCACGCAGGGCTTTGGCGAGATGCGCGGCGGGGATCGCGTCCGTCCAGCGTGTGTGCGGCATGGCGGCGCAGTATTCGTCGCGGACGCCGCGCAGGTAAGGCTCGCGCGCGGGCGCGCCCCAGAGCGTTTGCAGGTTGGCCGTCTGCCCGCCGCATGAGGTGGAGAAGAAAACAGCGTCGGCGAGCGAGCCGCGCGCGTCGCGCAAGACCTCGCCGCTCGTGTCGCCGACGGCGCGGCGCACGAGTTGGTGAAAATCCGGGCGCGCATTCGCCTGCGTGACCTGTAGGAAACGCTGGCAGTGGGTCGTGTCGCATAAGTCGTAACCGTCGCGCGCGTGGCGGCGCAGGTTCGAGAGCGCGTAGGTGCGGCTGACGACCGCCTGCGCTTTCAAGGCCGCGAACTCTCCTTCGACGCTCGACTCGGCCGCGAGGACGCCGAACAGGTATTCGTCGAGCGGGAGCGTGCGCGTGGACTCCTCGCGCGTGAGGCGAACGCGGACGAGCGTCGCGCCTGACGACGTGCGCGGCGCGGCGTTCGAGTCGCCCGTCTCGCCGTTTGCAGATGCGTCTTCCGGGCGCGAGTTGGAAGCCGGCGCGTCGCCCGTCGTCAGGCGCGCGTGCTCTGCGAAGACGGCGCGCGCGACCGCCGCGCTCTCTTTGCCCTGCCCGCGTTTGAGGAAGACGAGGACGGCGAGTTTCACTTCGGCGGGCGCGGGCGCGTCTGCCTGCGTTGCGGCGTGTGAGCGGTTCGCGTGCGTCGCGCGTTCGGAGGCGAGGCCGACGAACCAGCCGTGCGTGTGGAAGCCGTCGGATTCGTCCGTGGCCGTGCCCGTCTTGCCGAAGACGTGGGTCGGGAGCGAGGCGAGATCGGCCGGGGCGGCCGTGCCGTATCTGACCGCGCCGCGCAAGCCCGAGAGCAGGAGCGCGCGCTCGTCGCCGCTGATGTCGAGGCGTGCGAGTTCTTCCGCGCGGAAATCGTCGGGCGCGGTGGCGGCGTGCGCGCGGTAGAGGTGGCCGCCGTTAAAGAGGGCGGCGTAAGCGGAGACGAGTTGCAGGGGCGTGACGAGCAGTTCGTCGCCTTCGCCGAGCGCGGTTTTGACTTGCCAGTCGCCGCGCGGGAGTCGCGGCAGGTCGGTCGCCGCTGCATCCACGCGAACGCTCGCCTGCTTGATCGCTGTCGCGGCGCGTGAGCCGAATCCGTAGGCGGCGAGCGTGTGTTTGAACTCTGCGGGCGGGAGTCGTTCGGCGAGGCGTGCGAAGTAGTAGTTGCAGGAATGCGCGAGGGCTTGCGCGGGATTGAGGGGCGGAACGTAGACGGGGTGCGAGCAGGTGAAGTCTGCGCCTCGGCGCGTGTAATGCTTGCGGCAGGAGAGGCGCGCGTCGGCGTTGATGACGCGTGCGCGCAAGGCCGTGAGCAGCGTGAAAGGTTTGATCGCGGAACCGGGCGGGAAGGCCGACGCTTCCGCCACACGCGGGTTGACGGCCGCGCGCACGCGCCCCGTCTGCGCGTCCGTCACGATGATCGTGCCTTCGCGCGAGCCGAGGGCGATGCTCGCGGCGCGCTGCAAGGCCGCGTCCAACACGTCCTCGCTCACGCGCGCGCTCGCGGGTTCGACTTTCGACGCGCCGGGTTGAGGCATCGCCCACGCGCAGAAGAGTGCGAGGCACACGCAAGCGTGCGTCAGCCCGCGACAGCGCGCGCCGCTATGTGTGGGGAAGAGAAAGTTTTTAACTGCGGCGAGCATGTCTTTCATCCGACATGGGCTTTAACTTGCGACACGCGCCTTAACTCGTCGCGGCCGTCGCCGGGACGGTGTGGGGTTGCGTCTCGTCGAGCGCGGGTTCGGTCGTCGCCGCCGCTACGGCGTGGCCGCCGTCGGCGCGCGCCAGCGCGGTCATGGTCATCACCCAGCCGAAGAGCATGAGCGAGAAGGCGAGGAAGATGCGCGCGCCGAAGATCAGGAGTTCGAACGTGTTGCTCTCGACGGGCGTGCGTTTCGTGATCAGAAAATAGGGGATGAGCGCGAAGACGATCATGCCGACGCCGTAGGTCAGCACGCTGCGTGCGGAGAAGGCGCGCACGAGGTGGCGGTGGAAGCGAGCGTAGGCCGCGACGAGTCCGTCGCGCGCGGCGGCGAGCCAGAGGTGCATCGCGGCGAGCGGCAAAAAGAGGCCGAGCACGAAGAGGCGCAAGGCCGAAACCAGCAGGTACTTCCAGCGCACGGGCGGCTTGCGGGCAGATGCCTCCGCAGACGACGAAGACTCTCCCTCTTCGCTCTGCGCGCTGCGCGCGTATTCAACGCTGGCGCGCTCCTCGGGCGACAACTGCACGCGCCGCTCAAGTTTGTTGAGAAGATAGACGGAGAGCACGGCGAGCAGGATAAAGGGGATGCTCACCGCCAGCACTTTCAGGAAACTTCGCGTCGTGCGCCGCACGAGCGCGCGCGCCTCCCTGTGACCCACGGCGTAACTGGCGCACGCCGCCTGCACGACGAAGAAGAGCAGCGGCGCGAGGAGCACGGTCGCGCCCGTCACGAACAACTGCCAGAGGGTCGCTTCGCGCGTCGTGATGAAGAAGAAGACCGAGGCGATGAGCGCGACGTAGAGCGCGACGAGCACGGCGAGCGCGCGGGGCGAGCGCACGAGGTCGCGCGCGGCGGCGAAGATGGAAGCGAGTACGTTCTTGGTCATAAGATCACCTGACGAATTTATGGATAAACTTGAGCGATGACGATTCCCACTCGCCACCGCAGACACAGAGGACTCTTGAGGGGCGCAGAGGAAAGACGAACCGCATCCGAGATTACAGATTTGAAATTTGCCATCTGATTTTCTCTGTGCCCCCTCTGTCGTCTCTCTGTGTCCGTGATGGTGAAGGTTTTAAATCCCCACACATTATTGACGATCCAGAATGGTCAGCTTTCCGCTCGCCGTGTTCGACTGCACGGTCGGCTGGTACATCAACTCGACGCGCGCCGGGGCGATGCGAAAATCACCCGGCTCCTGCACGCGCATGGCGTACTGGAAGGTGGCCCGTCCGTCGAAGAAGTTGAGGAAGAAGGCCGTGCGCTGGTCGCGAAACTCCCGCGCGCTGTACCAATCGCTCCAACCGTTCTCCGTGTAGTTGAGATTCAGGCCGCTGATGCTCTCGACCTGTTCCGCGCCCGCCGGGATCGGGTCTTCGATGAGCAGGTAGGGCGCGCGCGCGCCTTCGATGACGAGACGCGAGACGATCTGATCGCCCGAACGCAACTCGCCGGAGAGCGGCTCGGTCTTCCACTTCAAATTCCCGTTGCCGTCGTCATCCACGCGCAGGCGCAGGTATTCGCGCGTGATCTTCAGATTCGCAGTGTTTTTCGGCGCGGTCTGTTCGTCGTTCGTCGCGTATTCGAGCGCGGCGGACGCGTAGAGCACGCCGCCGCCGCGTTTGACGAAGCGCACCTGGGTTGCGCCGCCCACCTGTTCGTTTTTGCGCGTGACGACGAAGGATTTCGCGCCCGCCGCCGCCGCGCCCGTCACCTGCTCGGCTATGACCTGCTCGTTATTGATATAGACCTCAAGCGCGTAATCGGGCGAGAGTTCGTTGCTGGCTTTGAGGTAATCGGTCAGGCCGAAGATGACGAAAGCGGTTTGGCGTGTGGAGACCCAGTAGCGGTCGCCATGCCTGCGGCTCGCCATCGTCCACCGCACGGCCTTCGGCAGGACGCCGCTCGTGGGCGCGATCTGCGCGAGGGCTTTGATCGAGAGCGCGGTCGCTTCGACGGTGTTGTCCTCGTTGAAATCCTCCAAGTTGCGGCTCGACTGCCAGTGGGCGTCGAAGTCCGTCTGTCTGGCGGAGCGTTCGATCTCTGAGGCCAGCCCGCGCGCGCGCCCGTCGCCGCGCTGTTTCAACGTGAGCGCGAGCAGGGCGCGGGCGTAGGGTTGCAGCCGCCCCCGGTTCGTGATCAGGTCTTCGATATAGCGCGGGTTGACGCCGCCACTCGCGTTCAGGGCGTAGACCATGTAGGCGCGCGTCTCCATGCCGATCTCTTTGCCGTCGTCGTTCTTCCCGGCGTCGAGCAGGCCGGACAACTTTCCGCGACCACGTTCGACGCGCGTGTCGTCCGTTTGATAGCCGGCGCGCGACGCCATCGTCAGGCCGTCAACGACGTAGGCCGTCATCCACGGATCGGTCGGGTCGTCCTTCCACCAGCCCCAGCCGCCGTCGTCGTGCTGGAAGTTGTAGAGGCGCGCCAGACCTTTGCGCACCTTCTTGTCGATGTTGTTCGTGTCGCGGATGGAAGCCTGCTCCACCTCGCGCAGGGTGTTGGCGACTATGATCGTCGGGAGAAACTGCGACATCGTCTGTTCGACGCAGCCATAAGGGTAGCCCGTCAGGTAATCGAGCGCGCCGAAGAGCGTGGCGGCGACTGAAGGCGCGGCTTCGACGCGCAGCGTGCGGGCGCGCGGGTCGGCGTTCGCCGGCAGGTTGATCGTAATGGTGCGCTCGGAGTCGCCGTCGCCCGAGAGCGTGGCGGCCTCCCCGGCGGTCTGTTTAAGTCCGCGCGGGACGATGGGAAGCTGTAACTCGACGGCGTCCGAGTCGGTGTCGGTCAGGGCTTTGACGAGGAGCGTGACGCTGCCCGTCTGTTGCGCGCTGACGCGCCAGTTGATGCGGTGCTCGCCGTTCTTCTGGATGGTGACGGTCTGCGCGGGCGGGTCGAGCAGTTGCGCGCCGTTGACGGCGAGGGAAATCTGCGTCGTCTTGTCGCCGTTCAAATAATTGTGCGCGATGCCGGAGAGCGTGACCGTGTCGCCCGAGGTCATGAAGCGCGGCGTGGCGAGGCGGATGATCACGTCCTTGCGCTCGATGATCTTGCTCGTCGCAGAGCCGACGCGCGTGTCGGCGGTGACGGCACGGGCTGTGGCGCGCCACGTCGTCAGGTTGTCGGGCAGTTCGACTTTGACGTTGGCCTTGCCGTCCGCGCCCGTCACCACCGCCGGCTGCCAGTAGGCCGTGTCCTTGAATATTTTGCGGATGAGCGGCTGGACGAAATCGCCCTCGTTTTTGAAGTCGGCGAGTTGCTGCGCGCGCCGGTTCGCGGCGAGCTGGATGGCCTTCTTGCCCGCGTAGCCGGTGAAGTAGTAGTTGATGGCGAAGGTGGTGTTCACCTCGTTGTAGCGTTGCGCGTAAAACTGCTTGCGGATGTCGCCGACCGACTCCTGCATGATGCTGTAGATGGCCTCGTCAACGACGCCGAAACTAACCTCCGCGCCCGCCGCAGGACTCCCGTCGCCGTTCTGCGCCGAGATCGTATAGGACGCGGTTTCGCGCGGCTTGTATTCCTTCTTGTTCGGGATGATCTCGACTTTCAGCAGGCGGTCGCGCGGCGGCACGACGAGAGAGGTGGAGGCCGAAAACATCTCGCCGTTCTTGACGTAGGACACGTCGAGGAAGAAGTTCGGGGCGTGGCGCGCTTCGATGGGCACGTCGATGACGACGGCGCGCCCCGTGGCGCTGATCTGGCGCACGCTCATCACGCTGAGCAGTTCGGTCGTGACGAGAAGATGCGCCTTGTCCGTCGGCAGCAGGGCGAGGACGTGCGCCGTCTCGCCCGCCTTGTAAGATTTCTTGTCGGGGACGAGTTTGACCGCCTCGCTCTCCTGATACGAATAGTCGGAAAACTGCTGGTTGCGGTCGGCCACCCAGAGCGAGCCGCCCATCGAAGTGACGGCCTTGCCGTTTTCCCACGTGGTCGTCTTGATCTGGATGTTGCCCGGCCGTTCGATGCGGTAGTCGAAGTAGGCTTCGCCCTGCGCGTTCGTCTGCACGTTCGCCGTGGACAAATCGCGCTCGTTCAGCTTGTACTCGTAATACTTGTAGCCGTAATCGTTCTTCTCGATCTTCTCCCAGGTGTTCTCGACGAAGGTGAGCGTGACGCCGGCCGCCACCTCGCGCCCTCCGTAGTCGCGCGTGCGGACGAGAATCTTCGCCGTGTCGCCCTGATAATAGACGTAGCGATCCGTCGTCGCGTCGGCAACCACGGAGCCGCGCGTGCCGACGAACTCCGCGCTCGACTGCATCATGCGGCGCGAGGCGTCCGTCACCTGCGCTTCGAGGCGGTAGGTGTAATCCCAACGCTCTTTCGCCGAGGGCTGCGGCACGGTGAAGCTGACCTGATAGTTGCCCTGCGCATCGAGCTTGCCCTCGCCCTCCTTGACCATCGAATCGCCGTAGTCGCCGCCCCCGTCGTAGCCCCCCGTCTCGTCTTCCTCCTGCACGCCGAAGTCGTCGATGGGGTCGCCCGCGGGGTCTGCGAAGTAGTGATAGTAACGCTCGCGGTAGACGTAATACTTCACGTCGGCGCGCGTCACTGGCGAGCCGAAGAAGTAACGCGCAGAGACGTTGAACTTGACCTCAGACCCCGTGGGCGCGAAGCGTTGCGGCGCGGCGACGGCCACCTTGAATTCGGGCTTCTTGTATTCCTGCACGTCGAAGTAGCCACTGGCCGTGCCGCCCTCGGCTGTCTGTACCTTGATGTTGTAAGTGCCGAGCGGCGTCTCTTCGGGGAGATCAACTTCGCCGCTGAACGTGCCGCGCGAAGAGAGCGCCACTTCGCGCTCGAACAGTTTGCCGCCGCTCGTGTCTTCGACGCTGACCGTGACCGCGCCGGACGGCGTTTGATAGCCGCGCTCGCCGAGGCGGCGCAGGATGCCTTTGAAATAGACTTTCTGTTCGGGACGATAGACGGGGCGATCCGTGTAGATGTAGCTCGTCAGGCTCTCGGACTCGCCGCCGTAGCCGCCGAAGATGTAGGAGTCGAGATCGGAAATGGCGAAGTTCTCGCGCTCCGTCGCCATGACGAGGTAGGAGGGCGAACTGTCTTCGTCCCCGCTCTCGTCTCCGCCGCCTTCGCTTCCTCCTTCGTCGCCTTCACCGTCGCCGCCGCCTTCTTCCTCCGCGTTCTCGCCGCCGCCCGGCGTCTCTTTGCGCGCGACCTTGGTGCGCAGGATGCCCTGATTGTCGGTCGTGCCGGTGGTGAGCGTCTTTTGGCCTTCGACGATCTGCACCTGTACGCCCGCGCGTGGCGCGCCCGTCTGCCGGTTGACGGCGTAGACCAGCAACTGGCCGTCGCGCGAAGTCTTTTCAATCATCGTGAGGTCTGTGACGATGGCGACGGAGAAGGCGCGCAAATCGCCGTTGACCGCTTCGACCAGATAGACGCCCGGCTCGCGCTGGCCGAGCGGGATCGAGCGGCGGTCGTATTCGTTCTCAAGCGGCGGCAGTTTTTCGCGCCAGCCGCGCACGAGTTGGTCGTCGTTCAGGAGCGGCACGCGCGCGTAGTCGGCCACGTTCAGGGGCGTGCGCTGCACCTCGGCCTCTTTCAGTTCGTCGGGCGCGCGGAAGGTCTGGTTGAAACTCTTGCGCGCGGAGTTTTTGAGTTGCGCGCGGAAGTAGTCGCGAAACTGGACGTAGAAATAGCTCTTGAAGGCGCGGACGCGTTCGAGGAACGTGGGCTTGCGCTTGCGGTAGTAACTCTGAAACTCGCCCTCCTCGTCTTCGCCGAAGCGGTGCGGGTCGTCGAGCTGGCGGAAAAATTTGACGGGGTCGTTCACGCGATAGACGCGGAAGTCAATCGAGTCTATGTCGCGGTAACTGAGCCAGAGGCGGGGGCGTTCATTCGTGCCGTAGGTGCGGTTGGCGGCGAGCGAGAAGAAGGGCTTGGCCGGAAGATTCGGGTCGCGCTCTTTGTACTCGATCTCGGCCGGGTCGCCGACGGGCACGCCTTCGGCCAGCATGCGCAGCCGCCAGAACGAGAAGGAGAAAATGACGAAGACGACCGCGAGATAGATCAGGATCGAAGTCAGGAGTTTTCGACTGTTCATAAAGTCAGCCCTTTAGCCGGCGTTCAACTCAAAAATATTCGCACACGCGAAGTCCAGAGAGCGTTTTGTCCGAAGTCTCAACGAAGAATCTTGAGGCGGTAGAAGCCCAAAAAATTACGGTTGGTTTCCACTGGTCGCCAGCGGCGGTCGGGGTGCTCGTCGAGCACGGCGAGGCGCACCTTTTTGATCGTGCCGCTGTCGCTGTTGCCGCTGGCGTCGGCCGACGCGCCCGTGTGATAGACGACCCAATCGCTCGCGCCTTCCGACGCCTCGCGCGCCGCGCCGAGGAAGATCATGACGTGGTACGGGAAACGCCCGGCCCACGGTTGATGAAAGAACAGGAGATCGCCCGGCTCGGCGCGGCGGCGGTCGCGCGAGACGAACTCCGTGTTGAATTCCTTGAGCGTGCGCGCGTCGGCGAAATCGGAGAAGGTGTCGTCCGTCAGATCGTGTTCCTGAAACGCGCCGGGGCGCGTGCGGAAGAGGCGTTCGCCTAAGGGGCTGCCGCGTTCGAGCGTGTAGGCGCGCACGTCTGGCGCGATTGACTCGTATGCGCCGCCCATGCGACGCAGCCACGGGCGGTCGTGCGTCCGCAGGGCCTCGCGCCAACTGAAGCGCACCAGC